>NZ_CP032695.1:0-323115 GCF_003627755.1 Rhizobium jaguaris | reverse complement strand
AAGAGCCGCTTCGTGGCGCAGGACAGCCCGATGGGGCTGAATGTGAAATAGGCGAATTTTCAATGACCTAGTGATAATGGAGGCCCCGAACCACGAGAGTGGTTCGGGGCCTCTTTGGCTGCGCTATCGCTTCTGCTCTCCATCAGGAAAGACCGCGATCAACAATAATGGCTTGAACGGCCAACCGAGACGATCAGCCCTCACGGTGAGGTGCGCAGCCAAGGAGCGGAGGCTCGAACCAGGAGGGCGGATGCCTATCTCCGCGCGAATCTCCTCACGCCGCGATGCGCAATATGGCTTGCACCTCGGCCAAGCCGATATCCTGCGATTCCTCCAGTGTCGTCTGCTTGGCGCGTTCGAGATGAGAGACGATCTCATCCGCCTCGATGACGATCGGCGCAACATCGGAGAGCCTTACGGGGCAACCCATGCGGCGGAAGAAGTCTTCGGTACGCCGGATCGCTTCTTCTCCCGCCCGTTTCGGGTCTGCCTCGGCGATATCCCAGACGAATTTGGCGTAGCGCTGCAGCATCCCCGCCTTGGCCTCGCTGCGGAAACGCAATAGCGACGGCATGACCATCGAGAGCGTGCGGGCATGATCGATGTCGTAAAGCGCGGTGATGGCGTGGCCGATCATATGAGTCGACCAATCCTGCGGGATACCGGCGCCGATCAACCCGTTCAGCGCCTGGTTGGCCGCCCACATCACCGTCTCGCGCGCCTCCGGATCATTGCGCTCGACGAGCCGCGGTCCCCATTCGACAAGAGTGCGCATCAGCACCTCGCTGAAGCCATGCTGCACCGGCGCGTTGATTGGCAGCGTCAGATATTGCTCGATCACATGGGTGAAAGCATCGACGACCCCGTTCTGGAGCTGCCTGATATCGAGGCTCGCCATGGTGTCGGGATCGAGGACAGCGAAGCGCGGGCGGGCGCGCTGTTCGGCAAAGGGGATCTTCAGCCGGCGGCCGTGATGGGAAATGACCGACACCGGATTGCTTTCCGAGCCGGTGGCCGGCAGTGTCAGCACGGCGCCGACCGGCAGGACCGTGTCGACCTGCCCCTGCCCCGCCAGTTGATCCCAAGGATCGTCGACCTGAAGGGGCGCCACCGTCGCCAGGAATTTCGCGGCATCGACCACAGAACCACCGCCGACGCCGAGAATGAGCTCGATACCCTTCTGTCGCGTCACCGCAGCCGCCTTCATGATCGTTTCATAGACCGGATTGACTTCGATGCCGCCGAATTCGGTTACCTCGCAGGCGCTCAAAGCCGCCTTGACCTTGTCATAGATGCCATTGCGCTTGATGCTCCCGCCGCCGTAGAGCAGCAGCACCCTCGTGCCCGGACGGACCAGATCCGCAAGCGCGGAAATCTGGCCCGAGCCGAAGACGATTTCGGTCGGATTGCAAAGACGGAACTTCATCATCGCTTACTCCTCTAAGATCGTATCAAGGGCGAGACGGAACGCCGCCCGTTGTGGCGGACTATCATCAACTCTGCAGGGCGCGCATCCAGACCAGCACGGCACTGGCGCCGGCATCCGGCGCGCCGAGCGCACGGTCGCCCAAATAAGCGGCACGGCCGAGCCTCGGACGCATGTTGATGGTCGATTCCGCCCCTGCCTCGGCTGCCGCGACCGCCTTGCCCCAGGCGCTTGCCAAACCCTCTCCCTGCTCCACACCGGCGGCAAAAGTGTCCGCGGCTGGCTGAAGTGCATCGAGCATGGTCCGATCGCCGACCTTGGCGCCGCCGAGCTCGCCGATCGATGTCACGGCTTTGCTGAAGGCGCGGCTCCAAGCCGCAGCGTCGGGCACCGGCGCTATCAGTTCCCGGGCCGCGCGCAGCAACGCCACGGCGTAGAACGGGCCGGAGCTGCCGGCGATCGCGCGGCGCAAGGCGCCGCTGAGAGCGATCAGCGCGCTTTCCGGCGTCGCCCAATCTCCTTCCGGCAGAGCCCGGATCGCCGCAGCGCCGCGTACCATGCTGGCGCCGAGATCGCCGTCTCCGGCACGGCTGTCGAGATCGGCAAGATGGGCTTCATTGTGCTCCAATGCCTCGGCGACGCCGAGTGCCAGAGCGCGCAGAGCAGTCGCCAGCGGCCCCGGGGCCGGCGTCGCCGCCGTCGGCGTTGCCTGGGCAGCCGCGACGGCCTTACGTGGTGCCGCCTGGCCGCGTCCCGGCCAGGCGGGCGCGTCGGTGACAGCATCGAGATATTCCAGCCGCTTGGCATCGACCGGCAGCAGCGTCAGAGAGCAACCGGGCATGTCGAGAGCGGTCATGAAATTCCCGCTCCACACGCGGTCGATGATCAGGCCTTGGGCACGCAGAGTAGAGAGGGCATGACGGGCGACGACCGCAAGTTCCATCGGCGGCGTGGCGCCGAGCCCATTGACGAGTAGCGCCCAATGAGTGCCCGGCTCGGGCGATTTCTCGGTCAGTAGCACCTCGATGATGGCATCGACGATCGCATCGGCCGGCAACAGCGGGCCGCGGCGCACGCCCGGCTCGCCATGAATGCCGAGACCGAGTTCCATCTCGTTCTCGCCGAGCGAGAAGGTCGGCTTGCCGACGGAGGGCACAGTGCAGGCGCCAAGTGCCACGCCCATTGTGGCCAGCGCCGCCGCGGCTGCCTGTGCTTCAGCTGTCACCTCATCCAGCGTCGCGCCGGCAGCGGCGGCGGCTCCGGCGATCTTGTGAACCAGCACGGTGCCGGCGATGCCGCGCCGGAACTGCGGCGCGACCGTGTTGCGCAGCGCCACGTCGTCGGCAACGATGACCACGCGGGTCGGAATGCCCTCGGTGGTGGCAAGTTCGGCGGCGAGGCCAAAATTCAGCCGGTCGCCGGTATAATTCTTGACGATAAGAACCGCGCCGCGCGGCCCGGCGGCCGCGCGGATTGCCGAAAGCACGGCGTCGACGCTCGGCGAGGTGAAGACATCGCCGGCGATCGCAGCCGTCAGCATGCCGTCGCCGACATAGCCGGCATGGGCTGGTTCGTGTCCGCTGCCGCCGCCCGACAGGACGGCGACCGGACGGTCCGCCGGCTCCGGCAGGCCGGCGCGGACGATCACATTCTCGTCGTCGAGCAGCGCCTGCCCGACGTTCAGGTCAACCTGCCCTTCCAGCATTTCACGGACGACATTGCGGGGATCGTTGATCAGCTTCTTCATCGTGCTCTCGTTGTTTGATTAGGCATGATCCCAGAACCGCTTCACACGGTCTGGGATCATGCGCTGGCCAGAAAACCTGCGCCCGGCCGCGTCAATGCGCGGTGCTGAACGCTCCCGCTTCCTGTTCTAGATGTTCTCCGATCGCCCGGCGAGTCATGAAAAGCGTCAGCATGGTGCCGACCAGGGCGACGCAGCCGGTGAGCGCCATGGCGCTGTTGAAGGTGCCCGTGGCCTGAACGAGATAACCGGTGACGATCGGCGCCAGCATGCCGGCGCTGACGCCGCCGAGCGTGAAGATCGCATAGGCGTGGCCGACATCGCCAGAGGACTTCAGGCGATCGTTGACGAGCGCGAAATTCATCGACTGCGCAAAGGCGTTGCCGCTGTGGGCGATCGACAGCAACACCATGGCCATGGGTAGCGAGCCGGCGAAGGGCACGAAGATCACGCAGGCGGCGATGATGTTGGCGATGCCGACGGCATACCGGCGTTTGCCGGCCTGCAAGGCATCCGTCGTGAGCACGCGGTCGCAGATATAGCTGAGGATCAGGGCGGTTACGGCGCTCGCGAGATAGGCAATCGCCGTATAAGAACCGGTCTGCAGCACGGTCAGATTGTAATTATGCTGCAGCAAGCCGGGCAGCCAGGCCGAAAAGAAATAGGACACATAGTTGACGCAGGATTGCGTAAGCGCCAGCCCCCACATGGTCGGGGCCGAGAACAGCCCCTTGTAGCCGAGACTGTGCCCGGCGGCAGTTTCGCTGTCGGCCGAAGCCTCAAAATCGCGTTCGCGCATGATCATGTCGCGCTCTTCCGGCTCCAGCCAGGTCGCCTTATCTGGCGACTGATAGAAGGCCCACCAGAGCGCAACCCACACGAAGCCGAGCAGGCCGGTAGCGATGAAGGAGGCCCGCCAGCCCCAAGTGGTGACGATCCAGGCGAGGATCGGCGCGCCGAGGCCGGGCACCCCAACCGACCCGAAGAACCAGATGGCGGTTGCCATGCCACGCTCGCGGCGCGGCGTCCATTCGCGGATCGTGGCATGGGCGGCAGGATTGGCGGCGGCCTCGAAGGCACCGTTGCCCAGCCGGGTGACCAGCAGGGTAAACGCCGAAAAGGCCAAGCCGCTGAGCCCCTGGAAGAGCGACCAGAAGGCAGCGGCGACGGCCGCCGTGGCCTTCGGTCCGAACCGATCCGCCATGAAACCCGACGGCAGCAGGCAGACAGCATAAAGCCAGAGGATGGACGAGAAGAGATATCCCATCGCCACCGGCCCCAGCTCCATCTCCTTTGCAATGGAGCTGCCGGCGATGGAAATGGTCAGCCGGTCGAGATTGTAGATGCCGAGGAATACAAGCAACGATGCATAGATGACAAAGCGCCTGTGTGTACGGAAGAATTGAAGCATCTCGACCTCCCTCGAGTTTTACTCTTCGTTTCTGCTGTGGACCCGCTCGCCGCCGGTGCCTCCCCGCACCGATTGCCTTCCCTGCGACAAGCTGTACCTGCGCCGGGGACCGATCCATTTTTTCGGTTACAGAAACGCAGCTCTGTTAGATATCGTCCAATACCAATATTGGCGGCGATCGATATCTTTTCGGAATGAATTTCCGCCCTGCGGAAAAGTCCGGATCCTTTCAGTTTGGTTATCGACACCAGCTGATATTGATATTGGACGCCGCCGTCGCCGGATGGTCTTCTGACCGAGGCTGCCGGATTGCCGGCAGCGAAGATCGCGACGCCCGGGGAGACGGGTCGGTGCGCAATCCTTCAGTATCGGAAGAAAACGGGAGTGAGACAATGCCATACAGCAAGGGCCTGATCGGGACCTATCGGCGGCTTTACGAAGACCCGCCGGACGAAACTCATGGCGCCGGGCAGTTCTGGTTTCATCGCGCGCAGAACATGGTGTGCGTCTACATGGCGGGCGCCGCCGGCGCCAAGTTCGCGCGACAGGCCAATCCCGACGAATATTTCGTCTGGCCGCTGTTCCACGGCGTCCGCGTGACCGCCGGGGCCGAGACGAAAGACGTGCCGGCAGGTTCGGTCGTCATCCTGCCGCCGGGCGACAGTACAGTAGAACTGCTGGAGGGCGGCCATGTCTGGCTTGGCTTCACCAGCTTGTCGGCCGATCTCGTCGAGCGTTGCCCGAACAAAGCCGAATACGAACCACCGCTTGCCCATGTCGCACCGCTCGTCGCCTGGCCCGAGCCGGTTGGCGGCTATCGCATCCGCGTCTACAATCTGTTCGATCTGCCGGCCGGAAAGCCGCAATGCTATATGCACCGCACGGCGATGATGAATTTCGGCTACGGCTTTCCAGCCGCGTCGAAGGCGAAGCCGGACACCGATCTCAGTCCACATTTCCACGAGGATTTCGAACAGATTTCGCTTGTGCATTCCGGTACGCATATCTACCACATGCGCCGGCCGTGGGGCCGCGATGGCACGAAATGGCTGCCGGACGAGCACGTCGTCATCTCAACGCCGGGGATTGCCGTCGCCAAACCGCCGGATATCCATACCATTCAGCTCGTCTCGAACGGCATGCCCGGTGGCGTCCTTGATTTCTTCGCACCGGTTCGCTGGGATTACGCCACCCGGCCCGGAATGGTGACGAACGCCGCCGACTATCCCGTGCCGGCCGAGCCGCCGAAGGCTTGATAAATAGCCTGGACGCTGCAGCGAAATGCGAAGCCCCATTCCGCTCTCCCGAGCTTGTCGAGAGGGCGGAAGAGACGGGCTCCGCATATGCCATGCTTGCAAACCCGGATGTTGGCGATCGTGTATATAATCTATCCGGTGTGAGCCGAAGGGTCCTTATCGTAAAAGGGCGATGTCCCCAGACCGCGTGACATCCTGCCGTTACGGTTCCACGACGCGATAATCGAGCGTCCAAGCCCCGACATGGCGCTTCCAGATCGGCGGCCCCTCTGTCCAGGGACCCCAGGCGGCAACCTCCTCGTCCGTCGCATCCTGAAAGCCGACAGCCTCATAGAGCACGAAATAGCGCGGACAGCCGGGAGACGGATGCAGGTCGGCGTGGTCCAACACCCAGCGCGTCGCGCGCGTCCAGCGCCGCCGCTGCATGGCTTCATGGACATGCACATCCGTATAGAAGCGGTTCCACTCGGCGATCTCTTGGTCGCAGCGTCTACTACACCATGACCGGCACGCATGAAGGCGCCTTCATGGGCATCGCGCCGACCGGCAATCGGGTTAAGGTGCCGGGCATCGGTATCTACGAGGTCCGGGACGGCATGATCGTCGAAAGCTGGGTGGTGCGCGATTCCCTCGTGCTGCTGCGGCAGCTCGGCGCAGACGTTACCGTCAAATCGGCATGAAGACGATCCCCGAAGGTTTTCTGGCCGATCTGACGGCGCTCTTGGAAATTCCAGGGGTTTCGGCCTGGGAGCACGGCCGGTCCGATCTCGACCGGGCGGCGGAATGGCTGCGGCAAAGGTTGGAGCGGGCGGGACTGCATGCACGGCTGCTGACCGACATGCCGGGATCCGCCTATGTCTATGCCGAAACGGATATCCGCCCGGACCGCCTGACGCTTTTGCTCTACGGCCACTACGACGTGCAGCCGGCGACGATGGCCGATGGCTGGACAAGCGATCCTTTCCGTCCGGCGCTGCGGGACGGCAAAATTTTCGCCCGTGGAGCCACCGACCAGAAGATGAACCTGCTTCTACCAATCTTTGCGCTGGCGGAATATGACCTTGCCGCCCTGCCGTGGAACATCAAGGTTTTCTACGAAGGGGAGGAGGAGATCCTCAGCCCCAATCTCGACGCGGCGCTTCTCCGTTACAAGGATCTGCTTCGCTGCGACGCCGTGTTTAGTACGGATGGCTGGCAATCCACTGCCAATCAGGGCGACCTGCGCCTTGGACTGCGCGGTTTCTGTGGCCTGGAAATCACCGTGAAGGGCTCCACAAAAGATCTGCATTCCGGGACCTTCGGCGGCGCCGCACCCAATCCGGCGCAGGCGCTTGCAAAGGCGCTCTCCCTCCTCCATGACGCTAATGGGAGCATCGCCCTGCCCGGCTTCATGGATGGCGCAGCCAGCCCGAGCGAGGCGGAGCGGCAGCTTGTTCGCGAGCAGCCGTTCGAACGCGCCGACTGGCTTGCTCGAGCCGGGCTGGAAGATGATGCCGTTTCGCCATATCTCGCCGTCGGCGAACGGACCGGCCTCTATCCCACCATCGAAATCAACGCCCTGGAGGCCGGGAACTATGCGGCCGGCCTGCGCACCATCGTCCCGCGCTCGGCCAGCGCCCGCCTTTCCTGTCGGCTGGTTCCGGGGCAGGATCCCGACACGGTCGCGGTGTTGCTGAAGGATGCCGTCGACCGTGCGATTCCAGCACATTTCGATCGGCAGATTGCTATTCTTCCGGGCAAGTCGCGGCCCTATCGGATCGCGCGCGAAGATCCGTTTCAAGAACTTGCCGCAAACGTACTCACGGCGGTGGATGGACGAAAGCCCTGCTTTTCCTATTCCGGCGGCAGTATTCCAATGCCCGGCGCTATCGCTTCGACGCTCGGTGTCAACACCGTCATCTTCGGATTTGGCCTATCCGACGAGAACATGCACGGGGTCGACGAGTTCTGCCGCCTGACGGATATCGAAAGAGGCATGGCGGCCTGGAGATTGCTCCTGCAACGGGCGGCGGGCTGAGGCACTAGTCGAAATAACAGACGCCATCATATCAAGGATCATCATATGCAGAAGATCAATGTCGGTATTCTGAAGCCGGGCAGCGCCCCGGAAAAGCTGGCCGCAATCCAGGGCGACTACGATGCCCGTTTCCGTGCATTGCTTGGCGAGGATGCATTCGCGTTTGCGACTTACGACATTGAGAATGGCGTGTTTCCGGAGAGCGCGACGGCGGCCGATGCCTGGATCATCACCGGCTCACGCCACGGCGTCTATGAAGATCATCCCTGGATCGCGCCCCTGGAGCAGCTCATCCGCGACATACAGGTCACGCGCCGCCCGCTGGTAGGCATATGCTTCGGTCATCAGATCGTCGCTCAGGCGCTCGGCGGCCGTGTCGAGCGAGCCGCCGCCGGATGGATCGCCGGCCCCCGGCGCTATCGGAGTGCCGAAGGCAACAGCTTCTTCGCGAATGCCTGGCATCGGGACCAGGTGGTCGGCTTGCCGCCCGAAGCCGAGATCATTGCTACCGGCGACGGCTGTCCGGCTGCCGGGTTGCGTTATCGGAGACCGATACTGACGCTGCAAGCACACCCCGAATTCGACACGGACTATTTTCTCGGCCTGTTGGCCGAACGCGGCGGAGCATTGCCGGAAGGACAATTTGAAACCGTGCGGGATAAAGCACACCGCTGCACGCTCGATCTCGATTATCTCGCGCGTCTATTGCGGGACATGCTCAAGGCAGCGCCAGCGCACGGTGCTGGCGCTGCCAATGACGCCGAATCTCCCGATCTATGACGATTCGGTTTTGACACCGATGTTTCGATCCAGACACTTGAACGGGATCCGAACCCACGGTCACCACCTTTGATCAGCCTGAACTGCCCGTGACAAGGGCAAGGGCACCTTGCCCTTAGCATTGCGCCGACCCCATCTTCCGCATCGACGGAGTTCGCCGGCCATGGCAGTCCATTGGCGCTATTCCACCCGATATTGATACCGCGCCAGGTGGCACTGGAAATATCAAAACCGCGGTCAGGCGCGGTCTCGAACCTGATGCGCGTGGCGTTGCGAACAACAAGCAGCCTTTGGCCTCTGCCTGGACCGTCTTCTACCTGCAGAAGCCGAATGTCGGCGACACCCCTGCCGTCCACTGTCCGCTGGCGCAATTCTACCGATGACAGCTCCTGTGCTTCGCGTTGCTTCTTGATGGACGGGATGGTCATGGCTCTCCTACTCCGATGTCACGCAGCTACCGAAACTCGGTCTAGCAAGGGACCCATTCTGGTCAGAAACACATCGCTTCCGCACGCGAATCGAAGCTTTGCTTGCAGATCGATGCGACTCCAGTCGATGGTGTGCGAGACACCGAGGCTCGCGAGGATCGGCAGGCCGGCCATCACATCCCAGGTGGAATCACCAAGCGCGATGTAGCCGTCGGTCTCGCCCATCGCAATTTCCACAAGAGAGAGTGCCGACGACCCACAACAACGGAAATTGATGCGAAGTTCGTCGGAGATAAAGCGAAGGACTTCCAGTCGATCTTCGGTCGCGATCGACGGATGCAGGCCAATGCCGGTCGACGCGCGGGAAAGATCGAACAAAGGAAGCATTGGTATTGGATTGCCGTTGATCTGCGCCTCGATGGCGTTACCGCCGGTTATCATCAGGTCGCGGGCGGGCGCAAAGATCGCGCCGAAAACGGGCTGCCGGTTGTCGAAGAGCCCTATCGAGATTGCCCAGTTCTGGCTTCCGCGAACGAAATTGAACGTGCCGTCAATCGGGTCGATCACCCAGATCCGTCCCGAGACGCCGGTTATGTCGCCACCCTCTTCACCGTAAACGCCATCCTCGGGAAAGGCTTTGCGCAGGCTAGCAATCAGAAATTCCTCGACGTCCCTGTCCGCGTCGGTCACCAGATCGAGATGTCCCTTTCTCTCGACAGGCAGGGTTGCCAGCGACCGAAAATGAGCGAGTGCGATCTGGCCGGCCTCACGAGCGATTGCCTCAACGGTTGTTTCCATGGCGCGATCCGGCGACGTCGTTTCATTCTTAATTGTGACCATAAGTTTTTATTTCCTCATGCATTCAAACATCGTCATCTCGTGAAACGAGGTGACGATGGCTTAGTTTTAAACAGACCGTCTACAGGTAATTGCGCCGGGTTCTCCATTCAGCCGGCGTGGCATGCTATGCTACTTAGTGAACTTAAGCCGTGTAGGTGTCAGCCCACTGTTCTTGATGAAATCTACGATCCAGGCAACGTCGTCGCACACCAGCATATCGATCAAGCCGGCGCGCATGTGGGATTGCAGCAGATCGAGGTAATCGAAGCCATACGCGCGCCGGAGAGCAAAATGCTGCGGTGGCGGAACGTAGTGACTGACCCCGACGCCTGCGGCATGGAGACTTTCGGCGATGTCAGACGCGAACTGCGGATAGTCCGTGTTCATGACGTCCATCGTAGCAGAGCGTGCGGCAGCAGCCGGTTCGACGAGACGGTGATAGTTGATCCCCATCGTACGGATGCCCGGTGCAAGGCGCTTGATGTCGCGCAGCACCACATAGTCGAACGAGCTGATCAATACTCGCTCGAACATTCCGGCTTCCTTGAGCAGACGCACAACCTGTTCCAGATAGACAACCCCTTCGAACTTGTCCTTGATCTCGACGATCAACGCCAGGCCCAGGTCTCGGCAATAGGCAAGCACGTCTTCGAACGGCTCGATCGGCTGCCCCTCGATCGCGATGCCATTTCGGTTCTTGGTCCGGAGCTCGGCGATTTCGGCATAGTCCGTCTGAGAAATGAGGCCGGCCCCGGTCGAGGCATTGTCGAGGATATCGTCGTGAAAGACGACCAGCCGACCATCCCGCGTGATCCGCAGATCGATTTCGCAGAGCGAGGCGCCGAGCTCTGCGGCGCGTCGCAAGGAGGGGCGGGTATTCTCGTGGCCGTCGACGGAATGACCGCGATGACCGCAGGCTATCACACGCCCGGAGCGCGAAGGCAGAATGTCGAACATCGAATTCCTCTTTAAGCATATTGAAGTCAGTTTTTTGATTCTCCGCGGGATTGTGCGAACGCCGCCGCGAATGCGTCGAATCGTTGAAGGTGGTTCACCTTAGGGTGTCGCCACCAGCAGCAGCTCGCGGACGAAAGGAGGAGCTACTTCAGCCCGCTCCGCGCAAAGCTGGCGATGAACCTCTTCTGTAAAATCAGGAAGATGACGATCATCGGCAGCGCCGCGAGGACGCCGGCCGCCATGAGTACGTTCCAATCGGTCGTGTATTCCCCACGCAGAAGCGCAAGGCCCGGTCCCAGTGTCATCTTCTCGATGGATCGGTTGACGACGATCGGCCATAGCAGCTCCTTCCATTCCGCAAGCGTCGTCAGGATCGCGAGCGAAATGATACCGCTACGCGCGACCGGCACAACGATGGTCGCCAGGATCCGAAGGTGGGATGCTCCATCCATTCTCGCCGCCTCGATCAGTTCCCGCGGAACGCCCCGAAAGAATTGATAGAGCAGAAAGACTCCGAAAACGTCGAAGAGTGAAGGCAGGGCGAGCGCGACCAGCGTATCGGTCAGGCGCAGCGACGTGATGATGGAATAGCTGGGGATGATAAAGATGTCCCCCGGCACCATGATCAGTGCAAGGATGACAATGAGGATGATCTTCGCCCCTGGGACCTTGATGATGGCGAGCGCATAGGCAGCCATCGAGCAAATAACGAGGGTGCCAATCACTCGGCCGATCGAGACGATGACGGTGTTGGACAACAAGGTCGCGAACGGGAGCCGGTTGAAGACCTCGCGCACGCCATCAAGCGCCGCAGGCGACGGGATCACGTTCGGGGGAATCTGAAGGGTCTGACCGGTGGTCATCAGCGCGGTTGAGACCATCCAGGCGAACGGTGCCAAGATCAGCAGCCCGACCACACTGACAATGAGATAGGTCCACCAGCGGACACGGTATTTTACCAACATCAGCCGTCCTCCCCGTAGTGCACGAAACGACGCTGAAGCCGGAGCAGGACGATCGAGACAGCCAGGATCAGCACCAGCAGGAACAGAGAAACAGCCGCTGCGTAGCCGCGCTGGCCCGTGTCGTAAAACGCCAGGTAGTAGTAGTAATATACCAGCGTCATCCCGTAATTGGTCGAGACGGAGTGTTCGACGGGGGGCAACAGCAGGTAGACCGTGTCGAACAGCTTCAGAATGCCGATCGTCGTCGTGAGGATCACGAAGAATAGCGATGGGGTCAGAAGCGGCAGCGTGATTGAAAAGAACCGGCGCGCCGGGCCGGCGCCGTCGAGCATGGCGGCTTCATAGACGTCAGATGGAATGTCCTGCATGCCGGCGTAAAGAATGATTGCGGGGACGCTGAACGACAGATAGACGACGATCATCGAAACGACGACGGTAACACCAGCCTCGTTGCCGAACCAGCTGACGGGGGAGGCGCCCATCGCATCCATTGCCGCGTTGACGAGCCCGTATTGCGTCTGAAACATCCATCCGAACACGAGGATGATCGCCGTTGGCAAACACACGGCAGGAAGGAAAACGATCGCCCGAAACGCGGTCTCGCCCCGAAACCGGTACTGCATGAGCAAGGCGCACAGCAGTGAGACGATGACGACGCCAGGCACGGCGATCGCGGCGAACTTAATGGTGTTGTAGAGCGCGACGACGAGCTGGCTATCGTCAAGCAGTCTCCGGTAGTTGTCCAACCCGACGAAGCGAGGCGGACCGAACGCGCCAGCCTTGGTGAAGGATAGCCAAACATTGTAGCCAAACGCATAGAAGCGAAAAACGAGAAGTCCTGCGAACAATGGGAGGAGAAAGAGATAGCCGGTTGAGGCTTGCCGCCAACGCAGGCTGCCAAGCCGCAGAGTTTTGCGGCTCGGCTTCGGCTCAGCGCTATTGAGGCGCAATGTGGAGGTGGCGGTCAATGCAGGGCCTCGTTGAGGGTCTCATCGATCTTTTTCGCGGTATCGGATGCCGACACGGATCCGGCATAGAACGGTCCCATCACGGCGCTGCTGATCTTGGTGTTGGCGCCGATGACCTTCGGATACTGTGTGGTGGTCCTGAGGTAGCTCTTTTCGGTGGTCACCGAGAGTGCTTCCTGCAGCCCGGCCAGTTTCTCATTCGCCTTCACGAAAGCGGCGAGCGTGGCTTTGGACGTGTTTGCCGGAAGACCCGCTCCACCTTCGGCATGAAGCACAGCGCCCGCTTCTGAGGTGAGGAACTTGATAAGCTTCCACGCCTCGTCCTTGTGCTTCGAGTTGGCGTTCATCACGTAGACAAGACCATTGGTATCCGATGTCCACGATCCGTTGACGGAAGGCATCCGGACGACCTGGAAGGTCCCGCTCGGAAGATCGGCCTTCGAGAGAAGGCTGAGGTTCCAGGAGGGAATCTCGGCCATCGCCAGCTTGCCGGAAATCAGCGCCGATACCGGATTGAAGTCAGAGGAGTCGGCAACCTTGAGGATCAGTCCCTCGTCCTGGAGGCCCTTGACCATCTCAAGAGCCCTGGTGCCGGCCGCCGACGACATCACACCCTTGTTGTTGTCGATCACCCTACCGCCCAAGGCATGTACAAGGCTCGCGACCCCATTGTTGAATGAGAAGTTATAGGACAACGGAATGATTGAGGAGATCTGCTTCGCCTTGATCTCCTTGGCGATCCGGACCATGTCTTCCCACGTCCAGTCCGCCTTGGGAGTCTCCACGCCGAGTTTCTTGAACACGTCGGCGTTGTAGACAAACGTCCAGGCGTCCATATCCTTTGGTAGGCCGTACTGCTCGCCGCCGAACTTGTAGAGATCGACGATCTGCCTGTTGTAGCCATCAAGGGACAGGTTGTCCGCCTTGATGTATCCGGTCAACGGCTCCAGCGCACCACCATCGACATAGTAAGAAGCCCTCGAGCTTTGCCACATCACATCCGGCCCTTCGCCGGCGCCAAGCGATGCGTCGAGCTTGGTATAGTACTGGTCCTGAGGGACCTGCATGAGGGAGACCTTGACATTGGGGTTAGTGGCCTGAAACGCGTCTACCGCCTTCTGAACACCCGCTTTCTGGGCCGGATCCCAGATCATCAGGCTCAGGTTCAGGTTCACATCATCGGCGCTCCAGGCGCAGTTGATGCTCGACAGCGATGCAAGCATCATCGCGGCCGCACCAAACACCACATTTCTTCTGCTGGTGGCAAACATGGGTCTCTCCCTGCTTCCTCTGGAAGCTGTTGATGGATAGCACGGCATCGCAGCTCAGCTTGCGATGACGAATTTCCTCCGCAGCTTTTCTGGCACCGTATCGATGATGGCTCGCGCGCCCGCGTCGGTGACGATTGCGCCCACATCCTCGATCTTGGCGGTGACTGAAAAACTTGATTTCGTGAACTTCGAATGATCGGCCACGACGATCGTCCGATTGGAGACCTCGATCATCGCCTTCTGCACGCTCGCGTTCACCGGCGATCCTGTGAAGATAAGCCCACGTCCGAGATCGATCGAAGCAGCATTGAGAATGAGCTTGTCGACGTTGAACTGACGGATAAAATGCTCAGCGAGAGGCCCCCGGAAGGACCGATTAATCTCGGCGAACTCACCACCGACCGCATAGACACTGGACGCGTCGTGCCGGATCAATTCGGCGATAATATCGGCGCCGTTCGTTATGAACGTAAGGCCCTTGCGTCCCACCAGCAGTTTGGCGACTTCCAGCGCCGTCGTGCCGGCATCCAGCAGGACGACATCTCCATCAGCAATCATCGCCGCCGCCACCTCGGCGATGGCCTTTTTTTCCGCCTTTTGAGAAACCGCACGCGCTGCATTGGTCGGGTCGTATGACACCTGAGATATGCTGACCGCTCCACCATGCGTCCGGCGAAGAAGACCGGCTTCCTCAAGCTCGACAAGGTCGCGGCGGGCCGTCGCCACGGAAATCTGGAAGCGCTTCGTCAGGGTACGAAGATCAAGGAACAGCTCCTCGCGCAGCAGGTCGACAATCTTCTCCTGACGGTCTTCGGCGGTGTTGAGCACGGTTTTTCCAGTTCCTATATGTGACGTATGTCGCTCATAACGAGCGAAATAAGTCGTTGTCAAGCCATCCATCATGAAGTCTTCGTGACGTTTTCAGCACGGACAGCCTCCGCATTGGACCTTCGACAGAAGGATTTCGCGACCTTTCCATTCACGTGCGAGCAAGTGAGCGAAAGCGATCACATTATCGCCGTTGAAGCGCTACGGGGTGATCGACCTCGAAGCCAGCGACGGCAGCATTCATGTCGCTGATGGCGGCCAATTCCATAAGCCGGCCCTCGTTTTGCGCGGCGCTGATACTCCCGGTCGCAAATTTCCGATTTTTTCCGAGCGACTTTTGCGACAGAATTCCGCTTTGAAGGACGTCCGATTTTCGTGAGCCCTGGGCTGCAGTGAATGCAGCCTTCTCTGCCTATCGTTTTCACGAAACACTGCTTCGTGGAAAAAGGGGAGCCACGGGAGACTTCCCCTCTCCCCGCAAGCATCTCTCCACCATCAAAGGCGGGCGGCTCGCGGCTGCGACCAGAGCCCGCGTCGTCAGCCCGATCGTTTCCGACATTCCCGGCGACAATCCCGCCCATGTCGCCTCCGGCCCGACGGTTCCGGACGGCTCGACGCGGCAGGATACGATGGAGATCGTCCGGCAATATGGGCTGAAGCTGCCGCAGGCGGCTCTGGATCATCTGAATTCGCCGGCGGCCGGTGCGCCGACGCCCGAAGATCCGGCCTTTGCCCGCAACGAGCACCACATCATCGCCTCGGCCGGCGTCTCGCTGGAAGCGGCCGAGGTGGCACGTGCCCAGGGCATCACGCCGGCGATCCTCTCCGATTCCGTCGAGGGAGAGGCTCGCGACTTGGCACTGGTGCATGCGGCGATCGCCCGCGAGGTGCTCGGCAACGACCGGCCTTCTGCCAGGCCGTCCGTCCTCCTGTCGGGTGGCGAGACGACCGTTACTCCGCATTCCAAGGACGGCAAGCTGGCGGCCGACACCGATGGCATCGACGGTTCGGAAAACAATGCCGGCGCCTTTGCCGATGGCCGCACCGTGCGGCGTCTTCGGGCGGAAGGGCTCGATCCGCGCAAGATCCTCAACGGCAACGACAGCTATTCCGGCTTCGCTGCGAACGGCGACCTGTTCGAGACTGGGCCGACCGGCACGAATGTGAATGATTTCAGGGCCATCCTGACGTTTGAACCGTTGGTTTGCTCTTGAAAGGAATCAAACCCATCGCCCAAACGCGACCCTAAAGTGCGACCGCACCGATCTCACCGCGTCAGGGCATTGGCAAGCCAGTTTGCGGCATGTTCCGCGGCGAAGGAACGGCGCGTTCTCGCTGGTAGCAGGACATTATACGCATCGGCGGCTGGCATTTTCGCTTCATCGAGCGCAACGAGCGTGCCATCCTCCAGGAAGGTCCGGACAAGCAGCCACCAACCGAGCGCGATGCCCTGCCCGGCACGGGCGGCTGCGATTGTTTCCGTATAATGATTGAACCGAAGGTGCGGCTTGATCCGCAATTGGCGGCCCGCCTCCTCGGCCCACTGCGACCAGGACAGCCATGATCGGTCGTGAGCGTCAGTCTCGATGAACTCATCGCGGTCCGACAGTTCCGCAGTCTGGCGGCGCCTAAGATAATCCGGAGAACATACGGGAACGATGAAGTCTTCCTGGGAGGCAACCACCTTTGCATCGGCGAACGGCGGCCGTCCGTATCGAATGGCGATATCGATCCCTCCTGTGTCCAGGTCGATCTTCGTATCTTGCGAGATGACCCTAATCTGCATGCCCGCGTTTTCCCGCCGAAACTCTCCCAACCGCGGGAGAAGCCAGAAGGAGGAGAACGCAACTGTTGCGCCGATCGTTACAAAATCCTGCAAAGAAGATCTGATCGCATCGACCGTGTCCGCGATATTGGCGAAGCTGTGGGCGAGCGTGGTCCCCAACGTGAGACATGCTGCAGTCGGTTCGATGGCGCGATGCTTGCGTACGAACATCACTAGCCCGAGTTCCTCTTCCAATAGCGCGATCTGGCGACTGACGGCAGCCTGGGTGACGCCCAGTTCGGCGGCAGCGGCAGTAAAGCTGCGATGTCTCAAGACTGCCTCAAGCGTCATCAACGCCGTCAGGGATGGAATTCGACGGCGAAAGTTCATCAGACCTCTCTCACATTACAAAATGTTATGTATCTGTGAAAATTAATGCCGTTGAAGCCCAACGGATGCAAGCGCAAAGTGCCATCTATCCAACCATAAGAGGATATCATGCTAAACAGGCTCCCTTCCTCCATCTCAGCTCTCCTTGAAGCTCGCGCAGATGGTCACTCTCTGCCAGCCGGCCTCTATACTCGAGAGGATGTCTTCGAGGCTGACATCGACGTTTTCTTCCACAAGCACTGGATCTGCGTGGGACTTGACTGCGACGTTCCGGAGCCGGGCGATGCGACGGTCGTCGATATCGGCAAAACAAGCCTGATCCTTCTGCGCGACGACGACGGCGGGATCCGCGTTCTTCACAACGTCTGTCGCCATCGAGGCTCGCGCCTGCTCGATTCGGGGAAGACGATCGTCTCGAAGCTGGTCTGTCCTTATCACACGTGGACCTACGAACTGACCGGCGAATTGAGCTACGCCCCCCACATGGGCAAAGACTTCGACAAGCAGTGCCACAGCCTGAAGCCAGTAAACTTCAAATCTATCGGCGGCCTCATCTATGTCTGCCTCTCTGATAATCCGCCGCAGGATATTGCAAAGCTCGAGCAAACCATGATCGAACGCCTTGCCCCTTACGATATCCGCTATGCGAAGATTGCCCATCAGACGGATGTCATCGAGAACGGCAACTGGAAGCTTACCGTAGAGAACAATCGCGAGTGCTACCATTGCTCCGCGAACCATCCCGAACTCTGTGTATCTTTCGTCGACCTCGACTTCGGCTTCGACCCGGAGACGCTGAGCCTCGAGGATCGTGATCAGGCCGAAGAGCATTTCCGGCTCTACGACGAAAAGACGAAAGCCTGGGAGGCCGAAGGCTTTCCCTCCGCCGCGGTCGAACAGCTTGTCGACTGCGCCACAAACTTCCGCACCCAACGTCTCATCATCGCCGGCGCAGGAGAATCCCAGACGCATGACGCGACAGCGGCGTCGTCCAAGCTTCTTGGCGAGATGACCCGCAAGGATCTCGGTGACATGCATCTGTGGGGTCACAATAGCTGGAATCATTTCATGGGCGATCACGCAGTGGTCGCAATCGTCATTCCGCTCTCCGCCGGCAAGACGCTCGTCAGAACCAAGTGGCTCGTTCACAAGGACGCCGCCGAAGGCAAAGACTACGATCTGGAGAAGCTGACCGACGTCTGGATCGCGACGACGGACCAGGATGCGGATCTCGTCGCCCGCTCGCATGCCGGCGCGCTCGATCCCGCCTACCGGCCCGGTCCCTACTCCCGGTTCTCGGAATCAAATCTGGACAGGTTCGCGGCCTGGTACATCGATCGGATGCGCGTCCATGGGTATTGAGTTCGCACAAATGCAGCGCGGTCAGGCCGCCGTCTGGGATCCGGAGCACGACGAAACGCTCGTATGCATCGACGTGCATCAGGAGACGCATGACGTGAAGAGCTTCACGTTCGCTTCCCCCGACGGCAAGCGGTTCAGCTTCGACGCCGGGCAATATTTCCTGTTCGAATTCCCGACGGGCATAGACGGCGAGGCTCGCTGCTACAGCATCTCGTCGTCGCCCCATCGCAACAGCGCGTTCACCGTCACAGTCAAGCGCGTGCCAGGCGGCAGGGTGTCGAACTGGCTGCACGACAACATGGCTCCGGGCATGACGGTCAAGGGTCAGGGTCCACTCGGGCACTTCATCCGCCCGCAAGCTGATAGAGCCAAGCTGCTGTTGCTTTCCGGCGGGTCGGGCATCACGCCGGTGATGTCGATAACCCGACACCTTGCCGACAGTTGCGAGCCGGCGGACGTCGTGTTCCTCCATGCCGCCCGTACACCTCTCGATCTCATCTTTCGCGGCGAATTGTCTTGTCTCGCAGCGCGTATGAAGGGACTGCGCCTGCAATTTCTGCCGGAGACGGTGCTTGGCGAGCCGGCCTGGCCGGGATTGACCGGCCGGATTTCGGCAGAATTCCTCAAGCTTGCCGTTCCGGACATCGCGGAGCGTGTCGTCATGTGCTGCGGCCCAGCGCCCTTCATGGCGGCCGCTCGTTCAATTACGGCCGCGCTCGGCGTCCCGGTTTCGAACCACATTGAAGAGAGCTTTGATGCGGCGGTGATCGACGCGCCCAATCTCGACCTCGAGGAACAGCCCGCCGGCAAGATCTACCAGGTGGAGTTCTCGAAACAAAAACGGACGCTCGAAATTTCATCCGATCAGACGGTGCTTTCCATGGCGAAGAAGGCCGGCGTCAGGCTTCCGTCCTCGTGCTCGAATGGCGTGTGCGGAACCTGCAAATCCAAGCTCGCGTCGGGCTCGGTCGAGATGAACCACAATGGCGGCATCAGGCAGCGGGAGATCGACGCCGGGATGTTCCTGCCCTGCTGCTCGAAACCTCTGAGCGATCTGGTCATCGACCGCTGATCAGCGAGTACCAAACCAACCAAAGACCCCTAGGATCAATAGAATGCTGCGTAGCGAAGAGAATTCGTCGACGTGTGCTGGCTCGACCGTCTTTAAGGATGATCGCAAACAAGCATATCTCAACCCGGAAGGCGCGGATCGTCCCTTATTCAGTCCGATCCCCGCAGCGACGCTCGACAACGCACGTCGCTACCGACTTGGGCGTCTGCGAGCGACGATGAAGGAATGGGACTGTTCGGCGCTCCTTCTCTACGATCCGGTCAACATCCGCTACGCGTTCGATTGCTCGAACATGAGCATCTGGACGATGCACAATCCGTCGCGATGCGCACTGATCCTCGCCGATGGGCCGGCGATCATGTTCGAATTCGAAGGATCGGAGCATGTCAATAACGGCCTACCTAGCATCGACGAGATCAGGACATCGAAGTCCTTCCTGTTCTTCACGGCTGGGAACCTGGTCGAGGAGAGGATGAAGGCATGGGCGGATGAGATTGCCGACATTGTTAAGCCCCACTGTCGCAGCGGCAGAATTGCCGTTGACCGGCTTGAACCTGCGCCGGCCGCAGAACTAAAAAGCCGCGGCTTTACATTGCTTGACGGTCAGGAATTAGCAGAACGCGCACGCACGATTAAAAGCCCTGAAGAAATTGAGCTCATGCGTTGGACAATACGTGTCTGCGAAGCCGGAATGGCACGGATGTACGAGGTTTCCGAACCAGGGCGAACCGAGAGGGAAATCTGGGCGGAACTCCACTTCGAAAACGCGCGCAGCGGCGGCGAATGGCTAGAAACAAAGCTTCTAACCGCAGGCCGGCGCACCAATCCTTGGTATCAGGAGTGCTCCGACTACGTCATCCAGCGCGGCGAGATGATCTCCTTCGATACCGATATGATAGGGCCGTACGGATATTGTGCCGACCTTTCGCGGTCGTGGACCTGCGGACACGTGGCTATGAACGCCAAGCAGAAGGAGCTCTACGCCGCAGCAAGGGATCAGATCGAGCACAACCTTTCAATCATACGCCCCGGCATGACCTTCCGTGAGTTCAACGAGAAGAGCTGGCGAATTCCCGATAAATACGTTCCCTACCGTTACACCCTGGCGGCACACGGGACTGGCATGGCCGACGAGTGGCCCGGAATCCCGCTGCATCCCGATTTCGATGAGGACTTCAGTGGCACTATCGAAGAGAGCATGGTGCTAAATATCGAAAGCCTGATCGCGGAGGATGGGTCCGAGAGTATTAAGCTCGAAACACAAGCAATGGTCACGGCCCGCGGTGTGGAGCGCCTGGACACCTTTCCCTGGGAAATTCTCTGAAAGCCGCATCTCATCAGGAGGCTGCGTGATCTTCACCCATGCCAAGTGCGTATGAGCATGATAGTGCCGGCCTATGCGAGACAGAGGCCGACTGCGAAAGCGTACGGCCTCCGACTACGCGTCGATTTAAAGCGTGGCTATTCAGCCCCGGCTTTCCACTCCCGGAACGTAAGGACAGCCTTGGCTCCGATCGTGATGAACGGTTGAGGCGGCAATGATTTCGGAACGTCATAGCGACTGAAAATCTCTGTGAGCTCTGAAGTGTGGCCCAACACGGTCTCAGCAGCAGCGATCCCCGCCGCGGTGGCGTTCGACGCGCCAACCCCATTACACCCGCATGCAGAGAACACATTTCGTTCGACTTCACCGAAAGCCGGCACAGAGTTAAGCGTAACCGCCATCGGGCCTCCCCAACGATATTCCATCTTGATATCCTTGAGCCCGGGAAACCGCGCGAGGAACTTCTTGTCGTGTTGCGCGCCAGCGCGCACAAGTGTTCCTTCGCCCGCCACCTGCCCCGGGTGATATGTGTAACGTGAACGGATCAATATTCGGTCGCCGGCCGCACCCGGCACTCGCCGCACGGTGGTTCCCATCGGGAGAGCCGGCGTCGCGGCCCATTTCCTGTCGCCCGGGAGGCGCCCCGGGTTAAACTCCTCCGTGATTGATGCGAAGGTGAACACGTGAAGCAACTTACCTCTGAAGAAGCCGAAACTCTCCGCGTGACCATTGTTGGCCAGAATAATCTTGGCGGTGCCGACCGATCCTTTGGGTGTCCGAACCAGCCAACCTTGGCCGGCAGTCTCGAATGAGAGAACCGGACTTCGCTCGAAAATTTCAACAGGCTCGTGGAGGCTGTCGGCCAAACCGCGGATGTAGGCGGCCGGCTGAACCATAACTGTTCCGGGAGTAAAAAGTGCCGACGCATAGGCTTTCGTACCCGTGATATCAGCGATTTGAGAGCCGTTAAGAAGACGATAGGGCTCATCTATTTTCTTAAGTTGTTCGGCGTAGGAGACGAGGTGACGATCGCCCTCTTCACTTATCGCAACACTGTACCGGCCACACGGATCAAAGATTTCACGCCCCCAACCCCGCTCCATAGCGACTTCTGTCGCCAATGCTATCGCGCGCCGGCTCCGAATGATGTCCTCTTTGGCCTTGCGACTGGAATCGCCACCATAGTCCTCGGATGAGACCTCGTGCGGGAGATCGATGATGAAACCCGAATTCCTTCCGGCAGCGCCCTCACCGATCACCCCGGCCTCAAGGATGATGACCCGCAGCTTCGGATCGAGTTCCGATATTCGCCTTGCAGCGGACAGGCCCGCAAAACCGGCGCCGATGATTACGACGTCGGCCTTCTCTGCATTGGCGAGCGCAGGCCTTTCAACACGCTTGGGCAGCATGGCGACCCAAGCGGATATTCCAATCTGCTTCGGAAGCCTGGAGGCCTTAAACACCTTGGAGCTTTCGGTCACGACGCTTTCGCTTCCATGCTAATCAATTCCCCGAGCAATCCGCGAAGGATTTCAACCCGATCGGCAGCCAACGACCGTAGCGGTTTACGCGGTCCACCAGCGCCATATCCGGTGAGCTCGGCGGCTGCATAAACCGACTGGACGTAATCGCCTTCCCATAGGAGAGACATGATGGGTTCGAGGATTGACCAAATTTTTCGCGCTTCATCCCAACACCGTTCGGACGCCGCGGATACGAGTGCCTGGCATGTACGCGGCGCAAAGTTTGCACCGCCCCAGATCAGACCGCTGCTGCCAGCGTAGAGAGAATACGGAACGAGCTGGTCTGCGCCGTTCATGACAGGCAACCCTGTACGAATAAGCGACGCCTGTTTTCCGAGATCACCACTGCTATCCTTCACTGCGATGAATTCTGGGATCTCACAAAGCTCCCTCAAAAGAGACGGAGTAATCGCCACACCGACGACCTGCGGTACATTGTAGCCGATGATAGGGAGGCCAGCCGTGGCGACGTCGGCGTAGAAATTCACGATACCCTGATCGTCGGTCGGGCCTTCGAAGAACGGCGGAAGCACCATCACACCGTCGGCTCCGCAATCGGCTGCGTGCTTGGTCCGATCGATAACGTCTTCCGTCAAGAGGGCGGAGGTCTGGGCAATGATCTTGGCTCTTCCATCAATGGCCTTTGCACCGACGCGAATAAGTTCGTTGGATTCCTCCTTCGTGAGATAGACGTGCATGCCCGTGCCTGAGCTCAGGACGAAGCCAGAGACACCGGCGGCCAGATAACTTTCTATGTTGCGCTCAAGGCGCGAAAAATCGATCCGGCCCGACTCATCGAATGGCGTTGCAATTGCAAGGTTCAGTCCGGAGAATTGGAAGGTGCTCATTTTAGAGATCCGCGGTTTTCGACGTCACAGAGATCAGGCCGGGTTGTCTTGGAATTGGGTGCATTCGCCGTGCGCGTGAGCCGGGCTCTCGTTGCGCGCGGCGGCTTTCCTCGCGTTCAGACGGCTCGCTGGCGTCGGTCATTCCGATATCACAGCGCCTTTTCGAGTTCCGGCAGGGCCTCGAAGAGATCGGCGACCAGGCCGTAGTCGGCGATCTGGAAGATCGGGGCCTCTTCATCCTTGTTGATGGCGACGATGACTTTCGAATCCTTCATGCCGGCCAGATGCTGGATGGCGCCGGAAATGCCGCAGGCGATATAGAGCTGCGGTGCGACGACCTTGCCGGTCTGGCCCACCTGCCAGTCGTTCGGCGCGTAGCCGGCATCGACGGCGGCGCGCGAGGCGCCGACGGCGGCACCGAGCTTGTCGGCCACCGGCAGGATAACCTCGCGGAACTTTTCCGCCGAACCGAGTGCGCGACCGCCGGAGATGATGATCTTCGCCGAGGTCAGTTCCGGACGATCGGACGTCGACAGCGCGTCCCTGACGAAGGTCGAAAGACCGGGATTGGCCACCGCCGGGATCGCCTCGACAGCGGCCGAACCGCCTTCCGGAGCCGAGGCGAAAGAGGCCGTGCGCACGGTGATGACCTTCTTGGCGTCGGTCGCCTGCACCGTCTGGATGGCGTTGCCGGCATAGATCGGACGCTTGAAGGTATCGGCAGAGATCACCTCGATGATTTCCGAGACCTGGGCGACATCGAGCAGGGCTGCCACGCGCGGCATGACGTTTTTGCCGACCGAGGTGGCCGCCGTGATGATGGTGTCGTAGCCTGCCGCCAGCGACACGATGAGATCGGCGAGCGGCTCGGCGAGATTGTTGGCAAGCTCGTCGCTTTCGGCCAGCAGCACCTTGGAAACGCCGGAAAGTTTCGCGGCGGCATCGGCGGCGGCCTTGGCGTCCTTGCCGGCGACGAGCACATGGATATCGCTGCCGATCTTGGAAGCTGCCGTCAGCGCCTTGGCGGTCTGGTCGGAAAGGCTTGAATTGTCGTGGTCAGCCAGAAGAAGAATGGTCATGGTAATATCTCCCTTTCTGGATTCTCAGAGCACGCCGGCTTCGACTTTAAGCTTTTCGACAAGCTCGGCGACCGACTTGACCTTGACGCCCGCCTTGCGGCCGCCCGGCTCTTCCGTCTTCAATACTTTCAAGCGCGGTGTCGTCGAGACGCCGAAGTCGGCAGGCGCCTTCTTGTCGAGCGGCTTCTTCTTCGCCTTCATGATGTTCGGCAGCGAGGCATAGCGCGGCTCGTTGAGACGAAGATCGGTGGTGACCACGGCCGGAAGCTTGATCTCGATCGTCTGCAGGCCGCCGTCGACTTCGCGGGTCACCTGTGCGCTTCCCTCGCCGATCTCGATCTTCGAGGCAAAGGTTGCCTGCGCCGAGCCGAGCAGGGCTGCCAGCATCTGGCCGGTCTGGTTCGAATCGTCGTCGATCGCCTGCTTGCCGACGATGATCAGGCCCGGCTGTTCGGCATCCGCAACGCCCTTGAGGATCTTCGCCACGGCCAGCGGTTCGACGGCATCGTCGGTCTCGACCAGGATCGCCCGGTCGGCGCCCATGGCGAGCGCGGTGCGCAGCGTTTCTTCCGCCTTGGCCGGGCCGATCGAGACGACCACCACTTCCTCCGCCTTGCCGGCTTCCTTCAGCCGCAGCGCTTCCTCAACCGAAATCTCGTCGAACGGGTTCATCGACATCTTCACATTCGCAAGCTCGACGCCGGTGCCATCCGGCTTCACGCGTATCTTGACGTTGTAATCAACAACCCGCTTCACGGGGACGAGAATCTTCATGGCCTTCACCTGTCTGTTGAACCGCGAGCGGCAGAAATAGGTTCATGCGTCTGATCTGGCAGAAGCGCCCAGAACGCAAAGAGTGGTGTTTCTGCGGATCGCATGGCGTGTTTGATACCGGGCGGATTATAGAAGGATCCGCCAATGCCGGGACTGAACCATTCGGAGGTTCCGTGTTGGAATTCGCCTTGCGACAACACCAAATAGACTTCTTCCGGAGCATGGCCATGATCGGGGTAGCGTACCCCTGGTGCCATAAGGGTGACGCCGATCCAGGCATCTGACCGCTCCTCCAGCCCGCCGGGGCCGACGATCATTGCGTTTGCGTGGCCTTCCTCGAAGTTCTCGCTTGACGTGCCGGATGAATCTTCGCGGCGTCGCCATATCAATAGCGGTTCGATGGCCTGAAATCGGGCGATCATTCGCTGCAAATGATCGGAGCCGGTTTCGATCGCAAGTGCCGTCGACAGGTGCGAGCAGACGGGGAGCTGGCTTCCCTCGCCTCGCCTCCGTTCCCCAGGCGTCTCAAGCCGCGAAAATATCTGCAGAACCGACCGGCGAGCCTGTATTTCGCGCGAATGACGGTCGAAGGCTGCGAATGCCGCGTCGACAAATCGCTGTAGCTGATCGCTGCGTTCTGCCATTTGCTGGTTCCTCATCATATCGGCTGGGTGCAATCGGTCCCCAGATCTCAGATATCCTTCGCGATCCGAAGGCCGTCATAGATCGCCGCATGGGTATTGCGGGCTGCGACGGCATCGCCAATCCGGAATAGCTGGAATTTGCCTTCGGCGTTGCGCGTGACCGATTGAGGCTTGCCCGCCAAAAGCTGATCGTAAGAGGTCTCGCCGAGATTTCTCGATAACGGCTTCAGTTCGAAATAGAGTTCATCGAGCGGAATGGTACCGTGGTTCACGACGATCTGGTCCACAACACGCTGCTTGGAAACCCCGCCGTAGTCGCTGCCGACATTGGCGATGATCTGATTGCCTTGCTTTTCGGCCGATTCCAGCCGGAACGTCACCGTGAAGGTCGCATCGAGCTTCTGCAGCGAGCGCATATAGGGCACGAGATTCATTGCCATGACCTCAGGCGCGAATGACCGGTCAGGCGTCATGATTTCGACTTTTGCGCCAGCCTTCGCAATGAACTCGGCTGCCTGCAGTCCCGCATGATCGCCCGCATCGTCAAAGACAAGGACATTTGTGCCGGGTTTCACATCGCCGGAGATGATGTCCCAGGAGGAAACGACCAGCTCGTTGCCCTTCGTCAGTATGTCGGTGTGCGGTAGGCCGCCGGTCGCGATGATAACGACATCGGGTTCCTTTGCGATGACCGTCTCTGCGTCAGCCCAAGTGTTGAAGTGAAAGGTCACGCCGTGCTTTTCGCATTGGCACATGCGCCAGTCGATGATGCTGATCATCTCTCGTCGACGTTCGCTCTGCGCCGTCAGGCGGATCTGGCCGCCGGCGTCGTTCGCGGCTTCAAAGACGACCACGTCATGACCGCGTTCGGCCGACACACGGGCCGCCTCAAGGCCAGCCGGACCGGCGCCGACGATGACGACCTTCTTGCGGACTTCGGCTTTCTCCACGATGTGCGGCATCGTCTGCTCGCGTCCGGTTGCCGCGTTATGAATGCAGAACGCCATGCCGCCTTGATAGATGCGGTCAAGACAGTAATTTGCGCCGACACATGGCCGAATGTCTTCCTCGCGTTTCTCCATGATCTTCCGTACGATATGCGGATCCGTCATATGCGCGCGGGTCATTCCGATCATGTCGACCTTTCCGGCCGCGATGGCATGGCGGGCGGTCGCGACGTCCGGGATCTTGCCCGCATGGAACGTCGGGAAGTTCGTCGCCGCGCGGATTTCGCCTGCGAAGTCGAGATGTGGCGAGTTTGCCATGCCCTGGATCGGAATGACGTCGGTGAGACCCGGATCGGTGTCGATATGGCCTCGAATGACGTTGAGATAGTCAATGAGGCCGCTCTCCTTGAGCAATTTGGAAATCGCCAGGCCGTCGGCCTTGTCGGTTCCGCCGGGAAGACGCTCGTCCGCGGTATAGCGAACGCCTAGGATGAACTCGTCGCCTACTCTTTTTCGGATTGCCCTAAACACATCCAGGCAGAAGCGGAGGCGATTTTCTAGCGGACCGCCGTAGGGACCGTCGAGTTCATTGGTCAGCGGCGACGCGAACTGATCGATCAGATGACCATAGGCCTCCAGTTCCACACCATCCATGCCGCCGGCCTTCATGCGCTCGGCAGCGTCGGCGAAATCCTTGATGATGCGTTCGATGTCCCAGTCCTCGATCTTTTTAGGGAACGCCCGGTGCGAAGCTTCGCGGTGATGGGACGGGGCGACGACCGGGAGCCAGTCGCCTTTGTCCCAACGCGTGCGGCGCCCAAGATGGGTAAGCTGGATCATGATTGCCGCCCCGTGCTCGTGAACGGCGTCGGTCATGTCTCTGATCCAGGGAACGATTTCGTCCTTATAGGCAAGCAGATTGTTGAACACGGGCGGGCTATCGCGAGAGACGGCCGCCGAACCCGCAGTCATCGTCAGAGCGACACCGCCCTTCGCCCTCTCCACCGTATAGGCACGATACCGCTCCTTCGGCATACCATCCTCCGGATAGGCTGGCTCATGCGAGGTCACGATGATGCGGTTGCGCAGAGTAAGATGCTTAAGCTGATAGGGCTGAAGCAGAGGATCGTTCGACATGTGCCGGGCTCCGGTTTATGGCTTGCTCTCGACGCTAAGCTAAAATGTACATTTGTGTCAACGATGAAAACAATGAAGTCTACATTATGGACATAGATGTACATTTTTATTGAATCGAGTTTGGATTTTTGTTAGGAAATGACTCATGGAACAAATTTTGAACGACAGCGGCTGGCGCGGCTCCCAGGAGGGTTGGTTAGAAGCCGCTTACGATTCTCTGCTGGAATCGGGCGTGGATTCAGTGAAGATCCTGCCGCTTGCAAAAAGGCTGAACCTTTCCCGCACCAGCTTCTACTGGTTCTTCAAGGACCGCGAGGAGTTGTTGGCAGGACTGCTCGCCCGCTGGCGGGAAGGGAACACCGGAGGCATCATCAGGCAATCCGAAGCTTACGCAGAATCGCTTGCCGAGGCGATGCTCAACGTTTTTGATTGCTGGCTCGACAGAAACCTATTCGACTCGAAATTCGAGTTCGCGGTGCGGAGTTGGGCACTTCAGTCAGAGGATATTCTCTCCGAAGTCCAGAAAGCCGATCAAGTGCGGCTCGATGCCCTGAAGCGGATGTTTCTCCGGTTCGGTTACGACGAGAACCCGGCTGATGTCCGCGCCCGTACGACCTATCTCGTCCAGATCGGTTACATTTCGATGCAATCGAAGGAAGACATCACGATGCGCATGAAGCGCATCCCCGAATATATCGCCATCTACACCGGCGAGGTGCCTCAGCAAAGAGAGCTCGACCGCTTTTTTGCGCGTCATGGCTACAAGCCCGATTGAAAGGAAAGGCGGAGATGGACGGTTCATTGCATATTGGCATCATCGGCGGCGCCGGCTGGCTCGGTGGGGCGATTGCCGGTTCGCTTCTTGATGCCGGCCTGATCGCACCTGAACACCTCTCCCTCTCACATCGGCGGGAGCAGCCGGCCCGCTTTTCCGGTTCTTTCTGGACCGCAAACAATCAGGCGCTCGTCGATCGATCGGATGTGATCGTTCTCTCTGTCCGGCCGGCCGACTGGCCTGCCCTCACCGTCAATGCGCACGACAAGCTCATCATCTCCGTCATGGCGGGAATTCGCCTGGAGCAATTGGCGGTACGCCATGAGACCAAGCGCGTGGTGCGGGCCTTGCCGAATGCTGCCGCGGAAGTCGCAAGATCCTATACGCCCTGGATTGCGTCGAAACATGCCAGCGAAGCGGATCGCAAGATTGTGCGGGCCATATTCGATGCCTGTGGGACGCAAGACGAAGTCGCAAGCGAGACTGACATTGACTATCTGACCGGCCTTACAGGTTCGGGGCCGGCATTTCCGGCTCTGTTGGCCGCAGCGATGATGAGCGATGCAATCGCTCGAGGCTTGCAGAAAGATGTTGCGCAGCGAGCAGTCAACACGGTGCTGATAGGTGCCGGCCGTATGCTGGAGCGACGCGAAGAAAGTCCCGACGACATTGTGGAGGCATTTCTGGACTATCGCGGCACTACGGCCGCGGCCATCGAGTCCATGCGGACTGCGGGCTTTGACACAGCCGTCGCCGAAGGCCTTTCGGCAGCATTCAAAAAATCGGTGAGTATGGGAGGAGCCTCCTGACGACCGCTGGGGTGGGCTAACGCGGCGCCCCTCCCCCAAGCAGCATGCCGCACAAGAGGGAACAACAATGAAAAAACTACTTGCGTCTACCTGCCTGATGTTCGGCCTTTTCGGCGGAGCGTCGATTGCAAGCGCCGCCGAATGCGGCAGCGTTACCATCGCCAGCATGAACTGGCAGAGTGCCGAGGTTCTATCGAACCTCGACAAGATCATTCTCAACGCGGGTTATGGCTGCAGTGCGGAGATCACCGTCGGTGACACGGTTCCGACGATCACGTCCATGGCAGAAAAGGGCCAGCCGGATATCGCACCCGAAGCCTGGATCGACCTGCTCCCCGATGTCGTCAAGAAAGGAACGGATGAAGGTCGCATTGTCAAAGTCGGCTCTCCGCTTCCCGACGGCGGTGTTCAGGGCTGGTGGATCCCCAAGTATCTTGCTGAAGCACATCCAGACATCAAGACCATTCCGGATGTTTTGAAGCATCCGGAGCTCTTCCCCGATCCGGAAGATTCCAAGAAGGGTGCCGTTTTCAACGGTCCGCAGGGTTGGGGTGGCACGGTCGTCACCTCCCAGCTCTATAAAGCATTTGGTGCCGAGAAGGCGGGCTTTACGCTGGTCGACACCGGCTCCGCCGCCGGTCTGGACGGCTCGATCGCCAAGGCATACGAGCGCAAGGAAGGCTGGGTCGGATACTATTGGGCTCCGACCGCCTTGCTCGGCAAATACGCAATGGTGAAGCTCCAACCTGGTGTTCCAGAAGATGCGGCCGAATGGAAGCGCTGCAATACCGTCGCGGACTGCCCTGATCCGAAGCCGAATGCATGGCCGGTCGATCACGTCGTGACGCTCGTAGCCAAATCCTTTTCGGAAAAAGCGGGCTCCGACGTCATGGGCTACCTTTCGAAACGCTCCTGGAGCAACGACACCGTCAACAAGCTGATGGCCTGGATGACCGACAATCAGGCCTCCGGCGAAGATGGTGCCAAGCACTTCCTGAAGGATAACAAGGACGTCTGGACGAAGTGGGTTTCGCCGGAAGCGGCAAAGAAGATCGAAGCTTCATTATAGTCGCCAAATCATGCGGTGCGCCGAAGGCGCACCGCTTCCCAACTGCCGATAAGATCAAAAAGACGAGCTACGGCCTCGAAAGATAAAGGGGAACCACATGGATTGGTTTTATAAATTCCCGCACATGGACGACGACGCGCTGCGCAATCTGAAGAAGGCGATCGACGACGGCTTTCGCGCCTTTACGCGCGCTTACGGCGACCCGATCGAGAGCTTTTTCTCCCCTCTGCAGCATTTCCTGGTTGCCTCGGAGCGCTTTATGACGCAGACGCCGTGGCCAATCATCACCTTGATCATCCTTGCCATCGCGTGGGCGGCAAGCCGCAGCCTGAAAGTCGTCCTCGGCTGTCTCCTGACGCTGCTGCTGATCGGCTATTTCGACATGTGGGACGACACCATGCGCACGATCTCGATGATCTTTGTCTGCACCGTTCTGTCGATCGCCATCGGCATCCCGATCGGCATCGTCATGTCTCGCTCCGACCGCATGCAGCGGTTCGTCAATCCCGTTCTCGATGTCATGCAGACCATGCCGAGCTTCGTCTATCTCATTCCGGTCGTCATGCTGCTCGGGATCGGCAAGGTGCCGGGGCTGATCGCCGTCGTCATCTACGCCATCCCTCCGATGATCCGGCTGACCGATCTTGGCATTCGTCTCGTCGACAAGGACGTTCTCGAGGCAGCCGATGCTTTCGGATCGTCGAACTGGCAGAAACTTTTCAAGGTGCAATTGCCGCTCGCCCTTCCGACCATCATGGCCGGCATCAACCAAACGATCATGATGGCGTTGGCGATGGTCGTCATTGCCTCCATGATCGGCGTGCAGGGGCTTGGCCAGCCGGTTCTGAAGGCAATTGCCAATCAGTATTTCACGCTGGGTATTTTCAACGGTCTTGCCATCGTCGGCATCGCCATCATCTTCGACCGTGTCAGCCAGGCCTATGGCAAGAGGCTCCAGAAACACCGGGAGACCGTCCATGGCTGATAATCATCAATTCGGCGGAATCAAAGTCCGCAACCTCTATAAGATCTTCGGCCCGAACGCCAAAGCCTATGTGGATGCTGTCAAGAAAGGCCTGAGCAAGGCCGAGCTCAACGAAAAGCACGGTCACGTGCTGGGTTTGCGGGATATCAATATCGAGGTCCCGTCCGGCTGCATCCAGGTGATCATGGGGCTTTCGGGCTCCGGCAAGTCTACGTTGATCCGGCATATCAACCGTCTGATCGATCCGACGGTCGGTGAGGTCCTCGTCAACGGCGTCGATGTCGTCAAAATGAACCAGGCCGAACTGCGGGAGTTTCGCCGGCATCAGACAGCGATGGTGTTCCAGAAGTTCGCCCTCCTTCCTCACCGCAACGTGCTCGACAACACCGTTTACGGGCTCGAAGTGCAGAGTATGGCGCGAGCAAAGAGCGTCGACATCGCCATGAAATGGCTGGAGCGCGTCGGCCTGAAGGGCTTCGAGCAGAAATATCCCAATCAGCTCTCGGGAGGTATGCAGCAGCGTGTCGGCCTCGCCCGCGCGCTTGCCAATGACGCGCCGGTGCTGCTGATGGACGAGGCCTATTCGGCGCTCGATCCGCTGATCCGCACCGACATGCAATCGGTACTTCTCGGCATCCAGAAGGAAATCAAGAAAACCATCGTCTTCATCACCCATGATCTGGACGAGGCGCTTCGCCTTGGCGACCAGATCGCCATCCTGCGTGACGGCGAAATCATTCAGCAGGGCACCAGCCAGGACATCGTCCTCAGGCCAGCCGACGACTATGTCGCCAACTTCGTCAAGGAGGTCAACCGGGGACGTGTCGTTCAAGTGGAGGCTGTAATGACACCGCTGCGCGCTGGCGTCGGGCCGGGTGGACAGACAATCGCGGCCGGCACAACGGTCGAAGATGCCGTGCGCGCCCTTGCCTCCGCGCCGGACGGAGAGGTCACGGTGGTTTCATCGTCGGGGGAAGCGGTGGGGATTGTCACCTTCCGCCAGCTCGCCGAAGCAATGGTCAATTCCAAAGACACATCGAACCGACACGCCGCCTCCCTAGCCACCGCACTTTGATACTCCGCGAAAGAGGAGCTCCGTCGCATGCCCCTCGATCCTGAGCATTCCTTGCGAAAGGAGCTCCACAATGAGTGCATGCAAGGCCGTCCCTCTGCTTTGATGGCGACACCGACGTCTGGCACGTTGCTATCGTCGGTGTAAGCGGTTCGGTTCGCGGTCTGGGCAGGAATTCGCCGAGTCCGAAAAAGCATCGCAGCGCATACAAGCGTCTCCTAACGATCGATCACTCCGGCAGCAGGTATCATGTCAAAGAAGTTTTCTCGATTATTCACTCCGCTGAAGATCCGTTCCCAGACTCTTCGAAACCGGATCGTCTTCGGCGCGCATACCGCCAACATGGCCGTTGAGGGCCTCCCGACCGACCGCCATGTTGCCTACTATGCCGAACGGGCGATCGGCGGCGCCGCAATGATCGTAGTCGAGCCGATGCCCGTGCATGCCTCGGCGGTCCTGACGCAGCGCAATTTCCGGCATTCCGACGACTCAGTTGTGCCCCACTTCAGAAAGCTGGTTCGAGCCATCAAAGACAATGGCGCCGTAGCTATCCAGCAGCTCTACCATGTCGGGGCGCATGGCGATTCCGACAATTCCTTCCATCCCCATTGGTCCCCCTCCGGCCTGCCGAGCTACCACGACAGTGACGGATCGCACCCCATGACCGAGGAGGAGATATGGGAAACGATCGATGGATTCGTCCAGGCCGCACGGCGATGTCGCGAGGCGGGCTTCGATGGCGTGGAAGTCTGGGCGGCCTACCTCGGGATGGTCGATCAGTTCTGGACTCCCTGGAGCAACCGCCGCGAAGACCAGTGGGGAGGCTCGCTGGAAAACCGCACGCGGATGTCTCGGGAGATACTTTCCAGGATTCGTCAGGTCTGCGGGCCGGATTTCATCGTCGGCATCGCCGTCAGCGACGAGCCGGACGTAAAGGTCGCCCTCCAACGAGAGGAGCTCGCAGAGATAATCCAGCTTCACGACGAGCTGGGCCTTATCGATTACGTGACGTGCGGATCGGGCGGCTATCTCGATTTCTACAAACTGATGCCGACATTCATCTATCCCGAGAAGCTGGGTGCGGACCTCGCTTCCACCTTGAAGAAGGTCGTCAAGAACGCGCTCGTGATCGCCGAAAGCCATATCCGGACGCCGGAGAACGCGGAAACTGTGCTCGGAGAAGGCGCGTCCGATCTAGTATCCATCGTTCGGGGCCAGATCGCGGATCCCCATCTGGCCAGGAAGGCTGGCGAGGACCGTCCTGAGGACATCCGTGGCTGCATATCCTGCAATCAGATGTGCTGGGGACGTCGTTCCAGGGACTATTGGATAAGCTGCCTGATCAACCCATCCGCGGGGCGAGAATTCGAGTGGAATGGCGACCGGTTCACGCGCACCAGCGATCCGAAACGCGTTCTTGTGATCGGCGGCGGGCCGGCTGGCCTTGAGGCCGCCAGGGTGGCCGCGGAGCGAGGTCATCGTGTCGTGCTATCGGAAGCCTCGAACCGCCTGGGTGGCAACTTCCTCCTGGCCGGGCTGCAGCCTCGCCGGGCACAAATTCTTGATCTCCTGGCGTGGTACGAGCGTCAGCTCGAAAAGCTCGGCGTCGAAGTTCGTCTGAATACCTATGTCGAAGCTGAGGAGATCGATGCATCGCAGCTGGACGTGGTGATCGTGGCCACCGGGTCCTACTCTTCGGAAACAGGCTTTCAGAAGGCCTTACCCACCGTCGAGACTATGCCCGGCATTGAAAAAGGCGGCGTCTTCACCGTCGAGGCCGTCATGGCAAAGCAGGTCAGGCCCGGCAGACGCGTCATCCTTCTGGACGAGGGCGGCGGCTGGAGAGGGTGCGGTACCGCATGGAAGTTGGCGGAAGACGGCCATCTCGTCACCATCGTCACCCCGGACCCTTTCATCGGCAAGGAACTGCAGCGGACGGCAGCCGACGTCCCTATGAGACAGACGTTGAGCAGGCTTGGCGTCCAGTGGATTCCGGAAACGAGTGTCGCCGAGTGGCATGGGAATGGGGCGACGCTCGTCGACCACAACACCGGCGAGCGCCGCTTCCTCGAGGCGGACACCCTCGTTATGGCGACGACCAACCTTCCCGCGGACTGGCTGATGCCGGGACTGTCGGCCCTCGGCGTCGCGCTCCGCCAGATCGGCGATTGTGCGGCCCCGCGACAGGCGCCTTACGCATTCTACGAAGGCAGAAAAGCGGGATTGGAAATTTGACATGTCAGAAGACGTCGTACTTAGCCAATTCGAAGCCCGAGAACTGGCCGTTCGAGCGTGCCTGGTCACCGGCGCCAGCCAGGCGAGCGCCCGTTCCCTTGTCGACGCCACATTGTCGGCGGCGATCTTCGGCCCGCCGACCCTTGGCTTCCCCCATTTCGTGGACTATCTGAACGCCTTTGCAGAAGGTCGTATCAAGTGTGATCCGACACCGACTTTCGAGCATGCTTTCCCGGCATATTTGGTCGCCGACGCCGATGGTGGGATAGCTCAGCTCGGTTTTGACCTTGCCTTTACGGAGCTGGTCGAAGCCACGCGCAGATTCGGCGTTGCGGTATTTACCCAAACCAATAGCTATACCGCAGGAGAACTGGGCTACTATGTACGTAGGCTCGCGGGCGAAGGGATCATCGGGCTGGCGGCGGCGAACGCGAATGCCATGGTGGCAGCGAAGCCAGGAGGTGCGGCGGTCTACAGCACGAACCCCATGGCGTTCGGTTTTCCGCTTGGTGACCAGACGCCGCCCTTGATTATCGACCAGGCTTCCAGCGCGACTGCCTATGTCAACATCGTTCGTGCCGCCGCCGAGGGCCAGCCGATCCCTGAAGGCTGGGCGGTAGACGAAAACGGCCTGCCCACGCAGGACGCGGCCAAGGCGCTGGCCGGAGCCCTGCTGCCGTTCGGCGGACGCAAGGGCGGGAACGTGGCGTTGTTCGTGGAAATGTTGTCCGCCGGCCTGTCAGGAGGACCATGGTCGCTGGATGCTCCAGACTTCAGATCGGGCGACGCATCCCCGGCAGTTGGTCTTAGCGTGATTGCGATCATGCCTGGGCTTGCCGGAGACGATTGCATGCGTCGTGCGCATGCCCAGACGGTTCGCCTGCACGATTACGGCGTGTTCATCCCCGGCGTCACCGGCATTCCGTTCCCGCCTTCCCCTTCGGATGGATTGAAGATTCCGAGCACCGTTTTCGAGGCGATCAGTCGGATTGCTACGCACGGAAAAGAACTCGGGTAGCAAACTGCAAATTAAGGCCCCGCGGGGCTGTCCGGACAGTCGCCAACAACTGACACGGCAGAGCAGAGGAACAAACTATGGCATTCAAACGAACAATCCACGCCGTTGATACGCATGCCGGCACGCCAATGCGCGTCGTCACCGGAGGTATTCCGAACATTCCCGGCAACTCCGTTTACGAAAAGATGAAGTGGCTTGAGAGCAACGACGATCAGCTGCGCAAGCTGCTGCTCCGCGAGCCCCGTGGGTATTCTGCACATTGTTGCAACATCATCGTGCCCCCCACTCATCCGGAGGCAGACGCAGGCTACATCATCATGGAACAGATCGAGTATCCCGTCATGTCCGGCGGAAACACGATCTCTGTGGTCACCGTGCTGCTGGAAATGGGAATGCTGCCCATGAAAGAACCCGTGACGGAGCTGGTTCTCGAGGCGCCTGCGGGCCTGATCCGCATCAGGGCGGAATGCCAAAATGGGAAAGTGAAGAACGTCACCTTCAAGAACGTTCCGGCGTTTGCCGCACATCTGGACGCCGTGATCGATGTGCCGCACCTCGGAAAGGTGACCGTCGACGTCGGCTGGGGCGGGATGTTCTATGCGATCGCGGACGTCCGGCAGTTCCGGGGCCTCGAACTGAAACCCGAGCACGGTAGGGAAATCGCGAGAATTTCATCGATGATCAGGGAGGCCGCCATCGAACAGTTGCCGGTCTCGCATCCAGACTACCCCGGCGTCGGCATCACGATTTCGCAGCTGTCCGGACCGACCGACGATCCCCGCGCCGACTGGAAGAACACCGTAACAATGGCTTCCGGCGACTTCTCCTGGGACAATCCCGCCACTTGGACCGGCGCACTGGATCGTTGCCCATGCGGCACCGGCACATGTGCGAAGATGGCAGTCTTGCATGCGAAGGGCGAACTGCCGCTCAATCAGGATTTCCGGCATCAGGGGATTCTCGGGAACATCTACACAGGCAGGCTCGTCGAAGAAGCCAGGGTCGGCGACAGGAACGCGGTTGTGCCGACTGTCAGCGGAACAAGCTGGATCTGCGGGATCAACACGATCGTGCTGGATAACGACGATCCCTTCGTTGAGGGGTTTACTGTCGGAGACACTTGGGCCTGAGAGCCACAACCGACCTTTGAGGCCTTTGAACGACAAACGTCTGGTGCCCGAATGACCATATGTCCCGAACGGACCGGCGACAGAGATGATCCTGCCGCCGGCCTCGATAGTGCAATGTTAAGCACCGATCACCATGATCGGCGTTCCCAAATCTTTCTCTGGGAGGCAAGGCGCTCGGAGTTCTCTCCCGGCTCGTCGATATGCCTGAACAGACAGCGGTCCGGACGATTTCCGAATTGGCCGAAGGGCTCGGGATAAATCCATCCACTTTGACCCGGCTTGCAAAGCGTCTGGGTTATGGCGGCTTCGCCTTCGCGAGCTTCCTTACCTATGGATTGGCGATGTTGAGAAGCGACGTTGCCTTGCTCGATGCGCCCCGCCTTGGTGAAGCGGAGGGACTTGCCCAGCTCGAGCCCGGCGATGTCCTTGTCGTTGCGAGTTGCGCGCCCTATACACGCAACGTCGCAGAGGTCGCGGCCCTCGGCGCTCGCCGGGGGCTCGACGTCATCGCCGTGACGGACACCCGATCGTCTCCCCTGGTCCCGCCTGCCCGCCATGCGTTTTTGGTACCGCACGCAAGCAGCTTCTTCAGCAACAGCATGGGTGCCTATATCATCTTCTGCGAGGGCCTGCTCAATCTCGTCGCACGTGCTCTTGCCGACAGTGCCATCGACGCGCTCGCCGAGCGCGAAGCGCTGATCCGGGAGCTTCGTATCGAGATTGATCGAGATTGATATTCGACGCCGGATTCTCAGGCTTTGAAACCGTCAAAAGAATTCGCTGCCAGCGGCTTGTTGCTGTTCGCTACGTTCGCAGCGCGCTTCTCGAGGCCTCGCCCGCGAGCGATGCAGTTTCGCTCGGCCGCACGGCCGTCCGGCGCTAGTCAAGCCGGACGCCATCCGACTTGCGGAAAACGTGAACCTTGTCAGGCCTTGCCGTCAGGCTCAATCGGCCTGCGCTCCCTGGCTGCAACCGGTCACGCAACGCCACGGTAACCGCCCGCTCACTCACCTTTCCGTAGACATGCGTCTCGGCTCCTGTCGGCTCGATCGCCTCGACATCGAAGGGCAGACCGACGGCGCTCGCTGCATCGGCAAGCTGCCAATGCTCGGGGCGAATGCCGATCATAACGGCGTCGCCTTCTGAAACCTTGACTGGATCCGAAATTGGAAGCTTCGAGGAGCCAATCCGGGCGACCGGCCCTCCCCCATCCCGCTCGATTGCGGCGTCCAATAGGTTCATCGCGGGTGAGCCGATGAACGTCGCCACGAAAAGATTGGCTGGCCGATCGTAAAGGTCAAGCGGTGAGCCGACCTGTTCGATACGCCCTTTGTTGAGAATGACGATCCGGTCGGACATTGTCATGGCTTCCATCTGATCATGCGTCACGTAGATGGACGTCGTGGCGAGCCTGCGCTGCAATGCCCGGATCTCCACGCGCATCTGGACGCGCAGCTTGGCATCGAGGTTCGACAGCGGCTCGTCGAACAGAAAGACCTGCGGGCGACGCACGATCGCCCGGCCCATGGCGACGCGCTGGCGCTGTCCACCCGAGAGCGCCTTTGGCAGGCGGTCAAGATAGGGCGTCAGGTTCAACATCTCGGCGACCTCACCCACCGCTTTGCGGATCTCAGCCTTGTCGACATTGCGCAGACGCAGGCTGAAGCCCATGTTCTCGGCCACAGTCAGATGGGGGTAAAGCGCGTAGTTCTGGAAGACCATGGCCATGTCGCGGTCTTTGGGCTCGACCTCATTGATGACCGACCCGTTGACCGCGATGGTACCGTCCGTGATGTCTTCCAGGCCAGCTATCATCCGCAAGAGGGTCGACTTGCCGCAACCGGACTCGCCGATCAGCGAAACAAATTCACCGTCTTCGATCTTCAGGTCGAGGCCGTGAATGACTTCCACGTTGCCGTATTTCTTCGTCAGGCCGGATATCGCCAGGTTTGCCATTGCATCTTCCAGTTTTGCGAGAAGGGAGGACCGCCGTTGGCCGGCGGTCCCTACTGCATAATTCCTCAAATCGGCATCGATTTAAGGATAAAATTATGCAGCAGATTTAAAGTGCTACGACAGCACGACTACCTTGGTCAGGTGCCGCGGGGCTGTGGTATCGATCTGCTTGGATTGGGCAATCCGCTCTCCGAAAATCTGGAGAGCCGGAAGGATTTCGGGGATGCGCGCCAGTTGCTTGCCGAGCAGAGGGATGGAGATATCGCCCGGACCGCCGAAGCCGATTACCTTGCCCCCCTTCTCCTGAATTTCACGAGCGAGCTTTGCTTCTTCGTCGAGCGTATCTTCGCTATAGAGCAGAACCACCAGCGAGCCTTCGTCGATCAGGCTGATCGGCCCGTGCCGATATTCCATCGGATGGAAAGTCTGGGCGTAGCTGATGCTCATTTCCTGCAACTTCAAAGCACCCTCGGAGGCAATCCCATAAAGAGCGCCTGCGCCGAGATAGACAAAGTGCCGGCGGCCCGCGATGACCGAGGCATCAACATCGCCCAGGACTGATAGAGGGCCTTCAGCCGCCTTGGTGATGGCGCTGTCCAGCGCGACGCCTGCCAGTCTGAGGCCAGCGATCAGCATCAGGCTAGCTGACGATGTCATCACGACACCCTCCTGCGGGTGTGTCGGCAGATAGACCGTCTCGTCCGCGGCGCGGGCGATGGAACTATCCTTTTCACAGGTGATCGCGATCGTTTTGAGCCCGGCAGCCCGGCTAGCCTCGACGGCCTGAACCGTTTCCGTGGATTCGCCGCTGCGTGACAGGGCGACAACAACAACGCCCTTGCGGTCCGCGACATAGCTCGATGGGCGACGAGCCCATTCGCCGCCCGGCACGGCCAGCGCGTCGCGACCGTTGACATTGAAGGCCGATGCGATCGTCTGGGCGAGATAATAGGACGTGCCACAACCGACCACGACGACGCATTCCGCGTCGATCGCCGGTATTTCGGCGTCAAGCGCTCCTTGCCAGAAGGGGAATTGTTCCTTGACGACGCGTTCGGTTACATTCATTGCGGTTTTCCTTGCTGTGTGAGTTTAGGATTACTTGGTCGCACCGGCCATGAGGCCGCTGACCAGAAAGCGGTTGAGAAACAGGACCACGAGCACCGGCGGTACGATCGCGATGATGCCTGCCGCGTTGATGAGGCCGTAATCCACATAATTGCGGCTCACGAACTCCGGGATCAGCACCGTCAATGGCTTGGTTGCCAGCGTCGGCGAAAAGACCAGAGGCACCAGGAACTGGCCCCATGCATTGAGGAAGGTGATGATGGCCGCGGCGATAAGGCCGGGAGCGGCGAGCGGCATGACTATACGAACGAGCGTGTAGACCTTGCCGGCGCCGTCGAGCCAGGCCGCCTCCTCCAGCGACAACGGCATGGCCTGGTATACGCTACGCATCAGCCACAACGCCAACGGCAGAAAGGCGGAAACGTAGATCAGTGTGACGCCGAGATAGGTGTCGACAAGCTTGATCGCGATCATGATCCGATAGAGCGGGATCATCACCGTGTAGGCGGGGATCGCCAGCGTTGCAACCACCACGATGAAGATCGTATCCCGGCCGGGAAATCGCAGCCGCACAAAAGCATAGGCGCTGAACGCGGCAATGACGACAGTCAGGATCGTTGCTGCCACCGACGTGACCACACTGTTGATCAAGGCTTGCGAGAATTGCGGCCAGACGGATTGCACCTCATTGCCCTGCGAGACACTGGTGCTGCCCAATAGCTTTGCATAATGCTCAAACGTCAGATGGGCAGGCCAGATGTGTGGCGTCGCCGAGACGAGATCTGTCGGCGGTGTCAAGCTGGTGACGATGGACCAGTAGATCGGGCCCAGGGACCAGAAGAGGAGGACGATAACGGCGAGGGTGAGACCGAGCTTTCCGCCGATGCGCTTCATGCTGCGGGAGGACATCAATCGAACCTCGTTTCGCGGTAGACTTTCAGAACGTAGAGAAGCGAGATCAGAAGCGAGGCGAGCATCGCGAGCAGCGATAGCGCCATGCCCAGCGAGAACTTCATGTTCTGGAACGCGAACATGTAGGTCTGGATGATCACGGTACGCGTATCGAGGCTGGCGCCACTCAAGATCCACGCTTCGTCGAAAAGGTTGAAGGCGAAAACTGTCGACTGGCTGAGCGCGATGGCAAGCCCGCTGGCGATCAGCGGCATGGTGATGAGCCGAAAGCACTTGAATGCCCCGGCGCCGTCGAGCTTGGCGGCCTGATAGAGCTCCTCCGGGATGCTCTGAAGGGCGGCAAGCAGGATCACTGCCGTCAGCGGCATCATCCGCCAGACATGGACGATCGTCACGAGGAAGAGTGCCAAATAACGATTATTGAAGAACACCACCGGACCGGAGATCAGTCCAACCGACTGCAAGATGCCGTTCAGCAGACCATAGCTCGGATTGTAGATCCATAGCCAGACGACAGCGTTGACGACGGGCGGCAGGCACCATGGCAAAACGACTGCGGCGAGAAGCCATCGACGCCCGTAGCGGATCCTGTTCAGCAAAAGTGCAGTGGCGAGGCCTCCAAGCGTTTCCAGGATGACGGCCATCACCACGTAATAGAACGTATTGATCCAGGACTGACGTACCGCCGGATCCTGAAACAGGTCGACATAGTTGCCGAGGCCGACAAAAGGGGTGCCCGGACGCATCGGGTTGATCCGGTAGACGCTGTCTATCATCGTCGACAACAGAGGCACGACCACCAGGCCGCCCATGATGACGATCACGGGAATGACGAAGGCCAGCCCCAGTTTGACCTCGCCGCGACGGCGGCGAGATCCTTGTTGTGACGACGAGGCAATCATGGCATCAGCTCCGCGAGGTCAGTCCTGGGACGCCGACTGGGCGGCAGCAGCGATCTGCTGGATTGCCTGGTCGACCGTCAACTGGCCCTTGGCGGCCTGATTGATGGCGGCGGCGACAGCGGAGGAGAATTCCGGATACCAGCCCGGTGTACCCTGCGCAAAGACCGGCTCGACGGTTGCGGCCTGCTTAAGCAGAACATCGCCATCCTTGAGCGCGCCCTGCCCTTCCAGCTCCTTCAGGACACTGAGACGCGGCGGCATGTTGCCGAGCGCTTTGTATGCGGCGATTTCAGTTTCGGGCTCCAACATAAAGTTGACGAAGGCGGCCGCAGCCTTAGCGTTTCCGGCGGCTGTCGGGATGCCGATTGCTTCAGGCAGGCCGATAGTGCGCGTGGAGCCGGTCGTTGACGGCATCAGCGCAGCCGCGACGTCATTGGCAACCTGCGACTTCGAGGGGTCTGCATAGACCGACAGGTTGCCGGCCCATCCGGCGACGTCGAAGCTGATCTTTCCACTCTTGAAGAGCTCCTGAACTTCAACGTCCTTGAGACCGGTCATCGACGGATCGATCAGGCCGTCTTTCATCGCCTGAATCTCAAAGGCGAGTGCCTTGTAACCGGCCGAATTGGCATCCACGAAGAGCGGCTTGAAATCCTTGTCGAAGAGATCGCCACCGAACGCCTTGGTGAGGAGGTACCATGCCGTCGACGTCCCTTCGGTTGCCGAAAGCGGCAGACCGATCGGATAGTCGGCGATCTTGGCATCCTTGATGGCCTTGGCGTCTCTCAGCAATTCGTCCGGCGTCGTCGGCGGGGTATTGATGCCGGCCTTGGAAAGCTGCGCCTTGTTGTAGATCAGGACGCGAAAGTCGTTGCTGTAGGGGACCGCCAGCAACTTGCCGTCATAGGTGAAAATCTTCGCAGTCGGCGCATCGGCGACCGCGCTGGCGTCGACGGCGCCGTCAAGGGGCTGGTACCACTTGGAAGCACCGAACTGACCAACCCAGGACCAGTCGACCTCCGTCGCGTCGCCGGGTGCCGCATTGGCGACGGTCGAGGTCACAATCTTCGTATGGATGTCATCCCAGCCGAGCGTTTGCGCGTCGAGGACGATGCCGGTCTTGGCGGTGAAACGGTCCGTCATCTCCTTCGGGAGAGTTCCCCACGGTGGAAGAAGGACGGTAAGGTGCTGGCCGGCCAGAGGCTTGGCATCGTCGGCCATCGCACCAGTCGGAACGGCGAACTGCAGAAGCGCAGCACTCGCCATCAATGCGGTTAAAAATGTCTTCATTGGTATTCCCCTTTCATTGCATTGTTGATTGAAGGTTCTGTTGCAGTGAGCTTTTGAGCCGGCCGACGAAGGCCGCATCGGTCTTCCAGCCGGCAAGCTGCGCGGCACGCAGAACGGCGCCGCCGATGGGCGGCAAAACCGGCTCGCGCGGATCGCTTCCGACTCGTCGCGTGACGCCACCCAGGATGATGGGATTGGCAAAGACGCCACCGGCATAGCTCCATGGCTGTCGCGAGGCGCCCGGTGTCGAAACCAGGCGCTCGGCTGCAAGCACATGGGCAGCGAGATGTTCGCAAGCGTCGTCCAGCAGGCCTTGTGCAATCAAGGACCCGGATGCGGCAAGTGCGGCCGTGATTTTTGCAACACCAGCGATGGCTGTGCGCTGATTGGCGAGAGAGTAGACCCAATCGATGAGGCAATCGGAGCTGAGCGAAAGTCCCTCCAGTATCCCCTGCGCAAACTCGCTGGCATCCGTTCGCCGACCGTCCAACGCCTGGCTTGCGATCGATAGGCTCTCGCGGCCGATCCAGCAGGCACTGCCTTCGTCTCCGAAAGCATCGCCATAGCCGCCGATCCGGTAATGACGGTCACCTAGTCCGTTACGGCTCGCCCAGGCCATCGAGCCGGTGCCGGCAAGAACCAGGACGCCGCCGCCCGTGGCGAAGGCGCCATCGAACGCCATACGCACGTCGTTTTCGACGATGACCTGCGACGTTGGAAGGAGCGCTGCGGCGACTTGCTTCTGCCGGCGCGTGAAGTTTTCAATCTCGTCATGGAAGGATAGGCCGAAAGCCGCCGCGACGGGCGCCTCACGCCCCTGTGTCGCCTCACCCACTTGCCGGGCCAGTCGCGCTGGCCATTCGTCGCCTGCAGTCGGGTCGAGACTGGCGCCGGAACTGATACCGAGCACTGCGCCGCTTTCCTCCACAAGCGCAATCAGCGTCTTAGTACCGCCGCTATCCAGACCAAGGGCGTAACTCATCGGCGTTCGCTCTCGCGATAGGGCGCTTCCGTAACGCTGGACCCGAGATTGTTGATGCGCGCTCGCCATTCGATCGGCAGCTTGTGATCGGTAAATATTTTCAGATCGCTATTAAGGGGGGCGACGCGATAGGTCAGCCGGTGTCCGAACTTGGAGGAGTCGACAAGCAGTGCCTTCTTCGCCGATCGCGCCAGCATCAGCTCGTTGACCCGCGCTTCGTGTTCATCGAGACTATAAAGGCAGGTATCGTCGGCAATCGCGCCAGCCCCGAGAAAGAGCTGATCGAACCAGAGCCGCTCCAGCGTGCTTTCCGCGATTGGCCCAACCATGGACGCATTTTCGGGGCGGAGCTGACCGCCGATCAGGGTGATGCGCAGATCGCTCACGTCCATCAACACCTGGGCGACAGTGACGCAATTGGTAAAGATAGACAGCGGCATTGGTTCGAGCCGCAGGCGTCGGGCAAGCTGCAGCACGGTCGTGCCGGCATCGAGAAAGACGGTGCTCTTCGGCACCAATTCCTCGAAAGCAGCGTCAGCGATTGCGCGTTTGGCGGCAAGGTTTTTCTGCTCTCTCAGTTCGAACGCGACTTCGGTTCCCGTGGCATCGGCAATTCGGGCACCGCCATGCGTGCGAACGATCGCGCCTTCCGCCTCCAGCGCAAGAAGATCGCGCCGCACCGTTGGCAAAGAGGCGCCGACGGCATCCGCGATCGTCTGAATATGGCTGAATCCGTGGCTGTAAAGATGCTGCCTTATGGCCGACAGCCGATCGTCCTTCATGAGCGCCTTTCCTCCTTTGTTCGCCGCTACATTCATTCCGGCTTCGATCAATGTCAATCTAAAAAATGATTGATTGTGATCGATAGTCGGCATAGGAGTGATTTATATCGATTTTATTTGCACGCGACCTATCCGGAGGACAGCGCAATGGCTCAACAAAACCCACTTCAGGATATCGCGCGTTGGAGCGAACGCGAGAGTGGCTTCAAAGGCATACCTTCGATCTGCTCTGCTCATCCGCTCGTCCTCGAAGCGGCGATGCTCCGCGCGTCAAGGACGGATTCTCCCCTGCTGATCGAAGCGACCTGCAACCAGGTCAATCAGGATGGCGGCTACACCGGCATGAAGCCTGCCGACTTCCGTCGCTTCGTTGAGGACATCGCCACTCGAACGGGCTTTCCAATAGATCGCATTATCCTCGGCGGCGACCACCTAGGCCCCAACCCCTGGAAGTCGCTCGCAGCAGAAGAGGCCATGGACGAGGCCGAGCAGATGATCCGAGCCTACGCTATGGCCGGCTTTACGAAACTGCACCTGGATACCAGCATGGGCTGCAGGGGCGAACCGATTGCCCTGCCGGATGAACTGACTGCCACCCGCGCCGCACGACTTGCCGTCGCCGCCGAGGACGCCATCAGGGACATGGATGGCAGCAAGCCGGTCTATGTCATCGGCACCGAAGTGCCTATCCCAGGCGGGGCGATGGAGGAGCTCGGCGCTCTTGAAGTAACGAAACCGGAAGCGGCTGTCCGCACCGTCGAGATCCATGCCAACGCCTTCGATGCGGCCGGCGCCGGCGAAGCCTTCAAGCGCGTTGTCGGCGTTGTCGTTCAGCCCGGCGTAGAATTCGGCAACCACAACGTCATCGACTATGTCCCCGAGAATGCGAAGGCGCTGAGCGCAAGCCGCAGTCGGATGCCCATGATCGTCTTCGAAGCCCACTCGACCGATTATCAATCGCGTGAAGCCCTGCGGAGCCTGGTCCTCGGCGGCTTTGCGATTCTCAAGGTCGGGCCTGGCCTGACCTTCGCTCTGCGCGAAGCCCTCTACGGGCTCGATCAGATCGCAGCGTTCCTGCATCCACAGGCGCGCAAGCAGACGCTCCAAGAAACGGCGGAAGCCGTCATGGTCGAGCAGCCGAAAGACTGGGAGAAATACTATGAAGGAAGCGCCGCCGAGCAACATCTACAGCGCCATTATTCCTATAGCGATCGAATCCGCTATTATTGGCCACAGGGGCGATTGGCAGCTGCCGCCGACGAACTGCTGGCATTGCTTGGTGATACAATCATTCCCGAAACCTTGATCAGCCAGCACCTCGCGAGGATCTATCCTCGCGTCCGAGCGGGTTTGGTGGCGCCAAGAGCGCGCGCGCTGGCGATCGCTGCGATCGATCTCGTTCTAGAGGACTATTTCGAAGCCGCCCACGGTTGATTGGAAACTGAAGGGCGGCCCCATTCATCGCTGCTACGGGATCGTATTCATCATGTGAAGGATGGGGCCGCCTTTAGAGCATCAGTTCGTGGATCGCATCTCACTTCGCACGGCGCAAAGATCGCCCACCTTCGTTTCGCATTGGCCCATAGCAGCGCGGGCGAGGCGCAGTTTCGGCCGCGTCACTTTAAATGGGCGACCACCACTAACGCGACGAGCCTTTATTATCGAGCGCCTGCGAGTGGACTGCGCGGCCTCCCTGCGCGACATGCTGGATGCGCTCGAAATGTCGCTCCAGGCGACGCTTCCGATTTATTGACGCTCTTGATGGGTATCGAACCGGCGGTCTGGATTCTTAGCAGCAAATCTGTCCGACTCATCAACGGTTTTCAGATTCCTGCATCGACAGCGGAATGTCCCGCTTGCCATGAAGAATACGCCAGACATCAACACTGTCCTTTTGCTCACGGCAAAACACAATGTAGGGATATCGTTTTAGTGAAATGCCGCGCAGTTCAGGCAACCCCAACTCGTATCCATATCGCAGCGATCCAGATTTCGGATACCTTGCGATAAGGTCGTAAGTTTCCTCTAGGGCGTCAACAAACCCAAGGGCAACCTCGCCTCCAGCCTCGAGCAACAAGTAGTCTACGGCCGCTTCGACATCACTGCGAGCCAATTCGCGAGGAATGACAATCTTGCTTGTCACTTGTTGTGCCGGCCACGCACACGATCGCGCAGATCGCTAAAATAGTGCTCGTCGGCGGGACCAGATTGTGCGGACGATGCTCCGTCGAGCAAAAGCCCGCACAAAGCTGTGGCATCGGTAATCAGTAAACACGGGGGTGGTTCGGCATTGATACTGCTACATGAACATATTTGCGGAAGCATTTTGTCAGGAACTGGGCTGCGGTCGATAGAGGCGCTCACGCATCACCACCAGCAAATCGCATGAGTTCTGTCGTCCTGACCCTGGACGAAAACTAGATCGTCGAGTCGGCGTGCTTTCCAGATGAAGGCGGCGACACACCCCTTACGCAGGGTGTGGCTTTTACTTTGCCATTTCAAACGGGAAAACGTCATACACCCGTTAGGTTTAGCCGATAAATTAAGGACGATTTTTCGCTAACGATTTCACTGAAACATTCATTTGCCAAAACGATTTCAAGATCGAACATCAACGTCGGCTCGCTCGATAGCAGCAGAGCAGTGGTCGAAGGCACGTCACATTGCGCGCGAGTTGGACAAAATACTCGATGGCATCGATCCGAGGCACGCCGCCGTCATACGCGCGGCAACCGAACTCCGGCTCACGACCCGGCAAATCTACAATCTCCTCGCCCGCTATCGCACCGAGCGGACTGTCACGGCTCTGCTGCCTCGGCTTACAGTCAGCCGGCGCAAGAGATTGCCGACAAAGGTCGAGGAAATCATCGGCACGACGCTGCGCGAGCAATGGCTGACGCTCGAGGCGCCTCCTCTCGCTCCCGTCGCGGCTGAGATCCGCGCCCGGTGTGAGGAAGCCGGTCTTGCGCTACCTTCCTACGTCACGGTAGCGCGACGCATACCGGCGTTGTTTTCGCCTGAAGAGATTGCGAAGAAACGCTCCGCCAATCCGAAGCATCTGCTACGCCTCAAGCCGCGACCGGGCTATATTCATGCGCCGCATCCGCTCGACGTCTGCCAGATCGACCATACCCCGGCTGACATCAGTTTCGTGGAAGTTGTCGACGGAGCCGGCGTGTTCGTCGGTCGTCCTTATCTGACGATCGTCACCGATGTGGCGACACGGGCCATTCTCGGATTCTGTCTCACTTTGGAAAAGCCGTCAGTTCTATCTGTCGCGCTTTGCCTCGCCCAGGCCATCTGCCCAAAAGACGCATGGCTTGCCGCACGCAATCTCAATCACGCCTGGCCGATGTTCGGCCGTCCGCGTCTACTCGTCACGGACTCGGCGAAAGAGTTCAAGGGACACGCCTTCCAACGCGGCTGTGACGATTACGGCATCCGGATCCGGTATCGTGATCGTGGCCGCGTCCATCACGGCGGCGTTGTCGAAAGGCTGCTGGGCAAACTCAACGGCGTGCTCGCCACATATCCCGGTTCGTCGGGCCGCTCGGTGGCCGATCGCGACGAATATCCCTCCGAGCGACGCGCCTGCCTCAGCTTCGCCGACCTTGAGCGCTGTGTGGCGCTGGCGGTCATCGATCATAATTTCCAAGAAAATCCCAAGACACTGAAGGTGCCGTTTTCGGAGTGGCAACGCAACAGTACCGATCTGCCCGACTTCCGCGACGATCCGAAACGCGTGCTGCTGTCATTTTTGCCGGGGGCTGAACGGCAACTGTCACCGCAAGGGATCAGTATGTTCGCCTTGCACTATTATTCGCCGTGGCTCGGCATCTTGGTTCCCGAGCGCGACCGCCTCGGAAAGCTGGAGGTGCGATACGATCCCCGCGACATCAGCCATATCTATGTCCGCGACCCGGAAACACAACTGTTTCGACCGGTCGAGCGACGCGACGGTCAGCTGACACCGCTGACCTTGTGGGAACATTGGGCCGGGCGCGCGCATCGGCGCGCGATTAACCAGCGCTCAAGCGTCGAGAAGGTGGCACTTCGTCGTGAGATCGCCGCCATTACCGAGGCGGCCAAGTCTCCCAGGAGCCGGTTGCGGGCCGCGGTGCGCAGCGCGCATGCTGCGGCGGCAAATCCTCACGCAGTGACGGAGACACAAGCGACGGCTCCCGCGGAGCATCCAGTACGCCAGAAGAACCGGCTGCCGGTTGAGGACTGGTAGCAAGACATGCCGGATCATCTGCTTGACCACGTCCGGCCCTATCTCGATCGCAGTCGCGAGGAACGGATCGCCTATATCCGCGCCCCGCGATGGATCGGTCATCAGGTTGCGAAGGACAGCCGTCGGCGGCTGGCCGAGTTGCTGTCACGACCTCAGTCATTGCGAACTCACGGCCTGATGTTGATCGGCCCCTATGCCAATGGCAAGACGATGATCGCCGAGCGCTTCGCCGTCGAACATCTGAGAAACTCGTCCGAGCAAAGGGTGTGGATCGCCCAAACACGCGAGGGCGCCGGCCTCGGTCATTTCTACGCCAGCATTCTTCAAGCGCTCCGCGCTCCCGGTGGCGACTTGTGGGACGTCGGACGCAAGGCCGAGCAGTTGGATCACCTGCTGGCGACCCTCAAACCGAGGGTGCTGATTTTCGACGAATTCCATAATGCGCTGCGCGGCCGAGCGCGCGATGTCGAGGCTGTCTTTGCTTTCCTGCGGCGAATCGGCCGGCAATACGACATTTCGCCGGTGCTGATCGGGGAAGTCGCCATCTACGATTTTATCAACGCTACCAGCGAGATGGCGAGCCGCTTCGACCTGGTCGCGGTCCCTCGGTGGCAATATGACGAGAACTATCTGATGCTGCTCGACAGCCTCGAAGCCGCTTTACCACTTGCCCGAAACTCGGACTTGTCGAACCAGCCTATGGCGCGCCGGATCTACAGCCTCTCAGAAGGTTTGATCGGTGAGATCGTTGGCATCGTCACCAAGGCAGCCGTCGCGGCGATCAAATCCGGCGCCGAACGTATCACCAAGGCCGGCATCGACGAGCTACACCACATTCCGATCTCGCAGCGGCGCAACTCTGCTCTGCGTGAGAGCCTTCTATGACGGTGAACGATACCCTCGCGCCGGCAATCAGCATTGGCGAACGATATCGTGACGTCGTTTCTAACCGCTGGCCCGTTATCGTCGAGCCGCAGCCCGACGAGTTGCTGTCGAGTTGGCTGCACCGACTTGCCTTTGCCAATGGTGTTGCGCCTCGAGCGTTTGCCCGTGTGCTCGGGCTGGCGCCGGGAATGTGGTCTGCATCGCTTGATCTCAGGCTTCCAGGCGACATCGCAAGACAGCTCTATGCAAATACCGGCGTTTCGCTCGATCAACTCTCGGCGATGACATTGTCACATGCTCTTCCGAAGCAACTCTTGCTGCCGCTTCGCAACAGCGGGCGGCGCGATCGCTCGACCTGGCTACAATTCTGCTCGCAATGTCTTACCGAGAATTCGCAGCCCTATTTTCAGCGGCGATGGCGGCTGGCGTCCCGGATTGCATGCGCACTGCACGGCTGCAGATTGCGTGACCGATGCCCCTCCTGTCGCAGCCGGATTGCGAGTTTTGATCAGAGCCAACTTGTGCCGCAATATCGCTGTGCTTACTGCGTCTATGATCTACGTCGAGCATCAGTTATCGCCATCAGCCCGGGAGCAAAATGGTTCGACCGCTGTATCGACGATGTCTGCCAGCTGGAAGCACTGATCGAATCGCCTCCAGGCCGCACGCTCATTCGGCGTCTCTTGAGCCTGCCCAGTCTCGCTGACCTTTATTCGGCCAACGTCTTGACCGGGCTCTCCACCGCCGCGCGGACGCGCTGCTTCGAAAAAGTCACACGCCATCTCAGTGACTGGCTGATGGATGATGAGGATATGGGATTTAACGAGCGACGATATATAATTGCGCCTGCGGTCAGTCACAGCAGAGTGGTCGAGCTGCTTGCGGCGGCTCTCGCGCGAAAAAGAGGGCGGCGGATTGCAGCAAATGACCTCCACCCGGCGTTTAATTGCGCAGACCTGTTCAAAGCCTATGCACAGACTTCAGGCTCGATTTCGGTTGAGCGACGCATGAGGTTCCGCGCATCATGATCGCTTTCGCAATAAAGTGAAGCGAGAAGCGATCATGAGGATTACGTCCGTGAACTATCCCAGTCCCCTTGATCGGATGGCCTGCATCGTGCTTACGCCGATCCGCTTCGGCGCCTCAATCAAACCTCGTATTTTATATCACAGCATGACATATAGCCTTAGCAGCTCTCCACCTCCGTTAGGCAAATGATGTCATCGCGCTTCCGTAGACCGAAATTATTCCGCCGTTCCCGCGTCCTATGGGGGTCTTTCAATCTCTGGCGGCCGCGCCTGGTATTCTGGACTGGGGCTCTGGCGATCGGTGTGATCAGCGTCGGATTTGCCAAGCTTGCCGATCTGGCCCAGCGCACCTTTGCCGGCGTGACCCAATCGGGCGAGTGGACGTGGCTGCTGCCGCTCGTGATTACACCGCTCGGCTTCGTGCTTTCAGCTTATCTAGCAGCGACCGTGTTTCCCAATTCACAAGGGAGCGGCATTCCGCAGGCCATCGCCGCGCGACACCTGCATCACGATGAGGACCGCACGAAATTGCTGTCGCTGCGGTTAGCCTTTGGCAAGATCGTCCTGACCATATTGGGGCTCTTAAGCGGAGCCTCGATCGGCCGCGAAGGGCCGACGGTGCAGGTCGGTGCCTCCTTTATGTTGGCTGTTGCCCGCTTCGGCGGAATGGCGCAGGCAAAAGGGCTGATCCTTGCCGGATCGGCGGCAGGGATAGCCGCCGCCTTCAACACGCCGCTTGCCGGAATCGTTTTTGCCATCGAGGAGATGAGCCGCACCTACGAGGCTCGTGCCAATGGCCTCGTTCTGATGGCCGTCATCCTATCCGGTCTTGCCGCACTCGGCCTTTCCGGCAGCTACAACTATTTCGGCACCGCAGATGCCGCGCCGACCATGCTTCGAGATTGGATCGTCATGCTGATCTGCGGCGTTGGCGGCGGTGCACTCGGCGCCACTTTCAGCGGACTGGCGCTCTATGCGGGCATCCGCATCCGCCGTTGGGCGCAGCCGCAGCCGCTGAAGCGCATGTTGATCCTTGCCGGCCTCTGCGGCCTCGCCGTTGCCGTCATCGGCGTCGTGTCTGCCGGTCAGACATTTGGCACCGGCTATCAGCAGGCCCGTGGCGCGGTGGAAGGACATGCCCTGCCGCAACTGTTCTTTGTCGAGAAGCTGTTGGCGGGCTTCCTCTCGATGATCTCGGGCATTCCCGGCGGCATTTTCGCCCCGTCACTTGCCGTCGGCGCCGGCTTCGGCAGCACGGTCGGCACGCTGATCGGCGGGGGCGTGGCGCTTTCGGCAATCCTCGGCATGGCAGGTTATTTCGCCGGCGTAGTGCAGGCACCAATGACCGCCTTCGTCATCATTCTGGAAATGACCGGCGACCATCAGGCCGTCATCCCGATCATGGCGGTGTCGATGATCGGCTATGTGACCTCGAGGCTGCTCTCGCGCGAACCGCTTTATCACGGCCTGTCGCGGGTGTTCATTGCAGCAGCGATCCGTGCCCGACGCAATGTCGACAAAGGCTCCCAAATATGAGGGGCGGGATGATTATGCCCTTCGTTCAAGCAGTGTGGTCATCTCATAGTAACATACCCGTCGATTGAGTCTTCCTGTTAAGCCCAGTTTGTGGCTGGGTGCCAGGACCAATGCTCACCGCAGATCATTTTGCCGACTGTGGCGGCTGTTGTTGACGGGGTGCTAACGAAAACAAAAGGCTGGTTACGTTCGTTTTGTTCAAGCGAGAAAGATGCACCGTCACATCCTTCTGACGAAAGGAAGTCAGCGACCGGAAAGATTGTTCTGAGGGTAGATCGCCAGCAGGAAATAAGCCGCATGGAAAATGAGGTTTGTTCCAACATGCTGCGCACGAATCCGTTGTGCCGAACTCGCAGAAATGACGTTCACAGCGTGCCGAGCCTTCGGTCGTGGCAGATTGTTTTCGCGAAACATCACGATGGCCCAACGAGATCGAAATTGCCAGCCTTGGCAGATTGCCCGTCGATAGACACGGCGGGAAAAAAGAGAGAGCGGACAAAACTATTTACACTTTCCTATCCGCTCCAAGGCAGCCGAAACAGCAGAGAGAGAATAGGTATAGCTGGTTGCCGTTCCTCGTTTGGAGGGTATGCGGCGTCCACGCCCCATCGAATTTTCAGTTGCAGCGGTCTGAGGTTGATCTACGGGCCGTCAAATGAGCTCACCGAAGAGTACCTGACGAGCTCATTGTGAGGCTCTGATCCGTTGCGCATAAGCCCATGGCATCAGGGCGTCGATGTCTTTGGCGAGGTGGCCGTTTGCGAGGCGGGTGAAGAGGTCGCACAGATAGGCGTAGGGCTCAACGCCGTTCATTTTACAAGTGCCGATCAGGCTGGCAAACCGGGCCCAATTGCGGCCCCCTTCATCGTGCCCCGCAAAGAGCGCATTGCGGCGGTTCATGGCGGGTCGGCGGATCGCGTTTTCCACCAGGTTGGAGTCGATATCGACGTGGCCGTCGTCCAGGAACAGCCGGAAGCCGTCCTGCCGCGTTAGCATATAAGCCAGGGCTTTTCCGAGGTCAGACTTGCGTGAGATGCGCTTGGCTTGCGCTGCCAGCCAGGTGAAGAACTCGTCCACCAGCGGGAGGGACAGGTCCTGTCGAACTGCCCGGCGATGTTTGGGATCTGAGCCCCGGATACTGTCTTCGATCTTGTAGAGCGCGGCGATCCGCACCAGCGCCTCGTCGACGATGGGCGATCCACTCTTTGGCGTGGCCTTGATCAGCTTCCTGCGTCCGTGCGCCCAACAGAAAGCCAGCTTCAAGGGGTCGCCACCCATCCGGTCCGACGTGGCGAGGTGAGAGTAACCACCGTAGGCATCCACCTGGATTGTCCCGTTGAAGCCGTCGAGGATTTCAGCGGCATATTCGCCTTTACGCCCAGGTCGATAATGGAACACCACGCCCGACGGCGCGGAGCCATTCCAGCCGCGATCGTCACGCAACACGGCCCATAGATAACCGGTCTTCGTCTTGCCGCGCCCCGGATCCAACACCGGAGCCGTGGTCTCGTCGACATAGAGCCGCGCGCTTTCCGACAGCAGCCGTTCGGCCATGTGGTCGACCACCGGTGCGATTTCGCTGCCCGTGCGCCCAAGCCAATCGGCCAGGACCGTGCGGTCTATCGGCACCCCGTGTCGCGCCATGACTTCGGCCTGCCGGTTGAGCGGCATATGTTCGGAATGCTTGGAGACGGCAATCTCAGCCAGAAGGGCTTCCGTCGGCCAGCTCCCTTCCAAGAGATGCGCCGGCGCTCTGGCTTGGACGACGCCCGTTCGACCCTTGGGGCATGCGTATTTCGGGCGGATCGTGACGATCACCTCGTAGCGTGCCGGAATCCGGTCGAGCCGTTCCGTCCGATCTTCGCCGATCCGGACCATGTTGCCGCAACCACAGGGGCAGACAATACTGTCGGGCTCAATCACCTTCTCGACCCGCGGCAGGTGTTCGGGCAGTGCACGGGCCTTACGCTCCTTGCGAGGAGCGGCCTTTTCCGGATCGGATGCGCTGGCTTCGATCTTTTTCTCGACGGCGGCGATCCGCGCCTGTGTTTCGGCAATCGCCGTTTCAAGGTCTTCCAGCGCCAGTTCCATCTGCGCCGGATCGAGCTTTTCCGATTTCGGCCCGAACTTGGTGCGCCGATAGTCGTGAACCTGCCCCTCAAGCTTCTCGATCAGTTCCTTCAGCTCGGCGATGAAGGCGTCCTTTTCGGCCACCACAGCCTGCTCATGCTGACGCGCAGCACGCTCGACCGACAGCTCGAACTGCATCGCCGCAAAGGCTTTGATAACCTCTGGCGGAAGGTCCGGAAACAGGCTGAGATCAAGGCGCGACGACATGCGGCCTTATAGCAAGGCAGCACAAAAAAGCCAAATAAAACAATGCAAAGACGGCCGGATATTTACCCTGCCGCCGACGGCGCGGTCACCCGCTGTGCCATGACCCGTCGCCAGTCAAGACCTTCGAACAAAGCCTCATATTGACCCCTGGAAAGACGCATCGTCCCATCCTGAACCTTGGGCCAGGCAAAGTTTCCATGTTCAAGAATTTTGTAGGTTAGCACCATTCCGGTGCCATCCCACACCAGGATCTTCAGGCGATCCCCGCGCTTCGACCGGAAGATCACCGTCACCCCGGAATGCGGGTCGAGCTTCAACTCGGTCTGCACCATCAAGGCCAGCGCCTGATGCCCACAGCGGAAGTCCACCGGACGCGTTGCAATCAGGATCGGCAGTCGTTGGCCCGCGACGATCATGCCGTCCCTCGCATGGCTCGTACCAGAGCCGCCACACGTTCAACCGGCACATCGCCGGGAACCCGCATCACAACATCCGGGCCGATCTCCAACGTCAAGACCGGCCAACCCGCCTCCGGCAGCGGCGGCGCCAAAACATTCACCGCCTCGCTCGGCTCTGCCGCAACCGCCAAAGGCACAAATGCAGGCGCGGCATCGCCGCTCTCCGACAGGCCCGACATAGCCTCAAAAGGCAGGGCCAGAATGCCCTCGCGCACTTGCCGGCGCCACAAGGAAAGCTGGTGCGGCACAACGTCATGACGGCGCGCGACATCAACAACACGAACACCAGGCTCAAGGCTTTCCGCCACGATCCGCGCCTTCACATCATCCGGCCAGCGCCGGTTTCCGCGGCGCGGCTCGACAATTTCGTAGCGGCCAACAAATCCATCATCTGCCATGCCAATCTCCAGATAGTCCTGGAAACCTTCTCGCACACGCAGCAAGCCTCAAAATACAGCCAATCCAATGGGGCGGAGACGGCGCTTACTTTGGAGGTGGCATGCAGTTCCAATTTGTCGCCTGACTTCAGCGCCTGGATCATGGACGGTTGGTCAGCTTCATTCTGAACCCAGCCATGCCGATCCTTGGTGAACATCGCAAAGGTTTTACCTCCAATCACTGCCATCATTGGCGCACCTTGCTTGAGATCGTAGCCCGCCATCGCCTCCGGGACGTAGTCCTGCCCCGATGGATGCCCCACAATGAAGAAATTGTCGCCATGATCCACACTGGAGGGCATCTGAGCGATCGGCGTCGACAGGATGTAGCAACTCATACCGCCGTCGGACCTATACGAAAATGCGCCCCATGCGCCGAATTGATCGAGCCGGACAGGTGCCGCGGCGTGAGCTGCGGTGGCTGCGAACATAGTGAGAATTAGAGAGGCTGCAAAAATGTTGAAAGTCATCGTTTCCTATCATTTCTTCTGCCAAGGAAGCCCGTCGCGAACGTGCGCGCAGAAATCTCGTCATGCTTTCAAGCCTGCCGCTATTGAATGGCTCGTCGAGGGCAATTTCCTTCAAGATTGATTTGGGCCCAACTCGCCCATTTGAGTCGGAGCTTTTTCATAACTTAGATTTTATATCATGTCATGATATATTGTCCGTTCATGATCAGCCTGGGATCGTGCGGGCTTTCATTGGCCTCAAAATGGCTAGCGGACATCCACCCCGCACGAGATGCCGTCGAATGAGGAGCGTCTACAACTTTTCCTTGAGTCCTGAAGATATCAGGTACCAGTTGATGGGAAAGCTCGTAACGAACACACAAATCAAAGCGATCTGTGCCGCGAACCAGAACTCCCAACTATTGACGCCGGCCTTTTCGCCGGATGCTGCTGGGAAGATGAAAAGTTGGATGGCCGCCATCGCAGCAAATGGTGTCATCTTGCTGCGCGGTATCTCCTCGCTTTGCGTCTTGGCTTCAGCCATAGCCGCCCGCGGTCGCGAGACGCCCGAAGCGAAAACAGGCGACGACGAGAGGTATGGTTCCGAAGAGAGCCGAAACCGGCCAGACGACGTTCATAATCGCCATATGCTGGGGATGGCGCATGACGTCAGCAAAGACGAGCAGCGCCGAAAGAACCCTTACCCGAAGGCATAATGCGGAAGCCTGAAATCATCACGCATTTGGCGTCCCAGCAGCAAATTGGCCATCAACGGCAGATCGATCAGTGAAGTCAGCCGATTGCGAAGTGTAATTCTAAAATGGGTCTTCGGCACGAAATATGAGGCAAACCGGGCTGCCGTCTTCTGCTTGTTCTCCAAAAGAGGCATCATAGCCAACTGATAACGAGCAAGACCTGCCACAGGATTATCGCTTGCACGCGCAAGCTCGCCGGCAAGCACATAGGCTTCGGCCATCGCCAGTCCCGATCCTTCGCCGGCCAGCAGCGACACGCAAGCGGCGGCGTCCCCGAGCAAGGCGGTGCGGCCCTTAATCCAGTTCGGCATTCGAATTTGACTGACACGATCGAAGTAGATTTCTTTCGCCGTGTCCATCGCCTCCAATATTTTTCGACACTCCCAGCCGGCGCTGTGGAAAGCATCGCGCAGAACTGCTTTTCTCCCCGCGTCGGTGATCGGTACGCTGCCCGATTCTGGATCGCGATATACGAACAGAAAGAGTGTCGTATCGTCCCGCATCGAAAATCGCGAAACCTGTCTCCCTGGCTCCGCGTAGCTGACATAAGTCAGTTCCTCACGTGGCCGATATCCGCAAATCTCGAAGGCTGCGGCCTTGTAGCCCAAATAAAGCTCGAATTGCTCCTCCGGTCCGAACTGAAGGTTACGGACACACGAATGCAGCCCATCAGCGCCAACCACTACGTCGAAGTTGCGTCCCGGGCTGCGATCAAAGCCGACATGAACACCGGAAACGTCTTCGTCGATCGTGGCGATGCTATCGCCGAAGATCGTTTCAACCTTGCCGTCGATCGCCGCATAAATTACGGCCGCAAGGTCGCTTCTCCTTAAACTGACGAAACGCTTTTCCAACATCCGCCGTATCACGTCGGTGGTAAAACCGCCCCGCCGGCTGCCGTCACGACCGACGAACCGCACCTCGCGGACGTCATAGCCGCATTCCCGCAGACCAGGAACAATTCCCATCATTGTCGCGACATCAAATCCATGCCCCCAGAAGTCGATGATATATCCGCCTGACCGGGGCTCCGGGGCACGCTCTATCAGCACCGGCTCGTGACCGTACCGGTGGAGCCAATAGGCCAATGTCGATCCGGCAATGCCGGCGCCGCTGATCGCAATTTTCATGCACCACCTTTTCGTACATGTCAGGCCTGTTGGTTCTGGCTGCCCAGTCCTCACGCTTCCGGACGCTTCAGTTTATCTAGTCCAATTGGCGCGAACTCAGCCCAGTACGATAAGCGGCAGCTTGCTCAGTCCGAGCTGATTTTTGCTGTATTTTTATATCATGGCATGATATTGCGAAAAATCAAAAAATTACATGATTCTGAACATTGACTGAATAAGCGCTTGCCGTTGCGATATTTCTGGTAAAATTTCCGAAAATCGGGGAAATATAATTTCCCATCGCGCGAAAAGAAGAAATTGTGTTGCATTATGGCGAGATAATGCCAAGTTCCAAACTTAGGCTATTTTGTGGCGGAGACATTCAATGAAGCACCGCGTCCTCATTGTCGAGGATAACCCCCTGATCGCCATTGACCTTCAGGAGACCATCCACGAATTGGGGTATCCGACATCGGGGATTGCCCATGATTTCGACAGTGCAAGACGGTTGGCGCCGCACTCCGATTTTGCCTTGGTGGATGTAAATCTGAGCGATGGCGAAACCGGTCCCCGTATCGGCCGATATCTTTCCGATGAGTTCGGCATCGCCGTCGTTATGGTCACCGGCAACCCGGAAGCCGTGCACAGTGGCATTTCCGGCATTGTCGGCGTTGTTTCAAAACCCGTTACTCCGATCGTAATTCAGATGCTTCTGGAGTTTCTGCAGAGCCGGAGGAATGGAAAGTTCGGCTCGCCTCCATCTGCCCTACGATTGTTCGCACCAAACTAGGCTAGCAAGCCTCGGCGGCTCGAGCGAAGAACTGGAGGCGTGATGAATGAGCGTCAAGCGATAGCCGTCCTGTCGTCATACCTCGAGCATCTGCTGCGATTACAGGGCGTGCTCGATGAATACGGCGAGATTAAATTAGACAACGCTGGCAGGTTGCCGGCTGAGATACGAAACAAACTGGATGGCTTCATCGAGAATGTCGCGGAACTCAGGGGGCTCATCAACATCGGCCGTGACGCTCGCCGAGGCGAACCAATTTCTCCGGCAGTTGCCAATGCGGCTCGATTGATGGCCGAAGAAGTCTGTCGCCTGCTTTCCGAGAACGATGAGCTTCCGGAAGCCAGACTTCACTGAAACGACAAAATTCCAACGAGGCCGTTGAGGAGGAGCGGAAAGGGAAGTCATGGCTGCAAATCTGAATTCGCGTCAGCTCAATCTTTCCAAGCGTCTGAGCTTTTTAAGAGATTCAACAAGCAGCCGCTCATTTGCCAATATCCCTTCCAGATGGATCCTGGCAAGGCGTTCAATCAACTCTTCTCCGTCAGATGTAAGAGCGACAAGCACGCTGCGTTTGTCCTGGTCCGAAGGTACGCGCAGCACCAGGCCCGCCGCAACTAGCCTGTCAATGAGCTGAACTGCACCATGGTGTTGAACGAGCATCTGCTCGGCGAGCTCGCGCACCATGATCTGGCTTCCGGGGGCGGTTTTGATCACCAATAACGTCTGGTATTGCTGGGAGGTGACGCCCGCCTCCGAAACTGCTGCCTCGCTGAATGAGAGAAAGCGCCGCATGGCAAGCCTCATGCCAGCAAGGCCTTCGTAAACGGCGGGCTCGAGCGAACCGCCGGTCAAGGATGGATTCGATGTGAGACGTCTGAGCCGCTTTCCAGTGGGCATTCCGCAATTCCCTTTATTTATATCATTCAATGATATATTTTTACTGTGTCGACATTGGGAGAAGGTTCGCGGGCCTGCAGCGCCGGATGTTCGGGCGGGATAGGCTGTTTCCTCACTCGCTGCGCTCGCGAACCATAGTCCAAATCTTGGCGACAGAAAGGATCATCAGTTGGACGATCTCAATGTCAATATCGATGGGTCAATCGTGTTGGATCGCGATGTACGCTTCTTCGGATCGATCGCGGGAACGCTGACAGTGCCGTCCGGAAGAAAGTTCGAATTGCACGGAGACATAGGCCACGATCTCGTGGTGGAGAAGGGTGCGAGCGCAATCATCCGTGGAACGGTGCATGGTACAATTATCAACAAAGGCGGTGACGTTTTGCTGAGCGGCATTGCAGCGCAAATAGATGACCTTGACCCTGCCAAGCCAACTCAAAAAAATATTCATTGGTAAGCTTTGCCGCCTTCGGATTCCGCACCAGCCACGAGGCGGCGGCTGGCGCCGAGGGAAACATATATGGACCTTGTTTGATCCGCTACGACATAACGCGAAGAGGGGCGACGTGACGGTTTATCTCAGGGCACTCTATCGACTGCATTGCGAACCCAAAAAGAGCTTTGGTGACCTGGCCTACCTCATTCGGTGGCTGGATAGGCAAACACTTCCTGGCGAGGCGGCTTCGGACTGGGTGGTGATGCTGCTGAAGGTTGCCGAAAGCGATGGCCGGTCGGCTTACGTTTATGACCGGGGCGGTCCGGACCAGTGGACCGTAACGCTCACACGGACCAACGTTAAGACGCCGCCAATCTCGTGAGAAGCTCCGCGCAGGATTACTTCGACTTGGAAAATGAGCTTCCCGGACGCCTTGCAATCTTTTCTGCCAAAGGCCTGATGTTGATATGACCTTATTCTGGAACACATTCGCGATGTTTTCGGTCCTGGCGGTCTCGCCGTACGCATTGGCACTGCGACCAGTGCTCGCAGCAGATCGCTTGGCAGACTGCACGCAGGTGGTTGAGAAAATCCTGGAGAAAACATCCGGTCGGCTTTTATCATTCCGCCCTGGCAAGCAAAAATGTACCGTTATCATCCTCATTCGAAAAGAGGGCGAGCGTCCCGAGAAAATCGTCCTGCAAATCGATCGCGACCAGACGACCGACGACGTGCGATAGAGGTCCGGGGGCGAACGACTTCCTCGTCTTCGGAACTGTCACCTGCGGCTCCTTCCGTTCAGGGTCGCTGCGGTAGTGTCAATCCTCGTTAGCGCCGTCTTCACTCTCGCGCGACGACGATTAAACTAACAAGAGGGCCCTTGAGGTCGCATTAATGAAGACGGTCAGCGCCAGATTTCCATTCGAATACTTCATGTTAGATCCCGTGGTCTTCGAGGGTGCGGTCGCATGCAGAATCGGGCGCAAGGTAGTGCGGGAAAGGGTTCGCGACAGCGACGGCAAATCCTATCGATTTGTGGGATTGGCGCTTCGCGATGCCCAGGGCCGTCTCGATGTAGAAGTGCTCAGATCCGGCGAATGGATCGTCGCGCCTGATCTCGTTTATGCGTATGACCCGTCCCAGGCGGAGAAAGCCGTCCGTAGCTAATCGGGTTGATCGGAGCGGCGACGACAAGATTGCGGCTGCGACCCTAGTGATCGGCGCCTGAAAGGACAGAGTTGCATCGGCGTGGCCGGTTGCGCGGGCGAGTTCAATCGGCGAACCAGTCAAGACGAGCACTGAACAACACACCCGGAAAGGACCTACCGATGCGGTGTCGCAGCAGTCGATGCGCAAGGCGTTCGAATATATGAAATTTTGATAAACTACGTTGCCGCACGAATGGAATTTTTATGCTGCGCGCTCCATAATATCGTCAACTCCCGCATGCAACGCGCATGTGCGATAACCAATTGCTGTAGGCGCCGGTGTTCAAAGCTTTGATCCAGAAAAGCGTCGCCCGGTCGCAGTTTGGTGCTGTGTAATGCTGGCCTGTGAAAGCAGGTGACCTAGCACAAGGGGATATCGTTGTGAGTGCGCACGACCCGACATCAGGAAGCGATGGGACGCTTCTCAAAAGCTCCGATCCCATGGAAATGCTGCGACTGACGAGTGCTCCAAGTTTGGCTCGCTATCTGGCGACTTTTGTCATGACGGCGCTCGCAACAGCAGTGACGATTGGGCTTGACCGGGAAGTGACAATCCCAAACCTGTCGCTGATCTATGTCCTGCCTGTCGTCACCGCCGCTGTTGTTTTCGGATTGGGGCCCTCGCTCTTTTCGGCCGTGCTCGGCGCTCTCGCCTACAACTACTTTCTGACGGAGCCGCGCTATACTCTCATCGTCAATGATCCAGCCAACATATGGGCGATCGGATTGCTTTTCGTCGTTGGATGCATTGCGAGCGCCGTTGCATCGATGGCTCGACGAACAGCAGATGACGCAACATTCCTCAAGCGGCAGATGAGGATTCTGCAAACTCTTAGCCACGACATTCCTGCCGCGGAGGATACCAAGGCAATCGCTTCTGTCGCTGCCGATGCCTTGGCGGCCCTCTTCGGTGCGCCCGTCATCATCATGCTGATGGCTGACGCGGCCGTGGAGTTCGTCGACAGAAGCGGTGCCATCCAGCCAACCGAAATAGAGATGGAGGCGGCGCGTTCATCGCTGGCAACTGGCAAGTTGGTTGCGGCAGGTGTCTACCCGTTTGATGCCTCACGCTTTGATTTTTGGCCTGTTACGGGCCCGGGAACACAGCACGTGGTCATCGGCTTGGCATTTGAACCTGAAGACCGGCCCCCAAATCCTGGTAACTTGGTTGAGATTGTAGCAGGGCTTCTTTGGCTTGCTCTCGGTCGTCAACAGGTCCGTGCTCAAAGTCAGACAAAGGGTTGATTTCACGAAACAGACGTTGACGCAGCGTCCAATCGAGAGATCGGGCCCTGGTCATGCGTCCCCCGCGCCGCGGCCGATCTGACAATCAGTCCTCCCCCAGCGTGTTTTCCACCTCTCCCCCCGGCTCGAACGCCTGCCGGCTGAGCGGCCCGGCATCCTCCAATCGTTCGATGTCGGGCAAATTTGCAGCGTTTCCGACCCGAATGCCGACAGGAAATGCTTCGTTGTCACATAGGTGTAGGGCGCACCGCCGTCGGGTTGAACTTGCAGCGCTGGCAACGCCGCAGGATCGAGCGACGACAGGAATTCAGGTCATCAGCGCACCGCATAGCCGCGGCTTTCCCCAATAAGTTCCCATATATTGACCTTCTCGGAGCGCCCCTTTACCTGGGCCATGCCGAGCGATCGAAGTTCGAAGCGATCGGCAACAACATCGTGTATAGCCGCGCTCACCAGGATCGACGTGTTGAATTCCTTGTTCAATCCTTCCAGCCGTGACGCGACATTGATCGTATCGCCCATCGCGGTGTACTGCTGACGCGAAATCGCCCCGAAACTCCCCACGACCGCTGGGCCGGTGTGCAACCCAAACCGCGTGAACAGTTCTGGACGGCCATGCATACGATTGGTTTTGTTCAAGTCGTCAATCGCCGCTTTCATCGCAAGCGCGCATCGACAGCCGTTTTCGACATGTCGAGAATCTTGAACAGGGGCGTTCCACAATACGAAAATGGAGTCGCCGAGATACTGGACGACTGTCCCACCATGATGCTCGGCGATGGTATTCAACAGTTCGAAGTAGCCGGACAGTATATCGACCACGTCCTCGGGCGAATGTTGCTCGGATATGGTCGTGAAATCGCGGACATCCGTGAACAGTGCGGTCACATCCTGTCGCTTCGCCTTGACGACCGTTCCTGCTGCAGGATTGACGATCCGGCGAACCACTTCACGCGGAACATAGAGGGCAAATTGGCTGATAGCATGACGGCTTGCCGCGAGCGCCTTCGCCAGCGTGTTTATCTCGGTTATCCAGGAGTGGGACACACCTTTCTCGCCGACGTCCAGATCGCCGATCTTCCGGGCATCGTCCGCAAGTTGACGAAGAGAGCGGCCGATCACACGTGAAAGCATTACCGATGCAGCGACACCCGCGATTACGAAGGCGGCGGCAATGAAGAGATTGCGCACCAGCAGCCGATTGGCCTGTGCCACAAGATCGTTCAGCGGCACGACGATTGCGGCCTCGCTCCCAGTGAACAGACCCGACACGCTGACGGGGGTGATCTGCACGAGATAGCTTTCGCCATCGAGATCAACCCGTGCCAGGCCGCCGCTTGCATAGGCGGGATCCCGCCGCAGCCTGGCCACAGTTTCGAGGCTCGTCTCGAAACGGTTTGCTGTCGCGGCAAGGGCGCCAGCGCTTCTCGACCATGTTCCGAGGACCCTGGTCATTATGGCTGGGTCAGAATGGGCCACGATATTGTCGCCACCATCGATAATGTAAGCTCGCGCACGCGGCGAAATCTCCCGCGCGTCCAGCAGGCGACTGACGGTCTGCAGGACAACGTTGATGCCAACGACCACCTGACCATCGTCCCTCATCGGTGCAGCTATTGTGAGGGTCGGAGCACCGAGCGTTCGATCGACATAGGGTCCGATGGAAACCGGCACACCGTCTTGAACTACGGCTTGATACCACGGGCGTTCCCGCGGATCATACGATACATCCTCGATCTGCCGTTCCTCTATCGGTCTTGCTTCATTGTCGAGAAGCCGGAGCGTCGATATGACGTCCACCCTTTGCCTCCGTGCGATCGTTCTGATCGCGAAAGCTGTGGGGTTCGGCGCGGAGAGGGTCTCGCGAACATAGTTTTGCCCGGTGTTGATTACCTGAAGGTACGACCCGTCCGGGTACCCCGCGTAGATGCTGGTCGCGTTGGGGACGTTTCGTAGAACTTCCAGAAAGAACTCTTGCTTTGCCTGTAAATCTTGAGGCGGCGGGGAAACGAGCTGCGGCAGAGTCGATGCCAGCGCTGCCGCCTCACTGCCTCCCTCCAGCGTATTCCGGTATCCCTCGATCAACCGCAAGCTCATCTGGTGCATCTGCTGCACGCCCGCATGGACCGCAGCATCGCTTCCGTGGCTGAATGCGATCCAAATGATGGGCATCGACGTGCAAAGCAGCGATGCTACGACCAGGACGCCAAGATGCAATCTTAAGGGTTTAGACCAGCGCACGAGATTTTCCTTGAAATGTGGGCACGTATCCTCTCAATCCGTGTCTTGCCGCGCGGGAATGAGGATAACACACGATGGCAGCTAATTGTTTTTTGAGGGCTCACAGCCCCGTACAGATAGCTTGGCCGCTGCTCTTTCAAACATTGACCTGACACTGAAGTTTCATCCGGCGGCGATTAGAGCCTCGGCGGCCTACGGACTTAGATCTCAAAGCATCGGCGCTGCAGGAGCTTTGCATCCGTCATCTTGAACGGGGGATGGGACGCTCGCTCTGATTTGGCCGGGAGTGATGGATTTAATCTGTTGCAGCATAGAATGTCTTCGAGCAATTGCAGCTATGCCATCTGGACGGCTGAGGTTGACGTTAGCCTCTATTCAAGCCACCTCCCACCCGAACGTTCCTTGTCCGTCAAATTCTCCAGCTCCGCGAAGCGAGGTCGAGATTTGAAGTCTGACGTTTGGCGGAGATCAGCCGGATAGACACTGGAAATTCAGGGGCGGTTGCCTTATTTGCTTTCTACGGCGTGTGCTGCGTGCGCTGCGGGTTCCCCGAAATCGACGGAGACTTCGATCAACCTTCCAACCGGGAGCGCGAACCCATGTCTTCGACGCAAATGACAGGCCGCATTCAGTCCACCCTTCGCCACTTCCTGGATAACGAGGCATCGGGCGGTATTGTCCTGATGGCAATTGCAGTGCTCGCCATCATCGTCGCCAACTCTCCGGCCGACGATGCCTATTTCCATATTCTCGATGTCTACGTCGGGCCGTTGAGCCTTCAGCACTGGATCAATGACGCGCTGATGAGCGTTTTTTTCCTGCTCGTCGGCTTGGAGATCAAGCGCGAGATGCTGGACGGGCAGCTTTCGACATGGAGCCGGCGGATTCTGCCGGGCGCCGCCGCTGCGGGCGGTATGCTCGTACCGGCGCTGATCTACGTCGTCTTCAACCGCGGGCATGAGGCAGCATTGCAGGGCTGGGCAATCCCAACTGCCACGGACATCGCATTCGCCCTGGGCGTGATCTCGCTCTTCGGTCGACGCGTGCCGACATCGCTCAAGATATTCCTCGCTGCGCTGGCGATCATCGACGACCTCGGTGCCGTCATTGTCATCGCGCTGTTCTACACGGCCAAGCTCAATGTTCTGGCTCTTGCCGGGGCGGCGATCGTGATCGGCAATCTGATCATCTTCAACCGCATGGGTGTCAAGGCGCTGTGGCCATACCTGGCCCTCGGCATCGCTTTGTGGATCCTCGTCTTCGCATCTGGCATCCATGCTACGTTGGCGGGAGTCATGCTTGCATTGACGATCCCCCTCAAGAGAACACCCGGCACGCCTGAGGCCTCACATCATGAATCGCCGTTGCATAGGCTGGAGCACCGCCTTCATAAACCCGTCGCCTTTGCCATCGTCCCGATCTTCGGCTTCGCGAATGCCGGCGTATCCTTTGCCGGCACGTCCCTCTCCATCCTCGCGGAACCTCTCACCCTCGGTGTTGCTGTTGGGCTTGTCCTTGGAAAGCTCATCGGCGTGCTCGGCACTGTTGCGGTGTTGGTGAAACTCGATCTTACGGACCTGCCCGCCCAGGCAAGTTGGGGACAAATGGTTGGAACCGCTCTTCTGTGCGGTATCGGCTTCACCATGAGCCTGTTCATCGGTCTGCTGGCTTTCGAGGACCCCGCTCTTCAGGACAAAGTCAAAATTGGTATCCTTGCCGGATCCGTCCTCGCGGGTGTGGCCGGATCCATCCTCCTTGGTTTGTTCGGCCGGCGCAGTGCGCGGAGCGTGGCCACGCCCGCTTCTGAATAAGGATGGGTGCGGCGCCGTCGATAATGATGTCCCACGTCCAAAGCCAAGGTGCTTGTCGCCGGTGTTGCGATGCGGTTGCCTAATCGTCGCCGGCATCCCGATCAATCGCTTCATCCTGCTCATCTGAGGCTATAGGGATCTCGTCATCGAGCAACCTGCCCTTGCTGAGCAACCCGGCATCCTGAAGCGCCTCGAAATCCGGCAGGTCACGCAAACTCTCGAGCCCAAAATGCGACAGGAAGATCCTCGTGGTGACCAGCGTATAGGGCGCGCCCGGCTGCGGGCTGCGCGGACCGGAAGACACGAAGTCGAGCGACCGCAGATGGGCGATCGTATCGCGGCTGACCTCCTTGCCGGTGATCTTCGAGATTTCGCCGCGGGTAATCGGCTGATGATAAGCTACGATCGCCAGCACCAGCAGATCGGCCTGTGACAGCGGCCGGACTAGCGGTTCAAGATCCGTCACGCCGCGGATGGCTTCGACGAATCGCGTGCGGGTGCGATGCTGCCAGCCGCCGGCGACCGCAACGAGTTCGTAGGGCCGGTCGCGCGGCTCGTGGCGAATGTCGTCGATCAGCAAATCGATGCTGCAGTTCCGCCCGACCAGACGGACCAGTGTCTCGCGCGACACCGGCTCGGCGTTGGCGAAAATCATCGCCTCGACCCTCCCCATCCATTCGCGCCAGCGCAGCTCCGCCGGCAGCTCTTCGAGCTCGATGTCGAGTGGGGCGGTGGGTTGTGCGCGTCGTGCCATGTTAGAGCCCGTAGAGCCGGAAGGTCGGCCGTCCTGTCAGTTCGCGTGCGCCGCCGAGCGCCACCAGGCGGTCGAACAGCCGCCGGCTTGATCGGTCGCTGGTCGTCTGGCCGGTTTTCGCCGGCTGCGCATCCTCCCTGATTAGGATCGCCACCATTGTGTCGGCCTCCTTGCCGCGTAACTGTGGCGCCACGGTGAGCAGACGCAGCATCCTACGAGAAAGATCCGCATAAAGATCGAGGCTTGCAGCGGCACTGCGCGCATACGCCAAATGGCAGCCTTCGATCCACGCCTCTGCCCTGCCCTCCCGCAGCGCCCGCCAGTCGGCGGGCCGCAGGGCGCTCGACAACAGCGATGCGGGCGCCGGCCAGCCAAGACGTTTGGCGAGCACCGCGTCCGCCAGCCACATGGCCAGCGGCCGGGCATCCGGCCGGCGTCGCGTGACGTCCAGCGCGGTCACGGCCGCCGCTCGCACCGCATCACCCTGCCCGCGGACTTGATGGGCGGCCATCTCCAGAGCTGCCGTCAAGGCGGTGCCGGCGGCAAGCTCAAACAAGGCCGGCAGGCGCGCCGCCCATTGCTCCGGGCGCAGGGCGCGCGGATCGCCAAGGGCACGGAAGGCGCCGAGCAGCCGGCCCGTGGGACCGGGATCGCCGCCGGCCGGCGTCAGATACCAGTAATCGCGCAGCGCGGCCTCCGCTTCCGGGCGCCCTTGCTGCCGTGTCAGCACGGCCGCGCAAGTCAGCGCCAGACGTTGGCGCCAAAGAATTCCAAGCGGGTGCGCATCACAAGCCGCCGGATGCAGGGCCGCGAGCGCCGCACCAGCGAAATAGGCCGCGTCGTCATGGACTTCGCCCGCGGATGGAAGGCGCGCCCAGCCGGGGACCGGCGGGTAGCTTGCGGGTGGATCGGGTATGATTCGTGCGCGCGGAGCCATATCCAAGGCTAACACGCGGCGGCGCTTTAGGCTATATATTACCGTTGAAACCGCCGCGCCCGTCGGTGGATGAAAACGTCCGATAATCTTGCCTTATCGGACGTATTGTGTTTTATATAGAGAATGGCCGTTTTCGCGGTCCTCAACCCCGTTAGCGCATGCTTGCCGGGCTGAGCGTCGCCAGAATTCGCGTCCGCAGGTGTCGCCTGCGTCGCAGGTCATTAGGTAGATTATATATATCAAGGAACCTGGACACCTGCAATGGCGCTGAGCATCAAAGACCCCGAGACGGAGAAGCTCGCGCGCGCACTCGCTGCGCGCACCGGCGAAACCATCACCATCGCGACGCGGCGCGCGCTGGAAGAGCGCCTCAAGCGTATGGGATCGCAAGCGAAGAAGGCTGCCCTCCTCGACGACATGGAGGCGATGCGGCGACGCTTGAGCGCTCTGCCGGTTCTCGATGATCGCAGTCCGGATGAAATCATCGGTTACGACGAAAACGGTATTCCGAACTGATGGTGATCGATACGTCAGCGATCGTCGCGATCTTTTTCAATGAACCGGATGCCCTCTACTACAGCGAACGCATTGCCGACGATCCCATCCGGCTGATTTCGGCGGCAACGCTCGTCGAAGCCGCGATGGTCATCGAGGGGCGCTTCGGCGAGGCAGGCGGAGCAGAACTCGATCTCTGGTTGCACAAGACCAATCTGGAGGCCGTTGCGGTGACCTCCGAGCATGCCGACCAGGCCCGCCGGGCCTGGCGCCGCTACGGCAAGGGTCGCCATCCTGCCGGCCTGAATTACGGCGACTGCTTCTCCTATGCCCTCGCCGCGCTGACCGGCGAGCCGCTGCTCTTCAAGGGGAACGACTTCAAACAGACAGATGTCGAGGCGGCATGAAGAATAGCGGCGAAATCGTTCTTGAGACGGAGCTGCCGAAGGCTCCGCCCTCCCCTGCCCCGCAGCCGGCGTCCGGCCTACCGGGTCATCTGCAAGATCTCACCGATCGCGCGCGCGGCTATGTCGAGGCGGCCAGCTCCGCCAACACACGCCGCGCCTATGCCAGCGACTGGAAGCATTTTTCCGCCTGGTGTCGGCGCTCGAACCTGACGCCCCTTCCAGCCGATCCACAAATCGTCGGCCTCTACATCACCGCTTGTGCGTCCGGCACCGCCGAACGTGGTATGAAGGCCAACTCTGTGTCGACCATCGAACGGCGGCTGTCCGCCCTCACCTGGAACTACACGCAACGCGGCATGCCGATCGATCGAAAGGATCGCCATATTGCCACCGTTCTTGCCGGTATCCGCAACACCCACGCCACCCCACCCCGCCAGAAGGAAGCGGTGCTGCCGGAGCAACTGATCGCCATGCTCGAAACCCTGGATCGCGGCAGCCTGCGCGGCCTGCGCGATCGGGCGATGCTGCTGATCGGCTTTGCCGGCGGCCTGCGCCGCTCCGAGATCGTTGGGCTCGACCTCGGCCGCGACCAGACCGAGGACGGGCGCGGCTGGCTCGAGATCCTTGACAAGGGCCTGCTCGTCACCCTGCGCGGCAAGACCGGATGGCGCGAGGTCGAGATCGGCCGCGGCTCGTCCGATGCGACCTGCCCGGTTGTCGCCGTCGAGACCTGGATCAAGTTCGCGCGGATTGCCAAGGGTCCTCTCTTCCGCAGGGTGACGGGTGAAGGCAAGGATGTTGGGCCGGATCGGCTGAACGATCGCGAGGTCGCTCGTCTTGTCAAGAAGACGGCGCTCGCGGCCGGCGTCAGGGGCGACCTCAGCGAACCGGAGCGAGCGGAGAAATTTTCGGGTCACTCGCTGCGCGCCGGCCTCGCCTCCTCCGCCGAGGTCGACGAGCGCTACGTGCAGAAACAGCTCGGCCATGCCAGCGCGGAAATGACCCGCAAATACCAGCGCCGCCGTGACCGCTTTCGCGTCAATCTCACCAAAGCCTCAGGGCTTTGAGGCCCCCTCCCCTGCTCGCTATGAAATCGTTAGGTCAAAATTGCGTGTCGGATTTTTAGCTTACCGCTTCAATTGAAATTGTTAGCTAAAAGCCACACAGGGGCAGCGACGCTCTCTCGCTGAATGAGCCGGCTGCGGATAACATTTCGCATTTCCGGCTTTTGCTCCGGCCGATCAATGGCTGCCATCAGAATGGCGACCGCCATCTGCCCCATCTCCTCCATCGGCTGCTCGATCGTTGAAAGCGGCGGCGAGCAAAATGCACAAACGGGCGAACCGTCGAAGGAGACGATCGAGAGGCCGCCCGGAATCGACAGTCCCATCCGCTGCACCCGACTCATGAAAGAAATTGCCATATCATCGCTGGTAGCAATGGCTGCTGTAGGTTTATCCGCAAGCGCGGCAAAATCGCTCGCCGCCTGCAGGCCGATGTCAAAACCGTGCTGATAATCCAGATTGCCGCCCGAGCGAACCACCGCAGATTCTGACAATCCTGCTTCCTGGAGTGCCTCAACGACACCGCTAAAACGCTCGAGATCATGATAGTTGTTCTCTGGGCCAGCAAGATAGAGAAAGCGGCGATGGCCAAGATGGATAAGGTCGGCCGTCGCATCCCGCACCGCCTCGCGATCGTTGGTGACGACGCTCGGCACACCGGCATCACTCATGTCGAGCAGCATGGAAATAGTCGGCAAGCCAGCATTGGCAAGAGACCGACCGTCGACTTCCGGCAGCTTCGACGAGAGAATGATGGCGCCTCGAACGGTGCCACCGAAGGCGAGATCGAGAATATGTCGCTCAGATTCCGCGTCGCGGCCGAGATTGGCGATCATCAGGTTATAGCCGTTCTGCAGCAAGGCTTTGTTGATGCTTTGCAGGACTTGCGGAATGACCTGGGAGACGCCGTAATAAAGCGAGCCGGGCAGAATGATCATGATCGTATTAGATTTTCCGACCCGCAGGCCGCGCGCCATGGCATTCGGCGTGTAGCCCAATTTCTTGGCAGCCGCATCGATCCTGGCACGTGTCTTCTCGTTAACACGACCGGGATTGGCAAGTGCCCGGCTGACCGTTGAGATCGCCACCCCTGCCAATCTCGCAACATCGGCCATCAACGGCCCTGACTGCTCCTCCATCGGCATGCCTTTGTTTTTTCTCAATTTTTATGTTCCTTCCCGATACCTGTTACATGGGATGCTACGGCAGTCGCAGCCCTTTAGCAAACGTTTGCCAAAAATCGCTTGCATAAAAAAACGACTTGGCTACTATCTTAGCATGGCAAACGATTGCCAATTGCAGCGCATTGAAATTATTAGAGATTATTTGCTGCGGACATCGCCTCAGCAAGCGATCCTCTATGCCCAGAGAACGGATAGCGTCATGACATCAACCGAACGGCTTCGCTTCGGCGTCGATCTCGTCACCTTCTTCCATCCCGGGTTCTGGGGCGTGGAGAACTACGACGGCATTATCGCCTTCGCCCGCAGCCAACCCCGCGCCTTTTGGGACAAGATCCTTGATGCTGTTGAGGCATCCGGCGTCACCGGCGTAGAGCTGACCTTTTCGCCGTTCAACTGGCAGGATGCGACGAAGACCTATGGTTCGGTCGAAGCCTTCGCCGCCGAGCTTTCCCGGCGCGGACTGACGCTGGCGAGCGGCTTCTTTGCCGAGCTCGAGGCGGCTGGCGATTTCACCGAGGCATCCGCACAGGCCGCAATCATCGACAAGGCGGAGAAATACGCCGAATTCCTCAAGGCCTGCGGCAGTGACATCATGGTCATCGGCGCCCCGCTGCGTCAGACGCTTGGCGCCCAGCCGGTGCGGTTCTTCGATTTCGAGCAGGCGCGCAAGATTGCCGATTTTCTCAATCGCCTCGGGGCCGCTCTTCATGCGAAAGGCGTGCGGCTGGCCCTCCACACCGAGGCACACTCGATCTTCGCCGCCTCCCGCGATGTCGATCTGCTGATGCTGCTAACCGACCCGGCTTACCTGCATATGTGCCCGGACACAGCCCATATCATCGTCGCCGGCTCCGATCCACTGCAGGTCGTCGAGCGTCATCACGAGCGCATGATCATCGCTCACTGGAAGGACGCGCTCGGACCTATGCCGGCCGACACCCCGATCGACGAACATATTCATGAGCGCCACCACCCTTATTTCTGCGGCTTCGGACTCGGCCGTGTCGATTGGCCGGGCTGGATCAGGCTGTTGCGCGACCGCGGCTACAAGGGCTGGGCCATTCTCGAGCTAGATGCCGCGCCAGATCCGGTCGCCGACATCGCAAATGGGCTCAAGCTGGTGCGGCAGGCACTTTTACCGACCTATCGCTGACTTTCATGACCCGAAAACCAATAGCCCCGCCAAGAGGGTTTTCTTGAAGAGGTGGAACGATGAAAAACACAATGAAGCTCTTACTGGTGGGAGCCGCCGTGCTCTCAGCAGCCGTTTTCTCGGCCCATGCCGAAGACAAGCCGAAAGCCGAGGTGATGACCTCCTGGACTTCCGGCGGAGAGGCGGCTGCTCTGGACGTCATCAAGCAGGAATTTGAAAAACGCGGCGGGGTCTGGAAGGATTCTTCCATCGCCGGTTTCGGCGCGGCCGACGCAGCCTTTCAGAATCGCCTGGTCGCAGGCGATCCTCCGGCCGCCAAGCAGACCGTGCTCGGCCTGGCCAATGCCGATTTCGTCAATCAGGGCCTGCTGACCCCGATCGATGGCATCGCGAAAGCCGGCAAATGGGCCGATGCCCTGCCGAAATCGATCGCCGACCTCATTTCATACAAGGGTCAGGTCTATCTTGCCCCCACCGGCGCCCATGGCGAAAGCTGGGTGTTCTATTCCAAGGAGACCTTCGCAAAGGCCGGCGTGAGCGAAGAGCCCAAGAGCTGGGACGAATTCTTCACCGCTCTCGACAAGCTCAAGGCCGCCGGTGTGCTTCCGGTCGCCTGGGGCGGTCAATCCTGGCAGGAATCCAAGGTCTTCAACATGATCCTGCTGACACAGGTCGGCATTGACGGTTTCCTGAAGATCTATGTCGACAAGGACAAGGGCGAGGCATCGACGGAAGGCGTGAAGAAGACGCTCGATATTCTCGGCAAGCTGCGTGGCTATGTCGATGAAGGGGCTGCGGGCCGCAACTGGAACGACGCAACCGCCATGGTCATCACCGGAAAGGCCGGCGTGCAATTCATGGGCGATTGGGCCAAGGGCGAATTCGTTGCCGCCGGCAAGGTGCTTGGCAAGGACTATGGCTGCATGCTCGCCCCGCAATCGCCAGGCATGGTTTATGTCGCCGATTCCTTCTCATTCCCGAAGATCGCCGATGCGGCTTCGCAGAAGGGCCAGACGCTGCTCGCGGAGGTCGCCATGGACCCGGTCGTCCAGATCGAGTTCTCGCTCAAGAAGGGTTCCGTGCCGATGCGCACCGACGTCGACAAGTCGAAGCTCGACATCTGCGCGCAGAAGGGGCTGGAACTGATGGCCGCGGGCAAGATCGTGCCGGATCAGGCTCTGATCCTTTCGCCGCAACAGGCTGGCGCACTCAACGACTTCGTCGATGAGTTCTGGAGCAGCCCATCGGAAGACAGTGCCTCTGGTGCCAAGAAGTTCTTCGCGATCTTCGAATAGCGCCTTTGTCTCGAGCCGGTCGATAGTGTGATCGTCGATCGGCTCCCTTGTTTCTTTTGAGAGAGTTGGCACATGCAAGCCAAGCGCAAACGTTCCCTGGCTGCGACCATTGCACTTCTGCCGACATGGATCGCCGCAATCTTCGTCTATATCGGCACCATGGTCTGGTCGGTCCGGCTGTCCTTCACGGATTCGACGATCTTCCCGTCGTCCAACTATGTCGGCTTCGCCCAATATGTCAGGCTGTTTAGAAATTCGCGCTGGCTGGCGTCGCTGGAGAATGTGCTGATCTTCGGCCTTCTCTATGTCGCGGGATGCCTCGCTCTCGGCTTTGTACTGGCAGCGGCTCTTGACCGCAAAGTCCGCTTCGAAAGCGTGTTCAGGACCATATTCCTCTACCCCTATGCCATGTCCTTCGTGGTCACGGGACTAATCTGGCAATGGATGCTGAACCCCACGCTCGGCATCCAGGCAACCGTCCGGGCGTTCGGCTGGCAGGGCTTCGTCTTCGACTGGATCGTCAATCGCGACATGGCGATCTATACCGTGGTCTTCGCCGGTGTCTGGCAAGGCGCCGGTCTCGTCATGGTCATCGCGCTTTCCGGCATGCGTGGCATCAGCGAGGAGCAATGGAAGGCTGCCCAGATCGACGGCATACCGGTCTGGCGCATCTACCTTTCGATCATCCTGCCGCAACTCGGGCCCGCGCTTGCGGCATCCGGAATGCTCCTGTCGATGGGCGTGATCAAGACCTACGATCTGATCGTCGCACAGACCGGCGGCGGCCCCGGCTACTCGACCGAAGTGCCGGCAAAATTCATCATGGACAATCTGTTCGAACGCCAGAACCTCGGGCTTGCGAGCGCCGGTGCCACCGTATTGGTGCTTTCCGTCGTCATGGCTGTTGCCCCGTTTCGCTATGCGCTTGCCATGCGCGCCAGAAGAAGGGGAGCGCATTGATGACAACCCGCCCCCATTCTCGTGGCCCCAAGCCGTCCAGGCTCAGCGTCGGCCAGGTCGGGTTCTACGCGTTCCTGATCCTATCTGCGTTGTTCTTCCTGTTGCCTCTCTACACCATGCTCGTGACCTCATTGAAGTCGATGGAAGAAATCCGCCAGGGCCATATCTTCGCCCTGCCCGCCACCGTCGATTTCGATGCGTGGAAGACCGCCTGGTCGGGAGCCTGCATGGGCACGCAATGCCTTGGCGTGCGCATTGGTTTCTGGAACTCGATCAAGATTACCGTGCCCGCCGTCGTCGTTTCCGTTTCCATCGGGGCGATCAACGGTTATGCGCTGTCGCTTTGGCGGCCGAAGGGCTCGAACCTTCTGTTCGGGCTGCTGATGGCCGGCGGCCTGATCCCCTATCAGATCTTCCTCTATCCGCTGGTGCGGCTGCTTGCCAACTTGAGCCTCTACAATTCGGTCGCCGGCGTCGTCCTTGTGCACGTCATCTTCGGCCTGCCGCTGGTTACGCTGCTGTTCCGCAACTATTTCGTCGCCATTCCCGAAGAGCTCTGCAAGGCTGCCCGCGTCGACGGAGCAGGCTTCTGGCGCATCTTTCTCGAGATCATGTTGCCGATGTCGGTGCCGATGGTGGTCGTCGCCTCGATCTTCCAGTTCACCGGCATCTGGAACGACTTCCTGATCGGCCTCGTCTTTGCCGGCCGCGACAACCTGCCGATGACGGTCCAGCTCAACAACATCGTCAACACCACCATGGGCGAACGCGCCTACAATGTGAACATGGCCGCCACCATCCTGACCGCCGTCGTTCCGCTCGCCATCTATTTCTTCTCCGGCCGCTGGTTCCTGCGCGGTGTCGCAGCCGGCGCTGTCAAAGGGTAATGCCATGCAGCCTGCCGTATCGGTAAAAGACCTCAAAATCGCCTATGGCGACCATACCGTCATTGAGGAGCTCTCCATCGACATCGCGCCGCGCGAGTTTCTTGTGCTCCTCGGCCCATCCGGTTGCGGGAAATCGACGCTCTTGAATGCGATCGCCGGATTGCAGGAGATCCGCGATGGTGAGATGTGGATCTCCGGAAGGAATGTGACCTGGGAGGAGCCGAAAGACCGCGGCATCGGCATGGTCTTCCAGTCTTATGCGCTTTACCCGCGGATGACGGTGCGCAGGAACCTGTCCTTCGGCCTGCGCGTCGCGGGGCTTCCCAAGCCGGAGATCGAGGCGCGTATCGCCCGCACCGCATCTCTCCTGCATCTGGAAAAGCTGCTTGATAGGCGCCCGTCGGAATTGTCGGGCGGTCAGCGCCAGCGCGTCGCGATCGGCCGGGCCCTCGTCCGTGAAGTCGACGTCTTCCTGTTCGACGAACCGCTTTCCAATCTCGACGCCAAGCTTCGCAACGAGCTGCGCGTCGAGATCAAGAAGCTGCACCAGAACCTCGGCAACACGATGATCTATGTAACCCACGATCAGATCGAAGCGCTGACGCTCGCCGATCGCATCGCTATCATGAAGGACGGCGTCATCCAGCAGCTTGCGAGCCCGTCGGAGATCTATCACCGCCCCGCAAATCTGTTTGTCGCCGGCTTCATCGGCGCACCGGCGATGAACTTCATCAAGGGTGAGATTTCGATCAGGACGGAGGCGCCGGTCTTCGAATGCAACGGCCTCAGCATCGATCTGGTTAACTATCCTTTTCTGGAAACGATCAAGCCCGGCCCTGCCACACTCGGTATCCGTCCCGAACATATCGTTCCGGATCGAGGGACGGGATCTTTGCCAACCATTACCGGTTCCGTCTCGGTAGTCGAGCCGATGGGCGCCGACACCGTGATCTGGTTCGATTGGGACGGGCTAAGCCTTTGCTATCGCATCATGGGCGACACGACGCTTCAGCCAGGCGCACCAATCGCACCCGGCATCGATATCACCAAAGCCTCCCTCTTTGACGCCGACGGCGTCCGTCTCTGAAATATACGGAAAAATCTATGTCTCAGACCACTTATGACGCGCTCGTTATCGGCTCGGGCGCTGCCGGCTCCTTTGCCGCCAAGGAATTGACCGCTCAAGGACTTTCAGTGCTTTTGCTCGAAGCCGGCCCTGCCGTAACCCAGAAGGATTTCGATCCGGCTCGCAAGAAGCAGCCGGCGAGCAGCATCAACATATGGGAACGCGCCCGCGCCACAATAAAAGGCCAGCCGATACAGGCGCGCGCGGCCTTCTTTACCGAGCGGTTCAGCCACTTCTTCGTCAACGACCGGAAGAACCCTTACACAACGCCGAAGGACGCGCCATTCCTTTGGATCCGCGGACGGCAGGGCGGCGGCCGCCTTCACAGTTTCGGTCGCGTTTTGCTGCGTTGGACGGATGATGACTTCAAGATCCAGTCGCGAACCGGCAAGGGTGTAGACTGGCCGGTCGGCTATGATGAGCTTGCACCATTTTATGATGAGGTCGAATCCTGCCTTGGGCTCTACGGCAACCCAGACGGCGTCGAGACGCTGCCGGACGGCATCTATGCGCGTCCGGCAAGACTGACGCCAGCCGAACAGATCTTCAAGAGCGAAGTGGAGGGGCACTGGCCGCAGCGGCATGTCGTGTCCTGGCGTTATATCGCGCCGGACGCCGAGCGTACGCCCAAGCCCTTGAGAGAGGCGCTTGCGACCGGACGGCTAACCGTCCGCCACGATGCCATCGTCCGCCGCATCGCAACGGATGAGCAAGGGACCCGGGCCACGGGTGCCGAATTCATCGACCGCATAACCGGCAAGGTCGAAACCGTACACGCCGCTTTCGTGGTGCTTTCTGCTTCGCCGATCGAAAGCGTGCGCCTCCTTCTCAACTCGGCATCTGCCCGACATCCGGAGGGACTGGGCAACAGTTCGGGCGCACTCGGACGCTACTTCATGGATCAGCTGCCTTGCCTGGCCTTCGGCGCCTTCTCCAAGGCAAAGGGTTGGGCGGTCGATGATTCCGCTCCGAGCGATCCCTTTTACAATCCCTCCGGCGGTATCTTTCTACCACGCTTTGGAGCTGGCGATTCCGGTCGCGGCGACTTCGACTATCAAGGCAGCATCGGCCGGGCACCCACGCCGGATAACGAGCCCGCCCGACTGGCATTCTTCGGCTTCGGTCGCATGCTGCCCTATGTGGACAACCGCATCACCCTCAACGCAGAACGCAAAGATGCCTGGGGAATTCCCATTCCCCACATCCGTTGTGTTATGGGCACGGAAGAGCATGCGCTTCTGCGCCAGCAGGAGGAGGTGCTTATCGACATGGTGAGCGGCGTCGGTGGAGATCTGGAGTTCATCGGCTCACCCGTCGGCCTCAGGGAAATGGGCCGCGGTGCCTTCCCTGATGCCGACCCTTTCAGCCGATTCATGTTCCGCAAATGGTTCCGCAAGACCATGTGCATGGGGGCGGCGATCCACGAAACGGGTGGCGCGCGGATGGGGAACGATCCGCGGACCTCCGTGCTCAACCCCTACAACCAGCTTTGGGACGCACCTAACGTCATAGTCACTGATGCCAGCGCATTTCCCGGCAGCGGTGTCGCCGGCACGACGCTTACCGTCATGGCTTTGACAATCCGAGCATGCCGGGCGCTTGTTGGTCAGCACTGAACACGTCGCCTGCAAAAGCTATTTGACGGTCAGAGTGCACTTATAGCGCCTTGATGGGAATGGAACTGCGGACCCAGCTATCCCGCAGTCGGGCTCTTGATGCGAACCGAACAACGTGGCTACGAAGGCACGTTCTCCGGCTTGAAACGATCCGGTGTGCCTCCCCGCGAAGGCGTTTTATCCGACAACCGCGATATTTTCGATCGCCGACGCCGAACTGAGCAATTGTTCGTCATGATCCTTCGGACCCGATAGCAGGAGTCCGACAGGCATGCCGGCGTCGCCGGTGCCGCAAGGCAAGGATACGCCGCACCAGTCGAGAAAGTTGCCGATCAGTGTATTGCGCAGCGTTCTGCCATTCACCTTGACGAATAATTCGTCATCGGCTTCCAGCGGTGCGAGCGCCGGTGCGACATGAGCGACAGTCGGATAGGCGATGAATTCATTTGACCCAAGCGTTGCGGCAACCTCCTTGATCAACTGCTCGCGCACCTTGAGCGTTTCCAGATAACCGATCAGCGTGATCTTCTCGCCTAAACGCGTGCGCGCCACGACACGCCGATCCATGGCTTCGGCCTCCGGTCCCGCCAGCCGGCGGTGGTGCAGCACGAAGGCCTCCGCAGTTGCCAGTGGCCCATTCTCGGCCATCACTTGAAAGAGCCTGTCGAAGGCCGGAAAAGCAGCCCGTCGTATCTTGACGCCGGCCGCACTCAGCCGGCCAAGTGTCGCCTCGAATGCTGCAATGACACCATCTTCGGCATTGTCCATGACGACATTCGTCGGCACCACAATGGAAAGCGCGGTGGGCTCAGCACGCCCGGCCTCGGGTACGAAACGTCCGCGCATCGCCGCATCGACCCAGATGGCATCCTGGACGCTGCGGCACAAAGGCCCAAGAGAGTCGAGACTGGTCGCTAGCGGAAAGACCCCGGCCATGCTGTAGCGGCCACGGCTTGCCTTGTAGCCGACAAGGCCGTTGAAGGCAGACGGTATGCGCACCGAGCCGCCGGTATCGGTGCCGATCGAGACCGGCACAAGGCCTGCCGCAACCGCGACGGCGGAACCGGAAGACGAACCGCCCGGAATCCGCGCGACATCGAAGGCCAGCGGATTGAGCGGCGTGCCATAGTGCGGATTGAGGCCGAGGCCGGAAAAGGCGAATTCGCTCATGTTGACTCGACCGACGGCAACCATGCCTGCAGCCTTCAGCGCCTTGACGACATCGGCATCATCCTGCGCAGGCTCGGCATCGGCAAGCACGATCGATCCGGCCGTCGTCGGCAGGCCGGCAATTGCGAACAGATCTTTCCAGGCGACAGGAATGCCATCCAGCAGCCCGCGCGAGCGCCCTCCCCGCAGCCGTCTCGACGAAGCAGCCGCCTCTTCTTTCGCGCGCACCTCAAGCAGCCGCGTGAAGATCGCCTGGTCCTTGTACGTTCGGATCGCATCCAGGCTCTCCTCAACCAGCGCAACCGGATCGAGGCTGCCCGACTGGATCAGTACCGACAATTGCGCGATCGATTTGCCAAGATGGGTCTGGGTCATTGACCTTGCTCTCCTCTGCCGCCGACAAGCTGCATCCAGCGGCGGACAAGATAATTGTGCTCATCCATTGTCGTATTCCAAACGGCAATACAATTGGCGCGCTGCCAATAGGACCCGCCGCTGCGCGCCGAGCCCTTTCTGATCCGCGTCTGCCCATCCGGGCCGGGTAGGTCCTCGGTCGCGGCGGCGCCCTCGTACCAATAATCCCATTCCGGCTGCGTCATGAATTGGCGCGAGCGTTGCGGGGTCGAAATGTAGTAGCCCTGCCGTGCAACGACGGCACCCGGCCATCCCGATATCCACCAGTTCAGATAGTCGTAGGCGACATCGAGCAGGCGACCGCTGAGATGTTTCGAAAGGCATAGGCCGCCGTGCCAGGCACGATAGCCTTCGGCGGGCACAGCCTGCTCGACCGGAACACCCCTGGAATTCAGGATGCCGATCCCAGGCGACCACATGCTCTGGACGCTCGTCTCACCGGCGATCATCAGCCGCGCCGCTTCCTCGGCGGTTTTCCAGAAATCTCTGAAGAAACCGGCCTTCTTGCGCTCCTCCAGGAGGTCAATCAACTGGTCGATCTCCTGAATGGACATATTGCCGATATTGTCGAACGACATGAGACCGGCGGCCTGCGCGGCCAACGCCGCATCAAAGATACCGATGGCAGGCTCGTCCACCAGCGCCACCCTGCCCGCCCAGCGCTCGTCGAAAAGCGCACCCCAAGAATGCATGCCGAGGCCATTCGGCACTAGGTCGGTCCGATACGCGAAACTGTCGAAATTATGCGTCGTCGGCAGCATCGAGATGAAGCGCGACGGCGTATCGCCCAAGGCGAGATTGGGCTGAACGAAGAGCTTGCGCGCCGGCACATCTCCAAGCCCCAGTCTGGGATTGGGGCCGATATGGCCGGTTTTTGTCAGATCATTGACCTCATCCCAGAGAATGATGCGCTGGGTGTCCACGGGCTGGATCGCCCGCCAGTGCCAGACGATATCGAGATTATGAAAGCACTGATCGTAGATATCGTAGGTTTCCGGCTCGCGCGCCGCCTTGTACTGCGTCGTCAGGAAGTCGTTGTTGTCGAACATCACATCGATGCCGAGATCTTCCTGCGCGCGCAAGCGCAGCTCCTCCAGCAACGAAATAGCGGTGCCGAGGACGCGCAAGCGCGGCCGTCCCGCCAGATGCAAAGCGGGAGCGGACAGGCTTTTTGTGACGGATTCATGCTTGTTCATGTGGACACCGGTTGTCTCATCGCGCCGCGGCGATCATGGAATATGCGGCGGACGGCATCTGCGGCATGCGCGCCAGCGTGAAGGCTACGAAGGACCGTTTCAATAGATCGCCGTCAAGCCCATCCAGAATAAAGACCAGACGCGACGTGCGATCCTCCGAAGGCCACCCGTCCATATGCACCGGCGTATGAACCAGATGCTGGACGCCATGGACCGCGACCGGACGCTCTTCGCCGCTGAGATTGAGTATTCCCTTCACACGCAATATGCGCTCCCCATGCCGATTGAGTAGCATGGTGAGCCAGAGCCCGAAAGCAGTCCAGTCGACAGGTTGATTGATGCTGAGCGAAATCGATGAAATGGCGGCCTGATGCGCCACGCCGTCCGATGAGACGAGCTGCATCGGCTCCTCACAGTAAAAGCCGCTCTGCGACAGGCTGCTGCTTGCCGAGAGGTTGCTTTGAACGGCGACAAGCGAGGAGAGATCGAGATCCGGATCGGCCGCCCTCAGGATCGGGGCGTCAGGATTGAGTGTACGAAGACGAGCCTGAAGGGCCTCTCCCTCGCAGCCTGCTTCAAGATCGGTCTTGGTGACGATCAAACGGTCCGCAATCGCTGCCTGCCGGTTGGATTCGATATAGGTGTCGAGCTGTCGCAGCCCATTCACCGCATCGACTGTCGTGATCACATTGCCGGCACAGAAGTGATGTCTGAGCACCGGATCGGCCTTGATGGTCGACAGCACCGGGAAGGGATCGGCGAGGCCGGTGCTTTCGATGATGACGCGCCGGAACGGCGGCAACAGCCCACTCTCGCGTCGCGAATAAAGCTCCCTGAGCGCAGCGGCAAGCTCGCCGCGCACCGTGCAGCAGACACACCCCGAATGCAGCAGCACCATCTCGCCGTCGACACTTTCGACCAGATCGTGATCAAGACCGATCTCTCCGAACTCGTTGATGAGCACGGCCGTATCGGCGAAGGCCGGATCCGCCAGGATGCGCTTGAGCAGCGTCGTCTTGCCGGAACCGAGGAAACCCGTGAGCAGGTTGATCGGCAGAAAACCGCTCGCCTCAATCGACATGCCGTGCCTCCATCCTGGAGATGAAAGTAACGTCGAGCGGATCGCAGGACCGGCCGACGAGCCTTTCGGCCGCCGGCCAGAGATGACCGAGATCCTCGATGATCTCGCTTCTGCCTGTTCGCGTTGACAGAACGAAGGACGCGCCTTGCCAATCGCACAGGACAAGGCCAAAACCCGAGAGCATCTCGTTGGCGGCACGCACGCGCTCGGCACGCGCACGCCGCCGGTCAGGGCTGGCGTGATTGCGGGTGAACACGCCAGGTCGCGCCGCGGCGTCAGTCCAGTGCTCATTGCCACCGAGTACACCGCACAGTGAACACATGGCGCTCGCCTCCTTCGAATGGATGCTCCCGGTTCTTCAGCTTAGCCGGCTATTTCTTGCGCGGAAAGCGCGCGGCGAAATCGTCTGCGATCTCATTCATCGTGACGAACTTCACGCCGGGATGCTTGATCATATGCGCATAGAGCCGCTCGAGCATCATCAGCACCTGCGGCCTGCCAGCGACGTCCGGGTGGATGGTGATCGGGAAGACGGCATAATCCATTTCGCGATAGACCCAGTCGAATTGATCCCGCCACATCTGCTCGATGTGATGAGGGTTGACGAAGCCATGGCTGTTGGGGGACTTCTTGATAAACATCATCGGCGGCAGATCGTCGAGATACCAGGATGCCGGGATTTCGATCAGATCGGTTTCCTTGCCGCGCTTCAGCGGTACCATCCATTCCGACGGCTTGCGCGAATAGTCGATCTTCGTCCAGCTGTCGCCGACACGCACATAGTAGGGCGTGAAATCGTTATGCATCAGCGAGTGATCGTACTTGATGCCGCGCTCCAACAGCAGCTCGTTGGTCACATTGGAGAATTCCCACCACGGCGCGACATAGCCGGTCGGGCGTTTGCCGGACAGCTTGGTGACCAGCTCTATGCACTTGTCGAGGATTTCCGTTTCCTGTTCGCGCGTCATGGCGATCGGATTTTCATGGCTGTAGCCATGGATGCCAATTTCATGGCCGGCATCGGCCACTGTCTGCATCTGCTCGGGGAAGGTCTCAATGGAATGGCCGGGAATGAACCATGTCGTCTTGATGCCGAAGCGTTCGAACAACTTCACGAGCCGCAGACTGCCGACCTCGCCGGCAAAAAGGCCGCGCGAAATGTCGTCGGGCGAATCCTCGCCGCCGTAAGAGCCGAGCCAACCGGCGACGGCATCAACGTCGATGCCAAAACTGCACAAGATTTCCTTTGCCATGGGATTACCTCCTTCGATCAGGTTTTCGATTATCAGTGGGCTGGAATGACGGTCGCATCGGCCGGGTTCCAGGCAAGCATGACCTCGGCACCCACAGGGAAGGCACCAGGTCGGTATTTGTCGATATGGGCTTCGAGAGCGAGCCCGCGGCCATCGGGCAGGCTGACGCCGATCTGCGAGATATGGCCGACGACATCGAAGCGATCCACACGCCCACCGACGACATTGCCGCCGAACGTGCCGGCGAGGTTTTCTCGCGCCGAAGCTCCGACCGCGTGAACCTCGATCGCCTCCGAGGGGATGACGATATTGACCTTCTTCGAGACGTCGCCATTGGCGCATCCCGACAGCGTGCCGAATGACGTCGAGACGAGCGTGTTATCGGCCTGTGTGCCGGATATCTCGCCCTCGAAGATGGTATTGCGGCCGATGAACTGCGCGACAAACGGAGTGTTCGGGCGCGTATAGAGCTGATGCGGCGGGCTGATCTGCTCGACCCTGCCCTGGTTCATCACCACGATCCGATCGGACAGCGCCAAGGCCTCCGATTGGGCATGGGTGACGAACACGAAGGTCACCCCAAGCCTTTTCTGCAGCAGCTTCAACTCGTTCTGGATCGCTTTGCGCAGATTGGCATCGAGGGCGCCGAGTGGCTCATCGAGAAGCAACACGTCGGGCTCGACCACCAGCCCACGTGCCAGTGCAATGCGCTGGCGTTGGCCGCCGGAGAGCTTGTCCGGCTTGCGCTCGGCAATATCCTCAAGCCCGAGCGTTGCCAGGATACGGTCGACCCGCATCTCGCGCTCGCTTTTGGGCACGCCCTTGACCTCGAGACCGTAGCCGACATTGCGCCGGACGGTCATATGCGGAAACAGGGCATAGTTTTGGAAGATCATCGATGTCGGGCGCTTCTGCGGCGGCACATCGTTTATGCGCTCGCCCTTGATCGTCATGTCGCCGGAGGAAATGCTTTCGAAGCCGGCGATCATGCGAAGCGTCGTCGTCTTGCCGCAGCCGGACGGCCCCAGAAAGGCGATGAACTCACCCTTTTTGATTGCGAGATTGAAGTCGATGACGGCGGGCGTGCCGTTGTCATAGACCTTGCCGACATTGATAAGTTCCAGGTCATATATCATCAGAAATCTCCAGGCGTGGCAGAGAGGCCGGATTGGTCTCCCTGCTAGGCATCCGACGGACGGTCGAAGCCTGTCCCATCGGATCAGGCGTTGAGGAATTCATCCCACTTCTGCACGAGATGATCGTATTCATCCGGCCACTGGTGCCAGTAGGCGACGTTCTTGGCGCGTTCCGCCAGCGAGCCGCCATCACGCAGGTCGCCTTCCTTGATGCCGCGCTCGGTAGCACCCACCCACGGCTTGCCCTCGTACCAGAAAGCATATTTCTCCGGCGCCATGACCTTCTGGATATTGGTCGACGGCGAATAGTAGCCCTGCTCCGACACCGCGATGCCCGGCTCGCCCGACAGCCAGTAATCGGCATAGGCGATCACGGCATCCTTGTTGGGCGTGCCCGATATCATGGATGGACCGATCGCCCAGCCACGATAGCCTTCCTTCGGCACGGCATATTTGCATGCCTTGCCCTGAGCCTTTACCGCCATGACAGCCGGCTGCCAGGCGTCGCAGACGACCATTTCGCCCGAGGCCATCAGGTTGACCAGCTCGCCGAAATCGCCCCACAGCGCTCGGAACTGGCCGCCCTTCTTCTTGGAAACCAGGAATTTTGCCGCCTCATCGATTTCGGTAGCACTCGGGTTTGCGGGGTTCTTGACGTTCGATAGCCCGAGCGTGTTCATCGCCATGATGGCCTGGCCGAAGGCGATCAGCGGATCGGTGTTGAGGCCCGACTTGCCCTTCCACTTCGGATCAAAGATCGCTGCCCAGCTATTGGCTTCCTCGGCAGAGAGAACGTCCGGATTGTAGCCGATGGAGTCGTAGTTATAGACGGCCGGCACCATGTTCAGCGTGGTCTTGGCGTCATCGGCCCAGATCTGACCAACAATCTGCTGCTTCGGCTCCCACTTGTCGGACGGCGTCGTGAAGGTGTCGCGGATATTGGCCCAGTTCTTCAGGGAGGCAGCCGGAATAGGTTCGACATTGTTGGTCATGACGATCGACGGCAGGCGCTCGCCGATGATCTCCCAGCAATCATAGTCCTTGGAGCCGGACAGGATTTTCGTCTGCGCGTCGGGGAAGGTCGCGGCCGTACCGGAGGTCTGTCCGACACCGCTTGCCTTGCGGAAATCGTCGAGGATTCGCTCCTGAACGGTGACTGAAAGGCCGATGGTGCGCAGCTGTTCCTTGGCAAGATCACTTGCCTGCGCGTAAGCCGCCCGCGACGACAGGAATGCCGTGCCGCCCCCGATCGCCAGCGCCATGACGCCGGCGGAATGTTTCAACAGAGAGCGTCTGTTCATTTCCATTTTGGACATCTCAAGTTCTCCAGTGCTGATTGCTGTTCCCTGAGCCCTTTGCGGGCCTGCTTCATTGCCCATCGCCTGATACCCGGCGCTGCCGGGTGCCTGCGATCAGTACCGCCCCACGAGGAGGCCACCATCAACGACCAGAACCTGGCCGGTCATGTATCTCGCGCTCTTGGAGGCGAGGAATGCGATCACGTCGGCGATATCCTCAGGCTCACCGAGCCGGCCCATCGGAATGAATTCGGCGGCCTTTTCAGCACCCACCGGCCCGAGCGAATTCTCTTCGGAAAGAAGCTGCGCCGTGCGGATGTAACCGGGCGCAATGCCGTTGACCCTGATGCCGTCCTTCGCCAGTTCGACGGCAAGCCCACGCACCAGTCCGACCACACCGGATTTCGCCGCCGAATAGTGGACGTGTTCATCCCACCCGTAGGCGACACCCATGATGGAGGAGAGCGCAATGACGCTGCCTGATCGGCGAACCTGCATGCTGGGTGCTGCGGCCCGCACCAGTCGGAAGATGCCCTTGAGGTCGACATCCATCGTCAGGTCCCATTTGTCGTCGCTGAGCTTGTCGAGTGGCGTCCGATGGGCGATGCCGGCATTGGCGACGATGACGTCGATCTTGCCGAAGCGGGCCTCGACATCCGCGACCAGTTGATTGGAAGCGTCTGTGGAACGCACGTCGTAATGGCGAAATTCAGCCGAACCGCCGGCAATGAGAATGTCGCGAACGGTCCCCTCACCCTCGGTTTCGAGAATATCCGTGACGACGACATGATCACCGAGCGCGGCGAATGCCTTTGCGGTCGCCTGGCCGATACCGATACCTGCGCCAGTGACGACGACAACACGCTTTTCTGAATTGTCCATCTGCATCTTCCTTTCAGAGCATCACGTCGCCAGAATTGGGTCCGAGCGTTTGGCCGACGAAAAGGCTGGCTGCTGGCGAGGCCAGAAACACCACCGTCGCCGCCACCTCCTCGGGCTCGCCGAAGCGGCCGAGCGGTAATTCGCGCTTCTTGCGTTCGCGCCATTCCTCGGAAAGTCCCTCTACAAGCGGCGTATTGATCGGCCCCGGTGCCACGGCATTGACGCGCACGCCGCGGCTTGAGACTTCGCGGGCGAGCGACTTGGTCATGCCGATGATGGCTGCTTTGGCGCCCGAATAATGAACGAGCTCGACACCGCCGATCTGTCCGAGCTGAGAGGCGATGTTGACGATAACACCCTCGCCGCGCGCCAGCATCGACGGCAAGACCGCCTTGGTCATCAGAAAGTTGCCGCGAACATGAACGGCAAACATCCGGTCGAAGTCTTCAACCTCAAGGTTCTCAAACGCCGCCTGATGCGCAATGCCGGCATTGTTGACGAGAAGGGCGACGTCGCCATGCGAGGCCTTGGCGGCGGCATGGACCGCTGCCACATCCTCTGGCCGCGTGATATCGCCGGCGATCGCGGTCGCCACGCCGCCCACCTTGATGATCTCCGATGCGACGGACTGAGCCCGGTCTTCTGAGAGGTCATTGACCAGAACGGCATAGCCATCCGCTGCGAGGCGAAGGGCGATAGCTCGACCAATACCCGAACCAGCACCGGTAACGATGGCAGAGACCTTCTGCGTCATCATGCATCCTCCTGGATACGGGCACGCTTGGCACGGCGCACCGACATCCCCATGAGGATCGCGTAGGTGCCGAGAAGCGCGAAGGAAAACAGGGTGGTCAAGACACCGAAGGCGAAGACGTTCGGATGGACCTCGACGGAGAAGGTGCCGTAGATAGCGAGCGGCAACGTCAGCTCGCGGCCGGAGGCAAACAGGGTCCGTGAAAATTCGTCATAGGAGAGCGTGAAGGCAAAGAGCATGGCCGAAAGCACGCCCGGGAAGATGAGCGGAAAGGTAACCTTGCGGAAAGTGCGCGCCGGCGTGACGCCGAGCGACCAGGATGCTTCCTCCATGCTCGGATCGAACCTGTTGAAGATGGCGAGCATGACCAGGAACGCGAAGGGGAAGGTGTAAACGACATGCAGGACGAAGGCCGTGCTCCACCAGTGCCGATCAATGCTGAAGGCATTGGCTACAAGCGCCATGCCGAGACCGACAAGCACGCCCGGCACCATCATGCCGAGAACGATCAGGTAGAAGACGACGCCTGAGCCGCGAAACTTGCGGCGGAAGGCCTGGGCGGACATGACGCCGAGTACGGTCGAGACGATCATGGTCATCAAGGCCAGCGACAGCGAGCGGATGAGCGCCTGATCAATCGGCAGCGGCGCAATGCGCGAAGGCGGTGTCAGCCCGAAGAGATGGCGATACCAATAGGTCGACCATTCGATGATCGGAAATTGCGGACCACCCTCCGGACCCGTCTGGAACGACAGGATCGCCAGAACGACAAGCGGTCCATAAAGGAAGACGAGAAACAGGGCCGTATAGACACCCAGGCCGAGCTTGATGCTGCCGGTATTCATGATCAAAGCTCCTTTCTGAGGTCGACGACCTTGAGCAGTGCGGCGATGACGGCACCCATGACGATCGTCAGGACGACACCCGCCACCGCCGCGAACGCCCATTTGAGCGATCCGACCTGGGTGACGATGATGTTGCCGAGCAGATTGACCTTGCGTCCGGACAGTGCCGCCGACGTGGCGAATTCTCCGAGGACCATGACGGAGACGAAGATCGCACCGACGACAACGCCCGGCATGGACAGCGGCAGGATGATCGTGCGGAAGATGCGCCAGAAGCCGGCGCCGAGATCCTGTGCGGCCTCGATGACCGAGGCATCGATGCGGCCCATCATGAAGGCGATCGGACCGACCATGAAAACGCAATAGATCTGCGTCATGCCGATGATGACGGACAGTTCCGAAAACAACAGCACCTCGATCGGCTGCCTCACGACACCGAGATTCATCAGGATCATGTTGATCGCGCCTTCTGTGCCGAGCATCGGCCGCCATGCCAGCACGCGGATCAGGAAGGACGTCCAGAACGGAATGACGCAGAGGACAAGAAGCACGGTCTGCAGCGTCTTGTTCTTGATGAGAAGGCCGACGAACAGCCCAGCCGGGTAACCGACGACGAGCGTCGAGACCAGCACAAGCAGCCAGATTCGGATCGTCGTCCATAGAGCGCCGAGATAGGTGGCGCTGGTCAGAAAGGTGATCCAGCTCTGCAGGGTCAGCTTCGGTTCGATCTTGAAGGTCGTCTGCGTCCAGAAGGAAACATAGACCATCATCAGGATCGGCAGGACGAGAAAGGCGATCATCCAGATCATGCCCGGCGCCAGAAGCCAGAATGTCTTGTTGGATTTCCGGCGCACGGTCGCGCTTTCCTGCGCAGCTTCTTCGCTTGTCGCAACCATGGTCATCTCTCACTCTCCTTGGCGGATCCGGGGAAAGGGTTCAGGACGTTCACATCAGCCGAAGACAAGGGCATCTTCCTTCTTCCAGACGAGCGCGTAGCGGTGCTTTTCGATGAAGACGGGCGGACGCGCGTGGCTAAGGTGGGATTCGACCTCGAAGACATGGCCGCCGTCGAGCGCAAAGAAGGAGTTGACCGCCGCCCCTGAATATTCGCTTGCGATGAAATCCCCTTCGATGCGGACCTCGTCGGGGGATAAACTAGCCTCGCGAGGACGGATCGAGACGCGATCGTAGCGGATGGCATAGGCCGGTTGCGGCGCCTTCCGGCGCGACGTATTCAAGGGAAAGCGACCGGCAGGGCCGACGAAGACATCCTCGACCACGCTACCAGCAAACAGATTGTAGCAATTGAGGAAGCCGGCGACGGCTGCGGTCGCCGGGCTGTTGTAGACGATATCGGAGGCCGCGGCCTGCGCGATGCGGCCGCGATCGAGAACCAGCACGAGGTCGCCCATCGCCAGGGCCTCGGATTCGCTGCCCGTGACATGCAGGAACGTTACGCCACAGCGCTCGCGGATGGCCTTGAGTTCACTTCGCATGCGGCTGCGCAAATTGGCGTCGAGCGCTCCCAGCGGTTCGTCGAGCAACACCATCTTCGGCTCGGTCACTAGCGTGCGTGCCAGGGCGACACGCTGGCGCTGGCCGCCGGAAATCTGGGTGACGGCGCGGTCCTCAAAACCCTTGAGGCCGACCAACGCCAGCATGTCCTGAACCCTTGTCGCCAGGACACGCGTATCGGTCACCGGATCGACCTTGCGATTGCGCAAACCGAAGCCGACGTTTTCGGCGACGGACAGATGCGGAAACAACGCAAAATTCTGGAAGACGAAGCCGATGCCGCGATCATGCGGTTCGACGCCATCCAGGCGCTTGCCATGAAAGAGGATCGAACCGGAGTCCGGCTCCTCAAAGCCTGCTATGACGCGCAGCAGCGTCGTCTTGCCCGAACCGCTTGGCCCGAGCAGCGCGATATAGGCGTTGTCGGGCAGAGAGAAATCCACCGCATCCAGCGCGGGCGCGCCGCCATACGACTTGATGACTTTCTTGAGCTGAAGAACGGTCGACACCGAATTCCTACCAGTTTCAAGGCAAGGACCATCCTTCGGGCAAAGTGAAGCCGTTGCCGGAATCCTGTCGATCCGGACATAAGACGTCAGTCTGCATTCGCGCATAACTACATGCGCGTCAAAGAGATGTTCCTTGGCGTTTCAATGAGTTCCACCTGCGGCACTTCTGACGAGCGCCTTGATGACCGAAGCATTGCACAAATGATTTTTGTATTCAATAGACTTTTTCATAAAGTCGTGCGACCGAAGCGATAATAATCAAACGTACGCGATAAGGGCAAAGCATGATCAGAGCAATCGCGGCGCACCACGACACGGAAAACCCGCAGTGAAGGCCATTCAAACACCCTCACCGGAAACAATGGTCAAATTGAATCGCACCAAGGCTCCGCCCACCGGCAGCCATCATCGCAGTCTTCACCGTCTATATCGAATCAAAAAAACATATTTTGTATTCAATAGTCATTTATTTTTGCGCTATATTGGCTTTATAAAACGGGTAAGAGTGAGGCATCGGAACGACGTGAGTCCAACGCATCAGATGACCGAAAACCACGCGCGCGCCAATGCGCAGAAGCGCTACGAGATTGCGGAGGATGTCCTGCGCAGCAATATCGGCGACAGCACGCTGCCGCCCGGCGTCGTGCTGCTTGAAGGTCCGATCGCAGAAATCCTGCAGATTTCCCGCGCACCCGTGCAGCGGGCGCTTCAGACGCTGGAAAGCGAAGGGCTGGTGCACCGTTTCAATGGGCGCGGGTACCTCGTCGGGCCCGCAGGCCAGGGCATCGAGCCCAATCGCACCGATATCAAGACGCTTGGCCTCACCATTCCGCGCCATGCCGACGAGGCGCTTCAAAGCCGCTCGTCCTGGGAGCGGATCTATAATACCGTCGAAGCGGATGTCGCAGGCTGCGTCGTCTTCGGCCAATACCGTATTATCGAGATCGAGCTCGCCGACCATTTCAACGTCAGCCGCACCGTGGTGCGCGATGTGCTCACCCGCCTGCGCGAGCGCGGCCTTGTTCGCAAGAACCAGTCGTCCCACTGGATTGCCGGCCCGCTGACCGCGCAAATGATCAAGGATCACTATGGCCTGCGCTGCATGCTGGAGCCTCAATCTCTGGTCGCGGGCGCCGGCCGAGTCGACCGCGAGCGCTTGAACGACCTGTTCCTGCGGCTTTCCGATCTCGAACGACGCGAGCCGGCTGATCATCTTGCCGCTCTCGAAGCCGTCCATGCGGACTTCATCGATATCTGCATCCTTGCAACGCCGAACGAGCGTTTGAAGGAATCGATCCGGAACAATCTGCTTCCGGTGACAGCGACCGAGAGACTGCTGCGGCAGCTCGGCCTGCCCGGCGATCCGGCGATCATCACGGAACTGCGGCTGATCACCGAACTCTTGCTGCGGGGCGCCGTTAGAGCGGCGGCCGCGATGATGGAGAACCATCTGGAGGCCTCCGTCGACCGCACCATCGCCCAGATGAAGATCGTCGCCATCATCCCGGGTCCGAGTGTGACCGCCGCCTATCTCACCCGCGTTCTGGAGTGAAAGCCCGGAAGACCTTCTTGTGGCCCGTTGCCGTGTGAAGCCCGAGATCGAAGCTGCCGCCATTTGTCGGTCTCCTTACGACAGAGCAGCACGGAGGCGTGAGAGCAATGTCTGGCGATCCGCGCGAGCCGCCAGCGCTTGATCCATCGTCACCTCCACGAATTGCGTTGGCGTATGCGGCTGCAGTTGCGCAATCAGGTCCATGTCGGCGGAAATCACCGTTCCGAGCATGAAATAACCGCCACCGGAGACTGCGTCGCGATGCAGGATGATCGGCTCCGTCCCGCCCGGTACCTGGATCGAACCATAGGGATAGCAGCTGTCTACGATATTCGACGGATCCGAACCCGCACCGAAGGGCTGCTTGCGTTCGACGAATTCGAGCTTGCGGCCGCCACGGAAACGATATCCCATACGGTCGGCTTCAGGCGCCACCTTCCACTGGTCGGCAAAGAAGTTGCTCTTGGCCGCCTCGGTCAGCCGATCCCAATAGAGCCCCGGCAGCACCCGCAGTTCGGCCGGCATGCCGGGCTGGCGCCGCAGTTCTTCGGCGACGGATTTGCCTTCGCTCGCCATGGGGCCCGCGCCGACGGGAAGTTCATCTCCGGCGGCAATCGCCCTGCCCTTGTAGCCGCCAAGCGCCCCGATCACATAGGTCGACCGGCTTCCAAGGGCCTCTGGCACGTCGATGCCGCCCGATACCGCGATGCAGATCCGCGCCCCGGATTTCAGGAAGTCAAAGCTTACGGTCTGCCCTGCCCTGACCTTTAGCGCTGTCCAACCCGGCCGAAGCTCGCCGTCGATCCTGACTGGCAGGTCCGCGCCGGTGACCGCGATCAAGGCATCGTCGAGAAATTCGAGCTTAGGCCCCATGAAGACGGCCTCAAGCCCGGCTGCACCCTCGTCATTGCCGACAAGACGGTTTGCTGCCCGCATGGCGTAGCGGTCCATGGCGCCGCCAACCGGTATGCCGAGATGAAAATAGCCGGGTCGCCCGAGATCCTGAACGGTAGTCGAGAGGCCGTGATGAAGAACCTTAATGGCCATGCAGCGCGCCCTCCAGCTTGGCGTTGTAGCCGTCGATATCGGCCTGGTATTGCCGGAGATCGAAACTGACCTCGTAGATCGGTGGAGCAAAGCGTCCCTTGTCAACATCCTCGACCGCCTGATCGTAGCCGTCACGATCGATCGGCCGGAACTTCACGATGTCGCCGGGACGGAAGAACACCATGAAATCACGGAGGTAGCTCGTCGATTGCGTGGGATCGAAGATCGGCATCGGCGTGATGCCGAACATCTGATAGCCGCCTGCCCCACGCACCGAATAGATGCAGCCGAAGCAGCCGCCATGGCCGACCGTCAACCGCGGCGTATCAGTGCGCGGGCGCAGATATTTCGGTACCTCGATCTGCCGCTGCCGCTCGACCATCTGGTACATAAAGGGCAGGCCAGCGACGAAGCCGACCATGGAGACGAACCATGGCGAGCCGGCATGGGCCGAGATAAAATCCTTCACCGCGTCATAGCCGTTGATCCTGGCGGCATAGTCGAGATCCGTGCCTGTCGGCTCCTGATGCCGCTCGCGAAAGCGCATCAGCGTCTCATGCGTCCATGGGTCGTTGTAGAAGACCGGGATTTCGACGATACGGGTCGTCATGACCGGTTCCGCCTTTTCGGCTGCTCCCTCGATTGCCTTGACCTCGCGCAAGAGATCGTCCGGCTTGATCAGATCCGGATCGAACTTGATCTGGAAGGAGGCATTGGCAGGGCAGATTTCGGTGATGCCCCTGATGGCGCTCTCGCGGACTCCTTTGGCCATCGACAGGCTCTTGAAGAAGGCTTCGAGAGACATCTCGTCGCTGCATTCGACGAAGAGATGCTCGTCACCTCCGAATGTAAAGCGAGCTGGCATCAGGCAACCTCCGCTGATGTGCCGTCAACCGTGGAAAAATCGGTCTCCAGCCAGGATTCGAGAAAACGCGTATGGAATGTCCCCTTGCGCACCGATGGGTCGCGAGCAAGCGCAAGGTGCAGAGGTATCGTCGTCGGCAAGCCTTCGATCGTCAGCTTGGAAAGGGCAGCAGCCAGCCTGTCGAGGCAGGCATTGCGATCCTCGGCCCAGACGATGAGCTTGCCGAGCAGGGAGTCGTAGAAGGGCGGCACGGTATAACCGGCATAAAGCATCGTATCGAAACGGATGCCGTCACCTTCTGGAATCGAAAGCCGCGTCACGGTGCCCGGCGCCGGCAGGAAGCTCTTGGCCGGGTCCTCGGCATTGATCCGGCACTCGATGGCATGACCATGCACCCGAATATCGGACTGCGACAGCGACAAGGCAGCGCCACCCGCCACCTTGAACATTTCCTGCACCAGATCGATGCCGGTAGTCATCTCCGTCACCGGGTGTTCGACCTGGATGCGGGTATTCACTTCGATGAAATAGAACTGCCGGCCATCTTCGTCGTAGAGATACTCGACCGTGCCTGCTCCGCGATAACCGACTTCAGCGGCAAGTGCTACCGCGCTGGCGCAGAGGCGCTGCCGCACGTTATCGGGCAGCAGGAAGGCCTGCGCTTCCTCCCAAACCTTCTGGCGGCGACGCTGCAGCGAGCACTCACGCTCGAAACAATGCACGTAGTTCTGCCCGTCACCGAAGATCTGCACCTCGATATGACGGGCGCGGGGGATGACCTTCTCCATATAAAGGCCGCCATCGCCGAAAGCCGCAGCCGCCTCCGCCGAGGCGAGCGGAAATTGCTCCCTGAGTTCGGCGAGCGACTGAACGATGCGAATGCCACGTCCACCGCCGCCGGCTGCAGCCTTGATCATGACCGGAAAACCGGTGCGCTCGGCAACCACCTCGGCAGCCCCGATGTCGGCTACGCGGCCGTCGCTTCCCGGCACGGTCGGCACGCCGGCGCGTGCGGCAATCGCCCGCGCCGCCACCTTGTCGCCGAGCAATCGGATGGCCTCGCCGCTCGGCCCGATGAAAATCATGCCTGCTGCCTCGACGGCATCGGCAAAATCTCCGTTTTCAGACAGAAATCCATATCCCGGGTGAACGGCATCAACGCCGGCCAAACGCGCCGCCGAGACGATGGCTTCGATGTTCAGGTAGGATTTCTTCGGAGCCGGCGAGCCGATATTGATCGCCTCGTCGGCCAGCTTCACCGCGAGCATCTCGGAATCTGCCGCGCTATGGACCTGCACGGTGCGAATGCCGAGCGCTTTGGCAGCCTTTATGATCCTGACGGCGATCTCGCCGCGGTTGGCAACCAGGACCGAGCGGATCGTCATGGATCCACCTCCGCGATGATCTGGCCAGCCATTACAGGCTCTTCGTTCTCGACGAGGAACGTGATGTTCTTGCCGTCAAGCCCGGCCGGGATCTGCTGAAAGGTTTTCATGACCTCGATAAGGCCGATAGTATCGGTTGCAGTGACGATATCGCCCTCGGTCTTGAAGGGCGGCGTGTCCGGAGAGGAGGCTCTGTAGAAGGTTCCCGGAAGGGGTGATCTGATCTCAAGCTTGCTCATGGGACCTCCGCGCTGCGTCACTGTTCAAAATTTGTGAAACGGGTGCAACTTTTATGCCCTCGGCAACGAGGGCCTCACGCATGTGGCGCACGATATCGAGCGCGCCCAAAGTATCGGAATGAAAGCAGATGGAATCGAAGACGATCGGAATATCAGTACCATTGACGGTGCGCACGAGGCCTTCGGTGCAAGCCCTGATCACCTTGCGAGCGATCGCCTTGGGATCGGGACGACCCGCATCCCTGGTAAAGACGATCCATCCCGTATCGCCGTAGTCACGATCGGCATAGAACTCGCGCACGATCGGCTGGCCGGCCTCCTGCGCGGCGAGGCAGGTCGCCGAACCGTCCATGCAGAAAACGAACATGTTCGGCGCCGCCGTGCGCATATATTGTATGAATATCTGCGAAAGGTCCGTGTTCGCCGCCAGTTCCATGTAGAGGGCGCCATGTGGTTTCACGTGTTGGACGGGCACGCCATGGCGTCTGGCGAACTCCCGCAGCGCACCGACCTGGTAGATCAGATCGTTGATGATCTCGCGGCTGGTGCCATTGATCTTGCGCCGCCCGAAGCCCTGGAGATCGTTATAGCCGGGATGAGCCCCGACTCCGACCCCGTGAGCGGCCGCGATCCGCACAGTCTCATCCATCAGATTGGGATCGCCGGCATGAAAACCGGTGGCGATATTGGCCGAACTGATGAGCGAGATGAGCTCCTCGTCATGTGCGTCACCGATCCGCCATCGGCCGAAGGCCTCCCCCATGTCGCAATTGATGTCGACAGCTTCCTTCAAGTGTATTCCCTCACACATGCGTCCTGACCAGACTGTTGATGAGGACGCTAGAGGGAAAGGCCTCCCTTGAAAAATACAATTTTCAAAGCATCAATATCTGATAAATTAATATCATCGCTTAAAATGACGCCACGTAATACTAATTTATATCAATAGGATAGATAGATTGCATAAAAATAAATCGAAAATTGGCTCGTTTTAGATCCACGAAATCGGAATCGATATAATGGTTTTCAGATAAACAGATAGGATGAGACCATGAGCCTCAGTCTGCGGCAGCTTCGCTACTTCGTTGCAACGGCCGAATATGGGCAGATCTCGCATGCGGCCGTCAGCCTGTCGATCTCGCAGTCCGCCGTTACCGCAGCGATCAAGGATCTCGAACTGACAGTCGGAGTGTCTCTATTCAACCGCACGCCACAGGGAATGGACCTGACCACGGCCGGTCGGCAATTTCTGTCGCATGCCTATGAAATTCTGGCCAAGGTCGATGAAGCGACCCATCTCAATCTCGTCAGCAGCGATATCGACGGAGAGCTCGTCGTCGCCGCGACCTATACCGTCATCGGCTATTTCCTGCCGCTTCACATCGAACGTATCCGTCGCCTCTACCCGAAACTGAAAATTCAGCTCTACGAGGTAAATCGAGAGTCGATCGAGGAAGGCTTGCTCACCAACCGCTACGATATATCAGTGCTGCTGACATCGAACATCCTCAATCCGATGCTGACCACCGAAACACTCCTGAGCTCGGTCCGGCGTCTCTGGCTTCCAGCAGGCCACGACCTGCAGCACCGCGACGGTATAGGCCTGCGTGAAATCGCCGAAGAGCCCTACATCATGCTGACGGTCGATGAGGCGGCCCACTCGTCGCTGCGATACTGGAGCCGAAGCCCTTATCAGCCGAAGGTGCTTTTGAGGACCAGCTCGATCGAAGCTGTGCGGTCGATGGTAGCGAATGGTCTCGGCGTCGCCATCCTTTCGGACATGGTGCACCGCCCCTGGTCGCTCGAAGGGCGGCGCATCGAGACCGTGAATATCCAGGACCCGGTCCCGCCCATGGATGTGGGGCTGGCCTGGCGAGCCAATGTCGAATTCAGTCAGCCGATGCTGGCCTTCAGACGTTACTTCCAGCAGGCATTCAGTCTGCCGGGCACCAATGCGTGAGTTGTTCGGGATGAATCCGTTCAGCAATCCGCATTGGATCGAGCCCTGCATCTACCTCTTTATGATGATCCTCGGTTCCTTGAGTAGTATATTTGGTAGTATTTTCGTAAAAACAATATCGCAATGGTTGCAACGCATCATGCAGGCAGTAGCATTTCAGACATCGGGCAGCGCCGCTGACGGCATATGCCTCCGTTTTGTGCGTTCGTTTAGAATTCCGCCGCAGCGACCATGATTGCCGCCTTTACAGCAAGATAGAAGGAAATTCTGATCTCGTTCCGAGGACTGCTTCCAAAATCTCCTGAGTAATTCTTGAGCACTTGCGGCCCATCGCGTTAGCACAATTTTAAGGATGTTGCAGCGCACAACAAATCATGTAACGATCCATGCATTCTTTCGGGAGGAAGAATATAGGCAGCTTCATTAAAGGAACTGTAGCTATGTTTTCCTTTCTCAAAAGCAAAAATAGCCAAAACAATGGCGCTTCTGTTAGATTAGCGTCCTATGCTGTACTTGGCGTCATCGGAACAGTATTTGCCTCGTCTGCGTTTCCACCCTTCTTCACCTCGACATCGAGCCGCGCTGTCATAAACGCGCCACTCGTGCCGTTGACGACGCCGATCAGCGGCAAGGTCATGTCGCTTGGCTCGGCTGACCAGATCATCGTGGAGAATGATCGAGTCGACAATTCCACCTTGATCGGCCTGAAGGTCCAGCTTGTGGCGCTGCACGACGAGCTGGCGCAGAAGAACGGCATCGTCGCGGACTATGCACAGCGCATCAAGGATTTCGAAAACGACCTGGCGGGCCAGCAAGCAGCACTGCTGGCCAGGACTAATGCCGATCTCAAGGCGGCGGAGGCGGCTTTGGAGATGGTGACCTATTCGTCCCGCATCGCAAAGGCAGAAGCGGCGCGCAAGCTCAAACTCATGGCTAAGGGCATAGCCGCAGGCACCCAGGACGAGGTTGCCGACACCCTCCGCCTGGAGGATGCAAAGCTTGAGGCAGCCGGGCTCTCGGTCGCCAAGCTTAAGGCGGAAGTCGACTTCGCGCGCGAAGGCATCTATGTGGGCGCCGACCTGCAGTCGCTTCAAAATCTTCAGCAGGAAATCCGCACCCGCAAGGCCGATCTGCTGCAGATTAAGATGCAGATCGCCACAATGCGCTCGAAGGAAGCCGAGTTAAGTTCCCTCGTGGCTACAGAGGGCGAGCGCGTCCAAAGGCTTGCCCGCGCCGATCTCCACATCCCCCAGACGAGCCAGCTCTACAAGCCGGTAGCCGCATCGGGGCGTGAGGTCACTGCCGGCGACACGCTGGCGGAGATGCTCGACTGCCGCGATGCTTTCGTGGTGGCGATTTTCTCCGAACGGCAAGCTCAGGCGCTTGCTGTCGGTTCGAAGGTTCAAGTCAGCGCCGACGGCTGGGCGCGGGTGGCGGACGGGACAATCACAAGGTTGGTCCCCCGCACGACGGACAGGGTCGACTTGGATTATGCCGTGCCGTTCCCGCCGACGGAGCGCCGCGAGCTATATGTCTATATCCGGCTGACCGAGCCGGATCAGGCAGTGTTTCGCGACAGCCAATTCTGCTCCGTCGGAACATGGGTGGATGTGACTATGCCCGAGCAGTGGCTGCAGAAGACGCAGGAATATGTGCGCGAGGCATCGACATCCCTTATCGGCATTGCACAGGCATCGGCGGCGCAATGGCCTGCCGCCAAAACAGAGCTGAGCGGACTTGTGCAGCGATCCGCCGTGCGGCTCGGCACGGCGAAAGGCATCGGTCGCGGCATGAAAGGCCCTCGCGACATCTCAGCCCCAGATGAGATGCCGGCTCTCCGGCCGTACCGAGCCGATGCACACGCTGTCGACCTGCTGAACGAGAGGATGGGCATTCTCCCGGCCAAGAGCTGACGCTGGCGATCGTGCAGTAACGGAGAGTATTCACTTACCAATTGACGAGTCGTAGCTGACGCCGATCTTGCTCAATGAGCCGCCATGCGCTGTCGAAAGACATGCAGGGGCTGGTCGTCGCGCCAAAGTAACGAAGGAAGGGATCATGTTCTTCAGTTCCAACGACGACATCTTCAGCGTGCTGACATTCGATCTTCTCATCGCGATCTGTGCACTCCTTTTCGCAATGCTCGGCAATCCGAAGCGGATGGTCGAGCGGGCCGCCTTCAGCCTGCTCATGCTTTTGTCGCTCGGGCTCTACATTTCTTGGCGCGCGCTTGACACCCTGCCGCCCTTCGAGCTTTCTGCAGAGACGATCTGGAACTATATCTATTTCCTCTTCGAAGCCGTCTCAGTGCTTTATGCCATGGGCTCGGTGCTGATTTTGCTGCGGAGGACGGATTGGACTGAACAGGCCGACCGCAGCGAGCAGGAGCTAAGGGCGGCTACAAACCTTCCTAGCGTCGACGTGTTCATTTGCACTTACAATGAGCCGCTGAATATCCTGGAAAAATCCGTCATCGCCGCGCAGGCGATGGATTATCGCCAGCTTCGGGTCTTTGTCTGTGACGACACGCGCCGGCCGGAGGTTCGCCAATATTGCGACCGTGTCGGGGTCAACTACATGACCCGCCCAGATAACAAACACGCCAAGGCCGGCAACCTCAACAACGCGCTGCGTCACACCAACATGCTCGCCGATGTCTCCGATTTCATCATGGTTCTCGATGCGGATTTCGCGCCTCAGGCGAACTTCCTCAATCGCGTCGTCGGCCTCTTTAAGGACGGCAAGGTCGCTGTTGTCCAGACGCCGCAATTTTACTTCAACAGCGATCCCATTCAGCACAATCTTGGCATCCGTCACTCTTTCGTCGATGACCAAAGGGTCTTCTTCGACACGTTCCAACCGGCAAAGGACGCGGCCGGATGTGCATTCTGTGTCGGGACCAGTTTCGTCCTCCGCCGGGCGGCGGTCAATGAACTCGGCGGCTTTCCACATGAAGCGCTCTCGGAAGACATGCTACTGACCTATCGCCTGATGGAGCGAGGTTATGTGACCCGCTGGCTCAATGAGAAGCTGAGCGTCGGGCTGTCGGCCGAAGGCATTCCCGAATATATCACGCAAAGGACCCGCTGGTGTCTCGGCACCATCCAGATCGGCCTCCTGCGCGATGGACCGCTCTGGCGCGGAAAGTTCACGCTCACGCAGCGGCTTCACTACTTGCACGGCCTGTTTTGCTGGCTGTCCAAGCCGTTCATTCTCTGCCTCCTGCTGGCGCCTTCCATATATTGGCTGACCGGCATACCCGCGCTGCAGGCTGATGAGTTGCTCTTCATGAAATATGGCCTCAGCTCGCTTTTCCTGTTCTGGGCCTATTCGACGTGGATCTCCGAAAGGCGTACGCTGCCGCTCTTCACCGAGGTCACCCATGCGCTGACGGCCGTGCCGATCACGATCACCCTTCTCCAGGCGATCCGCAAGCCGTTCGGCCGCCCCTTCAAGGTGACGGAAAAGGGCGGCGACAGGTCGGCGATCCGGGTCCACCGGCCGACGGCGCTGTTCTTCGGCTTCGTCGCGGCGATGTCGGCGCTCTCCGTCATCCGGGTGGTTTACGGCTGGGATGCGCCCGTCGAATTTTCGGGGCGCGAATGCCTCAATCTCGTCTGGTCCGCAGTTGCGATGGTGATCGCTTTCACCAGCCTGCTTTGCTGCATCGAATTGCCCCGGCTCGGCCAGGAAGAGCCCATCGGGATCAGTCTCGACGCGAAACACAAGGCGGACGACACGATTGCCGATGTGACGATAACAGCCTTGTCCACGGAAGGCGCCGCCATTGCGCGATTGGTCCCGGTGGGTTCTCGAGACGAGGCCTTGTTCATCCCCGAAGTCGGCTGGGTTTCGGCAGGCGCTAGCGCCGCGCCGTCGGCCACGCCGTTTGCGCTATTTCCGACGCCGGAGCAACATGATGCGATCTTGCGGCTGCTGTTTAGAACCGCGCCCGGCAACGTGGCCGAAAAGGGCGATCTTGGCAAATCGATGCGGATGCTCCTATCGCGCGCTTTGTCCTGACGAAGAGAAGGGGCTGAAATGCATTTTTTGCGCAGCGTCAGAAAGAAAGCGGTGGTCGATCTGTTCGGGACCTTCTTGGCCGTTGTCATGATTGTCGCTTTCTCGACCATCAGCGCCGGGGCGGCAATCGGCGGACGGGACGTACAGCTCGCCTCAAGGCTCTGCGATGGGCTGATTGCTCATATGAGCGGCGATCCGGCACAACCCTTCATCTTCCGAAGCTTCGAGCCCGCGAATGGCGGTTCACGGCTGCATCCCACACTTGAAAACACCGGCTTCACATACGACAACGCACTTGCGGCGATAGCGCTCTATGCCTGCGGCCGAAAGGCCGAAGCTGGACGCGTTGCTGACGCGCTCGTTCTCGCGCTGAACACAGATCGATATTATCACGACGGACGGCTGCGAAATGCCTACCGCTCTGGCCCCGTTGTGCCCGGCAAGGAGGGCATGTTGCTGCCCGGTTATTGGAATTCCACCACCAACTCCTGGGAGGAAGACGGATATCAGGTGGGCAGTGCGACGGGCAGCACGGCTTGGGCAGCGCTCGCGCTGCTCGCGGCCTACGAGCAGACGGACCGTCCGGCTTACCTTGACGCTGCCGGCAAGATCATGGAATGGATCCAAACCGCCGTGGCAGACCCGCAAAATCCCGGCTATTTCGGCGGCTTTTTCGGGCACGAACCCGCACCCGATCGCGTGACGTGGAAGTCCACAGAACACAATCTCGATATTTACGCCGCCGATCGCTGGCTCGCCCGTCTCGACCCCCAGCGCGACTGGGAGCATCTTGGCGAGCATGCACGCCTCTTTCTGGACGCCATGTGGGACGAGAAGGAGGGGCGCTTTTTCATCGGCAGCATGCCTGGCAGCAATGCGCCGAACACGAATATGTCGGGTCTGGACGCGGAACTATGGCCGCTCATTGCCGTACCGTCCTATGCAGCCAGGTCCGGACGCGTTCTGGAATGGACGGCGCGCCATCATGGTGTCGAGGGCGGCTTCGACTTCAACGACGATCGCGACGGCATCTGGCTCGAAGGCACCGCCCAGGCCGCGCTCGTCTTTCGTCTTGCCGGCCGGGCAGCCGAGGCCGAGCCGTTGCTCGCTACGATCTCTGCGCAAGTGGCGCCAGACGGCCTCGTTTATGCAACGGTGAAGGACGAGCTTTCGACCGGGCTCCAGGTCGGACCCAATTCCGCACCCGGCGATTTCAAGTACTTTCGTCTGCCGCACATCGCCGCGACGGCATGGGCCGTGCTCGCCGCTGTTGGCTACAATCCCTTCATCGGCATGGCCGATCAGCGGGCCAGCCGGTGAGCATTAAGGGTCCTGGTGCGTTTGGCGCGGGCCATCGGCTGGCCGGTGTTGGAAGCCCACGTCGGCACGGTCTATTCGGACGGAACGGGCATGCCGCCACTGCCGACGCGGGCTGGCCATTCTCAAGCACACGTTCAACCTGTCAGACGAGGCCCTGTGCGACCACTGAGTGGAGAACCCCTATTTCCAGCACCTGTGCGACGCTGCCTCCTCGGGAGCTCGGGCAATTCGACCCCAACAGGCCCGCCTTCACGCAGCGCGTTTTGAGGTTCAGATCGATAACGCACTCGCAACTGCGGCCATCGAAAATCCACCCAACACTAGCGATGCCAGTTTGTACGTGTGGCGACGTACACTGAACGGCAGGCTCGCCCCGAACGCAACCCATCCCAAACCGGCAAGCGTCGAAAGAAGCGCATAGGTCAATACCCAAACTGGAAAATGAACCGCACCTGCAGGAATGAGAACGGTACCAACCAGCATGGCCTTTGGATTGACCAGCGTGGTCAGCAAGACTCGGATAAACGCCTCCCGCGCTGGCCGCGCATCCGTGTGGAACGACATCCCCCAGAGCTTGAAAGCCGAATAAAGCAGCCAGCCTGCTGCCATCAGCTTTATCGTGGCAAAAGCCGCAGCGTTGCCTCGAACCGTATCCGCGACTGCCGCAAACACCGACACCGCGACGATATATCCAATGGCCTCTGCGACGGGCATGATGGCCGCTCGTCGCAATCCGAACGAGGCACCGCACGTAGCGAGAACCGTGTTGGTCGGGCCTGGCGTGAGCAGAATGGTGATGGACGTCAGAACAAACGATAGGGTGATCATGGAAGTACCAGCGGGGAGAAAACGCCTGTTTACACGCTTTCCCCGCAATTACACTTGATGCATGTCAAGCACGCGTCCCGCCAGAGAGTGTGGAGGTTGCCTGGTCTTGAAATTGACCAAACAACAAGGCAGTCGTTCGACTGGTTGCGATTGACGAACTCGTCGTCGATCCAGGGAGAGGCGCAGGCGTCGGCGAGATGAGGCGTTCGATCCATATCACCAACAGACGGATCGGTTGATCCGCTCATCAATTGCGCCAGCGCCCCCTGGCGCGATAAGGCGTGGTCCTTTCGATGCTCGCGCGCTCGCTGGATCAAGTGGGCCAAGGTATCGAGACGGATAATGTCTCCCCTCGACCAGCCTTCGGCAAGGCTCATTAGAATGTCCATCTCCTTTTTCAGGCTGACGGTCCGGATCACATCCTCGGCTCGCTATCGCTGTGAACATGATTGAATTCACCGACCGCGATTCCTGCCGTTTTACGCTCGTCCTCGAGCGCCTATTTCAAGTGTGTAAGCTCCCTCTTAGTACCGCCGCATAAGGTGAAAGCCTAAACAAAAATGCGGTGTTATGCGGCAAATGCCACCAATGACAACTTTCGGGCCCAAGGACGAAGCCGCTCGCGCGGCATTGGCGCCCGTGGTGACGGTGCAGCAACGATCTGAACGCCGTGCATTTTGTGGGTTTGCCGTCCTGGCTGAGGATTGGGGTCTTCTCAATCACCAGACAGGAGGTTCCCATGACGGAGGAGAAGACGACCCCGCTGCGCGAACGGATGATCGAAGACATGCGCATCCGCGGGATGGGCGACAAAGTCCGGCAAGCCCATATTCGGGCGATCAAGGATTTCGCCGGGTTTCTGAAGCGATCTCCGGATACCGCGACACCCGACGACCTGCGCGCCTACCAATTGCACATGACCAATGCGGGCGTCACGCCGCCGACCTTCAACGCCCGCATCGTCGCGCTGAGGTTCTTTTTCGGCATCACCTGCGACCGCGAAGAGATGAAGCGGCATATGCAGTTCCGTCGGCAACCGCAGAAGTTGCCCGTTGTCTTGAGCGTTGAGGAGGTTTCCGACCTGCTTGTGGCGGCCCAGGGGCCGGGCCTGAAGTATCGAGCGGCGCTCAGCATCTCCTATGGCGCCGGACTGCGGGCCTCCGAAGTCTGCAACCTCAAGATCAGCGACATCGACAGCGATCGGATGCTGATCCATGTCGAACAGGGCAAGGGACAGAAGGACCGCAAGGTGATGCTGTCGCCCCTGCTGCTGGAACTCTTGCGCGACTATTGGCGCGAGTCACGGCCGCAGGGCTGGCTTTTTCCTGGCAAACCGAAGATCAACCCGATCTCGCCGCGGCAGCTCAACCGCGCCTTCACCGCCGCCAAAAAACTGGCCGGGATCGCCAAGCCAGCGACGCTGCACACCCTGCGGCACAGTTTTGCCACCCACCTGCTGGAAGCGAACACGGATGTGCGGGTGATCCAGGTCCTTCTGGGACACGCCAAGCTGACGACCACCGCCCGTTATATGCATGTCGCCACGAAGACGATCCGCGACACGATCAGCCCGTTCGAGACCCTGAAGAAGCTGCAGGACCAAACGCTCCGACGCGAACTGGAGTAGCGCCCGTCCGGTGATCCGGCCAAAACTGGAGATCGCCGACATCTTCCGTGCCTATGGCCCGGCGTGGCGGCGGGCCAATGCCGGGCATGTTAGCCTGACCCAGCTCAAGGTCATGGCGGCGATCGAGGCCTGCCGAACCGAGGCGCTCGGCGGGCATGTGGCAGCCTGTGCCAAATGCGGCCACCATCACATCGCCTACAATTCCTGCAAGAATCGGCACTGCCCGAAGTGCCAGGGACCCGCGGCGCGGGACTGGATGGCCGCCCGTGCCGAAGACCTGCTGCCGGTCGAGTATTTCCATGTTGTCTTCACCATCCCCGCCGAGATCGCGCAGATCGCCTATTGGAATAAGAAGACGGTCTATGATCTTCTATTCCGGGCATCGGCGGAGACGTTGACCACCATCGCCGCCGATCCCCGGCACCTTGGCGCAAACATCGGCATGACCAGCGTGCTGCACACCTGGGGGTCGGCGCTGACCCATCACCCGCATGTGCACATCGTCGTGCCCGGCGGTGGACTGTCGCCGGATGGCACGCGCTGGATTGGCTGTCGCCCGGGGTTCCTTCTGCCCATAAAGGTTCTGTCTCGTCTGTTTCGGCGGCTGTTTCTCGAAGGACTGATGGCACTCAGTCAATCCGGGGTGCTCTGCTTCTTCGGCGATCTAGCCCGGCTTGCAGAGGCGGATGCCTTCGCTGCCTGGCTTGCCCCCTTCCGCAAATCCGACTGGGTCGTCTACACCAAGCCCCCATTCGGCGGCCCCGAGGCCGTGCTGGCCTATCTCAGCCGCTACACGCACCGCGTGGCGATCTCGAACAGCCGCCTGATCAGCGCGAATGCCGAGGCGGTCACCTTCCGCTGGAAGGACTACCGCATCAAGACCGGTGACCGTCACAAGGTCATGCGGCTGGCCACCGACGAGTTCATCCGCCGCTTCCTAATCCACGTGCTGCCCGACGGATTCCACCGCATCCGCCACTACGGCCTGCTGGCCGGAGCAGGCCGCAAGGCCAATGTCGCAAAGATAAGGAAACTGCTCGGGACGGAAGCGCCATCACAGGACGACACGCCAAGCGCCGAGAGCATCCCGCTCACCCTGAGGCAGCCATGCCCAGATTGCGGCGGCCCGATGCGCATCGTCGAGATATTCCGCCGTGGCCAGCGACCCAAATCCCGTGCGCCACCCCGAAAGGACGCCGCATGACGAAACGCCTGTCACATCAGCCAAGGCCGGCCCGGATCTGCGATGCATTCCGGGGTGGCGCCGATTTGCGCCAGGCAACGCCGCACACTGCAAAACCGCCGATGCGAGGCCTACGAAAGAGGAGCACCCCAACCCCGATCGCGTCATTGCAAGCCTTCGGGGCAACCCGCTTGCACCCGACGCTCCCACCGATAGCCACCTCAGAAAACCGCAGCCGCACGCTTTCCCCATAGGCGCTCCACCCAGCCCCCGCAGGCCTCCTCCTTGGAAGGTTTTTCAACGCGGGCCGACACACGCCCAGCCGCCACCGTCACACCGCGGCCCGCATCGAAAAACCTTCACCGAAGCGGACTAAATGGGCGGCGCTTCTCTTATCGGCGGGCGCTTACGGTCCGCTGGTTTCATTATTTCTTCTTCTCTTGATCGTGATGCCACTTGATGGCGAAGAACATGCCCGTGCCTAACACGAGAACCTTGAACGTAATGAAGACTATAGGGAACCAATCCCACATTTCGGATATTTCCAGGCTATTACTTGGCACTATCTATCGTGAGGGAGCACTACCTCAAAACTGCTGCATACAACATCAGCCATGTTGACGCAGATGAGATCATAACATTCCCATCACACGGCATGAGTGGGCTTGCCCCATGTTTCCGGACAGGTCGTCTAACCTAACAAGCTGGTGACCGCTTCTGGCGCGCGAAGGTGTCATGAAGGAGCACCCACGATTGGTGGCAGTTGCTGCGAATTCCGCAAAAATGCCCCGGACAAGGCGTCCGGGGCGATCCTCGCGGCGTTACCGCAGCAAGCCTTCGGTGCCTGTCTTGACGTCAGGCCGATCAGAACTCCGACCACTCCTGATGGAGATGTTTAAGCGCGGCATTGCCCTGCGTGGCCGGAGCGGCGCGTGTAGCAAGTCGGCCCGTTGCCGGGGGTGAGGCAGGCCGGGCTACGGGCTTTGCCTGCGACACCCTGCGCTCGGCTTCGCCCGTGCGGAACGCGCTCAGGAGTTCGCCGAGCCGGTTGCTCTCCTCGGCCAGACCCGCACCAGCCGCGTTCATCTCTTCGACCATGGCGGCATTCTGCTGTGTCGCCTGGTCCATATGATTGACGGCGCTGTTGATCTCCGACAGGCCCATGGACTGCTCCTGGGCAGCGGTGGCGATCGCGTCCATGTGCTGATTGATCTGCAGGACCAGATCGGCGATAGCCGCGAGGCCATCGCCCGTGTCGTTGACGAGCTTCACTCCCTCGCCGACGGCAACTTCGGAATTGCCGATCAGCGCCTTGATCTCTTTGGCGGCATTGGCCGAACGCTGTGCAAGTTCGCGCACTTCCTGGGCGACGACGGCAAACCCTTTGCCGGCTTCACCCGCACGCGCCGCCTCGACACCGGCGTTGAGAGCAAGCAGGTTGGTCTGGAAGGCGATCTCGTCGATCACGCCGATGATCTGGCTGATTTGTTTGGACGAATGCTCGATCCTGCCCATAGCGTTGACGGCATTGCTGACGACTTGGCTGGAGTTTTCTGCCCGCAACCGGGCCCCGCGAACTAGTTCACGGGCATCGCCAGCTCGCTTCGAGGTCGACTGGACGTTGGCCGTAACCTCTTCAAGTGCGGCCGCCGTCTCCTCAAGCGAAGCGGCCTGCTGCTCGGTGCGCTTGGAGAGGTTATCGGAAGCCTGCGAGATCTCGTAGCTGCCACTGTTTACGAGTGACGCGGCCTGGCCGACGCGGGACATGGCATCGCGAAGCTGGCCGACGGACGAATTGAAATCGTGACGCAAAGCTTCGAACTGCTCAGCCAGTGGCGTTTCGATCTCGCAGAGCAGGTCGCCGGATGCCAAATGACGCAGACCTGTCGCAAGCGAACCTGTTGCTTGCAGCAGCCTCTGCTCGGCCTCGGCTTCGGCGCGACGCTGAACTTCTACGCGTTCGTGCTCCGATGTCACACGTGCCTCGGCGGCTTCGGCTTCGAGCGCCTTGTTGCGCAAGGCCGCCTGCTGGAATACCTGTACGGAACGTGCCATGGCGCCGACTTCATCGCGACGCTCGACGCCATCGATCGAGACCGAGAGGTCGCCTTGGGCGAGCGCCGTCATGGAATGGGTTAGCGCGCCGACGGGTTTGGTGACGCGGAAAACGATGACGCAGATGCCGGTGATGCTCAGAACCACGGCAACTAGGAAGGTGAGTCCGTAGGCGATCAGGCTGGTGAATGCATCATTCTGACCGGCGGCTGCCTTGGCCACCATGCCATCTGCGGCGGCAGCGGCGGTGTTTGTGATGGTGAGTAGTGCGGCGTTGCCGAGCGGGCGCCAGTCGTCGAGGGACATAGCCTTCTTCTCGCCGGCTGCGAACCTCGCAAGTAATGCATTGTGTTTTGCTGCAAAGTCGCCGCTGAAATAGGTCGTATCGCCGATCTTGTAGGCGTCCTTGACAACTTGTGGTGTCGATGGATGGTTGACCAGAGTGCCGATCTGTCCCCAGGTGAAGCTCGCGGCATAATCGAACTGTTGGATCTTGCTGAGTTCGTCGGGCTTCATCGCCTCTCCGGAGGCAAGTGTGTTGACGAACAAGAGGTTTGCTGCGCCCGCTGTCGCGCGGGTGTACCAAGTCAGTGCACGGATCTGGATCATTGCCGCCATCGAGGGATCGCTCGCGCGAACCTGGCTTTCAACGGCGGTCGAGCCTGCTTCTAGCGCGGTCAAGAGCTGCTGGCCGATGTCCAGCGTCGTGGCCTGCAGTGTCGGATCGCGATCAGCGAGTTTCTTGGCAACTTCGCTGTCGAGCCTTGAGCGGAATGCGACGACCCGATCATATGCACTCATGACGTCGGCGATCGGCGCTCTGAGCTTCTCGTTGTCAATGTTTGCAGAGACCGATTTCGCGTCAGCCATATATTTGTCGACGACGACCCGCTCCGCTTTCAACATGGCGAGCGTTGCATCTTGCGTGCCAAGCTCAAGCTTGGCGAGCGACGAGCCGTCACCTCGCTCGTTGCGGAAGTTGGCAAGTGTCTGGAAGAGCGCTCGGTCGAGCATGGTAAACTTCGAGACGTCTGCATAGGTGCTCTCACCACGATAGGCATCGAGCATGGAAGATCCTGTTAGCACGCACAGAGCGACGCTGAGAACAAGAAAAATTCCAACAAGTATATTGCGAAGAGAGAAAAGCATAATTGCAACCTATGTTCGGGGGTGCCGGGGCGCCAACTCGCTTCGCCGAAACCCGAATTTTTGGAGCCCTTGCGGCGCAATTTCCAAAAGAAAAGCAGTCCGCGAGCCGTCGAGACGCCGCCCGAGCGCAGACCCTCATGGCCTGTCCAATCAGAGACAAAGATAGGCGGGCTTTATTGAAACAGGATTAATAATGCTTCCCGAAAATACATAAAAGTATTCGCAGTCTGGCCCATCTATTCACTAGATTGGCGAATTTGACCGCTATTTATCACGGATGCCTAGAGACAATATAATCAACTAAAGTATAATGTATGGAAATATCAAGTTAACTTAAGCGAACGCGCACCGCATTTTGCCCCAAAAAATGTGGGCTATGCGCCAGAACAATGCCTGGCCAATGCTCCGCCAATCACGGATTAGCCGGCCTTCTTCCTCCGCAAGGCTATGCCGCGGTCGCCTCATAAGATCGAGCCGGACCGTCAAGCGCACCAATACGCCAGCCATTTTGCGCGCTTTCAGCTCGACGCCAACAGGGGAACGCGGACGAGTGGTAGTGCTTGCGTAGATCAGTCCGCTTTGCAAAGACTTCAGTTGCGATGATTTTTCCCAAAGTGATTTACTAAAACGGTTTGCAAATGACGGCAGAAAGAGTCCCGGGCTGGCTGATCGAGGACGTGCAGGGCAATCTACCGCAGAACTGAACCGCACTATCATGAAGAGGACACCAGGTCCCGCATCCGGCGGACTTGGCCGATGACACAAAGGAAGGGAAAATACCAGTGCACTCGACCGAAACACTTTTCACCAATGCAAAACTGGCCGACGGCACGCTCAATGACCTTGTAGTGTCGGCCGGCCGCATCGCCGCGATCAAGCCCGCAGGTTCCGGTGGGAATGCCGCAACCATGATCGACATCGCCGGTGCACTCCTCGCGCCGAGCTTCGTCGAGGGCCACACCCATCTCGATACGAGCTTCTATGGCGACAAGTGGATCCCGCACAAACCCTGCACCAAAGGCTTCGATGTGCACGAGCGCGTTGCTCTCCAAACTGAGAACATGGCCGCCGCCGCGCCGATGGACGAGCGCGCTCGCAATCAGCTCAATCTCTGCATTTCGAATGGTTCATTGCAGATGCGCAGCCATGTGATGGTCGACGGCTCGGTCGGTCTGACGTCGCTCGAAACCATCCTGAAGGTCCGAGAGGAATACAAGGACATCATCGACATCCAACTCGTCGCCTTCCCGCAAAGCGGTATCCTGAAGAGCCCCGGCACAGCGGACCTGATGGATGAAGCGATCGCCATGGGCGCCGATCTTGTCGGCGGGCTCGATCCGCTTTCCTTCGATCGCGACATAAAAGGCCATCTCGACGTGGTCTTCGGCATTGCCGAAAGACGCGGCGTGGACGTCGACATCCATCTCCACGATGCCGGCACCCTCGGCGCCATGACGATCGAGGAGATCTGCGCCCGCACGACGGCGCTCGGCATGCAGGGGCATGTCGCCGTCAGCCATGCCTATGGCCTTGGCGACCTCACGCCGGATGCGGCGAAGAAAATTGCCGCACTGATTGCCAAAAGCGGCGTATCGATCATGACCAATGCTCCCGGCAACCACAATTTCCCCCCGGTCGCATTGCTTCGCACCGCCGGCGTTACCGTCTTCAGCGGCAGCGACAACATTCGCGATTCGTGGTGGCCCTTCGGCGATGGCGACATGCTCCGGCGGGCCGAAATCATCGCTTACCGCTCCGGTTTCTACACCGATGCGGATCTCAGCGCCGCCTTTGACCTGGTAACGTCAGCCGGCGCCAAGGCACTCCGTCTGGAAGGGCACGGCATCGTCGTCGGTGCCAAGGCCGACTTCGTGACACTGGCCGCCGAGCACCTGCCCGAAGCCGTGGTGGCCTTCCCCAAGCCGCGCCGTGTCTTCAAGGAAGGCCGTCTTGTGGCCGAAAACGGCGCCGTGGTCCGCTGATGCTTCGTCCCACCAGAAAGGCCGACGAGCAGCCCCGTGAAGCCAGGGTTACCGACAACCTGTTCGATCTCGTTCTCCGCAACGTCCGCATCGAGGAAGATGGCGTTTTCGTCGATGTCGCAATCCGCGACGGCTGGATCGCAGCCATCGAGCGCGGCTTCCGCTGTGAGGCGATCGAGAATGTCGATGGCCAGGGCGCCTTCGCCTTTGGCGGCTTCGTGGACACACACATCCATCTAGACAAAGCCTGCATTCTCGACCGATGCGCGATTTGCGAAGGCACGCTCGCTGAAGCCGTTCAGGAGACAGCCAGAGCCAAGGCCAGCTTCGAGGCAGACGACGTCTATGCCCGGGCCGCGCGCGTCGTGGAGAAGGCGATCTTGCACGGAACGGTGCGGATGCGGACCTTCGTCGAGGTCGATCCTCGCGCCGGTTTGCGCTCCTTTGAGGTCATCAAGCGTATCAAGGCGGACTATGCCTTCGCCGTCGACATCGAAATCTGCGCCTTCGCTCAGGACGGGCTGACGAACGAGCCCGAGACATTCGACATGCTGGATATCGCACTTTCAAGCGGCGCGGATCTGATCGGCGGCTGTCCCTATACGGATCCCGACCCAGCCAGGCATGTGGACATGATCTTTGCGCTCGCGGTGAAGCACGGTGTGCCGGTCGACTTCCATCTCGATTTCAGCCTCGACCCCGATCGCACCGACCTGCCGGCCGTGATCGCCACGACGCTGCGCCACGGCTGGCAAGGGCGCGTGGCGATCGGCCACGCCACCAATCTTTCGGCCATGCCGCAGGCGCAGGTCCTATGCATTGCCGACGAGCTCGCCAAAGCGGGCATCGCACTTTCGGTGCTTCCGGCCACCGATCTGTTTCTTGCGGGTCGGGGGCATGACCGGCTGGTGCCGCGCGGCGTCGCGCCGGCCCATCTCCTCGCAACCCGTGGTGTCGTGACCTCCATTGCGACCAACAATGTGCTCAATCCCTTCACACCCTATGGCGATGCCTCGCTGATGCGCATGGCCAATCTCTACGCCAATGTCTCCCAGCTCGCACGAGACGAGGATATCGCCTTGGTCTTCAACATGGTGAGCGAAACGGCGGCGCGCCAACTAGGCGCCGTGGAACGCCTGCAGCCGGGCTGTGAGGCGACCATCGTGCTTCTCGACAGCTCAGGGCCACGCGCTGCCGTACGCGAGATTGCTCGTGTGATCGCAGGCTGGAAAAATGGACGCAAAAGCTTCGACAATGGCCGGCCCAGGCTTCACAGAGCGCGCTGAGGCACTGAGCAGTCGCAACCGTCCGCCCGAAACAGTCCATGTCGGATGCGGCCAGTCTTCCCGCTGTGGCAGTCGCGATCGCCTGGGTGAAAATTCAGGGTCTAGCCGTCCCCAACCGTAAAATCACTCATTGCATCGAGGAACCGCCGCGAGCAATGAAAGCGAATGACGCGGAGCATGGCCAATGCCGAAATCCATGATTGCAACGGGCAGCTCTATCGAGCTGATGCCGAGCCTACTGAAATGGGCACACTCTCGCATTTACATTTATGACAGCATATTATTTGAGCATGCCAATTGCTTGACACTTTTTTAGCCTCCCCCTATGATTTTTTACCAAATGATCAAAAAGCAGGGGAACCAAAAATGACCAATGAAATCATGCTGTCGCGTCGTGCCGTCATTGCTTCCGGCATTGCGCTCGGCGTCAGCGCTCTGGCGCCAAGCGCTCGTGCCGCCGCGCCACTCAAAGTCGCCGGCATTCACGCCTCACCGGTCGAAAATGCCTGGAATTCCTGTCTTCACAAGGCGCTCCAGGATGCAGCCAAGGAAGGCGTCATCGAATACGTCTTTTCTGAAGGCGTTTCGGGCACGGACTATCCCCGTGCCATGCGCGAATATGCCGAGCAGGGTAACAAGCTGATTATCGGCGAAGCCTATGCGGTGGAGAAGGAAGCACGCCAGGTTGCTGCCGATTACCCAGACACGGCCTTCGTACTGGGCTCCAGCGCCGAGACCGCGGGCAGCAATTTCGGCGTCTTCGGCACTTGGAACTATGACGGCGCCTATCTCGCCGGCATGTTGGCGGGCAAAATGACCAAGTCGAATGTCGTCGGCTCGGTGGGCGCCATTCCGATTCCCGAAGTCAATATGCTGATCAACGCCTTCGCCGCAGGCGTCAAGGCGGTCAACCCGGACTGCAAGCATCTGGTCTCTTTCATCGGCACCTTCTTCGATCCACCGAAGGCGCGCGAGGCGGGCCTCGCACAGATCGATGCCGGTGCCGACATTCTCTTCGGCGAGCGCATCGGCACTGCCGACGCTGCCAAGGAGCGCCACATCAGATCGGTCGGATCCCTGATCGATTATACGCCCCGCTACCCCGATACCGTCTTTGCCAACGCCATGTGGTACTTCCGTCCCATCCTCAATGCGGCGATCGCCGATGTTGCCGCCGGCAAGCCGGTCGGCCGCAACTACACGGCCTATGGCCTGATGAAGGAGGGCGGCAGCGACATCGTCTATGTCAAGGGTGTTGCGCCGACGGAAGCGGAAGCCGCTATGGAGAAGGTCCGCGCAGACATCAAGACCGGCACTTTCGAGGTGCCGAAGATTTCAGATCAACCGAAATAATCAATCGGCTCGGTCATGAGCAGGCCATTATTCGCCGATGCCACGGAGCTGGCCGGCGCCATTAGATCCGGCAAGCTTGCCTGCATGGATGCCATGCAGGCATCCATTGCCGCTTGCGCCACGCATGAAGACATCGGCGCCATCGCCTATCTCGACCCCGAAATGGGACTTGCAGCCGCGCGAGCCATGGACCGGGAAGCATCGGAGCTGCCGGAACGCTTTGCTGCCCGTTCGTTCGTCGGCGTGCCGACTGTCGCCAAGGATCTTGGCGGCCCTTTTGCAGGGCTGCCGGTGACGGCGGGGTCACGTCTGTTCAGGCGCGAAGGCACAGGTGCAGACAGCGATCTGGCGAGCCGATTTCGCGATGCGGGCCTTTGCGCATTCGGATTGAGCACCAGCCCGGAATTCGGCTTTTCACTCGCTTCCGAGCCGGCGATAGGTCCGATCTGTCGCAATCCGTTGGATAGAACCCGCACCGCGGGCGGTTCCTCCGGCGGCGCGGCGGCGGCGGTAGCCGCTGGCATCGTTGCAATCGCGCATGCGACGGATGCGGGCGGCTCGATCCGCGTTCCGGCTGCCTGTTGTGGTCTGGTCGGCCTAAAACCGACCCGCGGCGCTGTACCTGCCGGCCCCTCCTTCGGCAATCACCTCGGCGGCATTGCCAGCGAACTCGCCGTGACGCGGTCCGTACGTGACACGGCTCGGATTTTCACCGCCGTTTCCGGCAAAACGAGGGGACCATTCGCTGATATCCTACAACTCACCGTGCAAGCCGCCCCCCTTCGGATCGGTCTGCTGATAGATGCAGGCGACCGATACTCGATCGCAAACGACCGGCTGCAAGCCGTGGAGGCGGCCGCCCAGCATCTCGAAAGGCAGGGACATCCGCTCGTTGCGCTCGCCTGGGCTCAATTCCGGGAAGCAGTAGCAGCCAGCACTCAAGCTTTCGGCGACATTATTTCCGTCAATATCGCCGGCTTGGTGGACGACCTCGAATTGGATATTGTGGCAGCCGAAACGATGACGCAGGCTTTCGTCACGCGTGGACGCGCCATGTCGGCAACGACTCTTTGGAACTCCCTCAATGGTGCGGTACAGGCAAGTCGCTCCTTGTGGGAGATCTTCGATAGGGTCGATGTCATTATCATGCCCATGCTTGCGACAGCTCCGCCGCCGATTGGATCCTTTCCGACGGATCATTCCGACACCGATCTGCATCTCGAACGCATGGCAGCTTTCGCTCCCTTGGCATCGCTGGCCAATGTTTCGGGCTTTCCTGCCATAACGCTTCCCTTCGGCATCGATACCGATGACCTGCCCTTGCCGGTTCAGATCATGGCGCCAATGGGCAAGGAGGCGCTCTTGCTGTCTCTTGCGGCAAATCTCGAAGCGGATGGCCGCTGGCAGCACCGCTACCCGATCGCGGGGCTTGCCGCATGAACGCACCCGTCCTCACAATCGAAGGTGTCAGCAAGCGGTTCGGCAGCACTGTTGCCAACGACAATATCTCGCTGACCTTGGCGAAGGGCGAGATTGTCGCCTTGCTCGGCGAGAATGGCGCTGGCAAGACCACGTTGATGAGCATCCTTTTTGGCCACTATGTGCCCGATACCGGACGCATATTCGTCAACAATGCGGAGTTGCCGCAGGGCAAGCCCCGCGCCGCGATCCGCGCCGGCGTCGGCATGGTGCACCAGCATTTTTCCCTCGCTCCCAATTTGACCGTGCTTGAAAACGTAGTGACCGGCACCGAGAAGCTCTGGTCGCTGCGGTCGCAGACGAATGCCGCGCGCAAAGAGCTTTTGGCGATCGCCGAGCGTTTCGGCCTTAAGGTAGATCCCGACGCACGCCTCGGCGACCTTTCGGTCGGCGAGCAGCAGCGCGTGGAAATCCTCAAGGCACTCTACAACGATGCACGCATCCTGATCCTCGACGAACCGACTGCCGTGCTCACGCAGATCGAAGCGGAAAGGCTGTTCTCGACGCTGAAACAGATGGCCGCACAGGGCCTGTCATTAATCTTCATCTCCCACAAGCTCGATGAGGTCATGGCAACCGCCGACCGTATTGTCGTGCTGCGCGGCGGTAAAGTTGCAGCCGAGCGGCACGCATCGCAGACCAGCAAGGCCGAGCTTGCGGAGCTCATGGTCGGTCATCGTGTGACGCGACCTACCCGCGAGGCGAGCATACCGGGTGAGATTGCGCTGGAGGCACGCGATATCACGGTGAAGATCGGCGGTGTCGAGCGACTGAAAAGAGTGAGCTTCCATCTGCGCGCCGGCGAAGTTCTTGGCATTATCGGCGTATCGGGCAACGGCCAGGCAGCATTGGGTCAAATCCTATCCGGCACCCTGCCCCGCTCGTCGGGCGAGTTGCTGCTGTTTGGCGAGGCCATAGGCGATCTGGACGTTGCCGCCATCATCGGCGCCGGCATCGGGCGCATTCCCGAGGACCGCAACCGCGATGGCGCTATCGGCGAGATGGCGATCTGGGAAAATGCCGTGCTTGAACGCTTGTCATCCTACTCAAAACACGGCTTGGTCGACCGCAGGGCCGGCATGGCCTTCGCGCAGAGGATCATCGACACCTTCGATGTGCGCGGTGGAAATCCCACCAGCCGCACCCGGCTGCTGTCCGGCGGTAACATGCAGAAGCTGATCCTCGGCCGCAATCTTTATGAACGCCCGCACATTCTTGTCGCCGCCCAGCCTGCGCGAGGGTTGGACGAAGGGGCTGTTGCCGCCGTTCACGGACGCATCCTGGAAGCACGCCGTCAAGGGAGCGCCGTACTGTTAATCTCGGAGGACCTGGATGAAGTCATCGCCCTGGCCGATCGCATCCAGGCGATCGTCGGCGGTCGCCTTTCTGCGCCAGTCGATGCGGCTCAGGCAGACGCACGCCTGCTTGGGCTTATGATGGCCGGGGAGTGGAAAGACGAGAGCGGGACCGAAGATGCGATTTGAACGGCGCGAACACCGGCCACTCTACCTGATGATCCTTGCCCCCCTTCTTGCGATCGTGGCAGCCTTGGTGCTGGCAGGTATCCTGATCGCCATTGCTGGCGCGCCGGTTCTCGAAGCCTATCGGCGCATCTTGCTGGGCGCCTTTGGCTCGCGACTGTCTGCCACAGAAACGCTGACCCGGGCAACGCCGCTGATCCTGACGGGATTGGCAGCGGCGGTCGCCTTTCGCGCCCGCCTCTGGAATATCGGCGCCGAGGGACAATTTTATTTCGGTGCGATCGCAGTGGCAGCTTTCGGCTCGAAAATGCTCGCCGGCCTGCCTGCCCTGATGCTGATCCCGCTGCTGCTGATCATCGGCGCCATCGCCGGAATGATACTGATCCTTGTTCCGCTCTGGCTGCGGCTGCGCTTCTCCGTCGACGAAGTCGTCACCAGCCTTATCCTCAATTTCATCGCCGTTCTCTTCGTCTCCATGTTGATCGACGGCGTGCTGAAGGATCCGATGGCGTTCGGTTGGCCGCAATCTCAAGGCGTTGTCGATCATGCCATGCTGCCGAAGCTGATCGCCCGATCGCGCCTTCATATCGGCTTTGCGATTGCTATAGCACTTGCCGCCATCGTCTATTTCATCCAGTCGCGCACGGTCTTCGGCATGCAATCGCGGGCAGCCGGGCTCAGCCCTTCCGGTGCCGTCTTTGCCGGCGTCCGGCTCGGAACGACGCTCGTAAAAGTCGCCTGTCTTTCAGGGGGGCTTGCAGGCCTTGCCGGCGCAATCGAGGTAATGGGGGTCAAGGGTTATGTTACGACGGATCTGTCGCCGGGCTTCGGCTATGCCGGTATTGTCGTCGCCATGCTTGCCAACCTCAATCCCCTCGGTGTGGTGCTGGCGGCGATCTTCACCGCAACGATGTTCGTCGGCGCCGACGGCATGAGCCGCGGCCTTGGTATTCCCACCTATATCGCTGACGTCACGGTCGCCCTGTCACTGCTGACCATGCTGATCGCGCTGTTCTTCACGCAATACAGGGTCCGCCGATGAGCACGCTGATCGACATCATCGCATCTGCCGGGCTTTGGGCTGCCGTGCTGCGGATTGCCACGCCGCTGATCTTCGGCACGCTCGGGGCGCTTCTGTGCGAGCGGGCCGGCGTCCTCAATCTCGGCATCGAAGGTATCATGACGTTCGGCGCGATGATCGGCTGGCTGTCGGTGTATCACGGCGCCGATCTCTGGACGGGACTTCTGATCGCAGCACTTGCCGGCGGCATCTTTGGCCTCCTGCATTCGGCATTGACGGTAACGCTCGGATTGTCACAGCATGTCTCAGGCCTGGGTGTGACGCTTTTTGCATCCAGCTTCAGCTATTATGTCTTCCGTCTGATCGTTCCTGTCGCGGGAACGCCGCCGACGATTGCGCCCTTCCAGCCGATCGCCATTCCGGGGCTTTCGACCCTGCCCTTCCTCGGTCCCGCCGTGCTCACACAGACGGCGCCAACCTATCTGGCAATCCTGGTGGCACTCGTCATGGCCTATATCCTCTTCCGCACACCGGTTGGGCTTGCGATCCGCATGACCGGCGAAAATCCGCATGCCGCCGAGGCCCAGGGCCTCAATCCGATGAGGGTTCGTTATGGCGCTGTGATTGCCGGCAGCGCGCTGATGGGCATGGGCGGCGCCTTCCTGACACTTTCAGCCTTCAACAGTTTCTTTCCGACGATGGTGCAGGGCCGAGGCTGGATCTGCATCGCGCTAGTCGTCTTTGCGTCCTGGCGGCCGGGCCGAGCGCTGTTCGGAGCGCTGCTCTTTGCCTTTTTCGATGCCTTCCAGCTACGCCTGCAAACGGCCGTGCAGGGCGTGCCCTACCAGATTTTTCTGATGACGCCCTACATCCTGTCCATCGTTGCGCTCGCCGTCATGAGCAGGCGGGCCCGCGTGCCACAGGCGCTCATGCAACCCTATCGTCGCGGCGAAAGATAGTCCGAGGAGTTTTCATGTTCGACCTAATCGTTCGTAACGCCAATCTGCCTGATGGCCGCAAGGGCATCGATATCGCGATCAAGGATGGCAAGATCGTTACCGTGGAGGCTTCGATTGCGGCCGAAGCAAAAGAACAGATCGATGCGACCAACCGGCTTGCAAGCCCGCCTTTCATCGATCCGCATTTCCATATGGACGCGACGCTGTCGCTCGGCCTGCCGCGTATGAATGTTTCCGGCACCCTTCTGGAAGGTATCGCACTTTGGGGAGAACTGCGCCCAATCGTGACGAAGGAGGAAGTCGTTGAACGCGCGTTGCGTTATTGCGATCTTGCCGTGACGCAAGGGCTGCTTTTCATCCGCAGCCATGTCGATACCTCCGATCCCAAGCTGGTGACGGTCGAGGCACTCCTTGAGGTGAAGGAGAAGGTCAAGCCCTACATCGACCTGCAACTCGTCGCCTTCCCTCAGGACGGCTATTATCGCGCCAAGGACGGGGTGACCTCGCTCACACGCGCCCTGGACATGGGCGTCGATATCGTCGGCGGCATCCCGCATTTCGAGCGCACCATGGATGAAGGCAGGGCTTCAGTCGAAGCGCTTTGCAGGATCGCAGCCGATCGCGGTCTGCCAGTCGATATGCATTGCGACGAGACCGACGACCCGATGTCGCGACACGTGGAAACTCTGGCTGCCGAGACCATCCGCTTTGGACTGCAGGGCCGCGTTGCCGGCTCGCACCTGACCTCGATGCATTCGATGGATAATTACTACGTCTCCAAGCTCATCCCCCTGATGGCGGAAGCAAAGATCAACGTCATTCCCAATCCGCTGATCAACATCATGCTGCAGGGCCGGCACGATACTTATCCGAAACGTCGCGGCATGACGCGAGTGCGTGAACTGATGGATGCGGGGCTAAACGTCTCCTTCGGCCATGATTGCGTGATGGATCCCTGGTATTCGATGGGGTCAGGCGACATGCTCGAAGTTGGCCATATGGCGATCCATGTCGCCCAGATGGCCGGCATCGAAGACAAGAAGAAGATCTTCGATGCGCTGACGGTGAATTCCGCCAGGACGCTCGGTCTCGAGGGCTACGGTCTGGAAAAGGGCTGCAACGCCGATCTCGTGGTGCTGCAAGCCGTGGACACGCTTGAGGCGCTCCGCCTGAAGCCCAATCGCTTGGCCGTCATTAAACGCGGCAAGGTCGTTGCCCGCTCCGCGCCACGCATTGGCGAACTCTTCCTCGATGGCAGGCCTTCCCGGATCGACGGCGGGGTCGATTACGTGCCCATCCAGAAGTAAGAGATCGGCCGAGGGTTCTTGAGATATTGCCGCGCAAACCAATCCAACTTCCAGACAGGGATCGTAGCCTTGGCAGGAATTGAAGCGGCGACCAACGCTGACGACGACCGAACTCATCCCCAGCCCCTTCGACCTGATCAATCATGTTCACTCAAGAATTCCGAAACCGTCTTCAGGCAGAGGTCCTTCTCCTCGACATGCGGCATGTGGCTTGAGTTCTCGAAGAGCACCCATTCGCAACCCTTGACGCGGTCAACGTAGGGTCTGACCACCAGCGGCGTGGCCTCGTCATGTCTACCGGAAATCAGCAAGGTCGGCGCTTCGATGAGGGAAAGCCGGTCCTCGATCGTCCAGTCCTTCATCGTGCCGATGACGTGAAATTCGGTCGGGCCGTTCATATTGCGGTAGACGGTATTGTCCTCGTCCATAATGGCGAACGTGCGGGCGACTTCGTGCGGCCAGGGAGCGACGCGGCAGACATGGCGATCGTAGAAAACACGGGAGGCGGCGATATATTCGGGATCGGTGATCGTGCCGGCCCGCTCGTGCTTCAGCAGCGTATCCTGCACGTTTTGCGGCAATTCCTCGCGAAGGCGGTTTGCCTCTGTGACCCAGGTATGCATGTTGGCCGGCGAATTGGCGATCACAAGCGCCTTCAGACCCTTTGGCTGACGCACGGCATGTTCGGCACCCAACATGCCGCCCCATGACTGGCCAAGAAAGGCATAACGGTCCTGGATGTCGAGATGCTTCAGGAGCGCATCGAGTTCTTCGAGGAAAAGCGACGGCGTCCAGAAGTCGGGCCCCTTTTCGGGCAGGCGTGTGGAATTGCCGTTGCCGAGCTGATCATAGTGGATCACAGGGCGACCATCGATTTCGGTGATACCTTTAAAGCTATCGACATAATCATGGGTGCAGCCCGGGCCGCCATGGGCGACGACGAGCGGCAGCCTGGTCGAATCAAGCGAGCCGGTGATGCGATACCATGTCCGGTATTCACGAAAGGGCAGAAAGGCTTCCTGTGTCGGGACTGCGGCCACGGGCTTCTCCATCTCTAAGCTTCGACGGACAAGAACATAGCGCGGCCAAAATGGAGGCGGCAGCTATCACAAGTTATAGGATGGTCGCGCATCCAGCAGACGATAGTGCGTGGCGCGGACGACGGCCTGCGTGCGGTTCTTTGCGCCGAGCTTCTTTGCTGCCGCATTGAGGTGCATGACGACCGTCGGCACCGAGCGATCGATGATGCGTGAGATCTCCTTAGCGGAATAGCCTTCGGCGGAATGGCGCAGGCATTCCCTCTCCCGCTCCGTCAACCGGATCTTGCCGACGCTGAGTGCGGCGGCATCGAAGAGCGAATAAGCCGCCTCATGGAAGACATGGGCGAGCAGATTGAAATCGGCGATGTAGCGCAGGGCATGGCGCTCGAATTCCTTGTTGGCGCCAAACCGAATTCCGGTGACGGTGGCATAGTCCCCGCGAGGCATGTGCACCGGCACGGTGACGCCCGTCGACATGTCGCGTTCGCTGAGATAGCGGGCGACGGGAGCAGTGTCCTCGGTCATGAAGCGCTTGATCAGGGTATCGGCATTAGAATCGTAATTCCAGAAGAAGGGCGCCGAGGTGCGTAGCGCCACCTGCTGCACTGGATCGATACGGAAGTAACCACGATCGAACCAGTATTCGTGCATATCGTCCGAGATGTTTCGCAGCTTTAGCAGCGATGGGATCATGATCTTTCCGTCGAGATCAAAGGGCACCGGCGTATAATCGTAGATCAGCGCCTCGAAGCCGATTGCCTTCATAGCCTCGAAGACATGGTCTATGCGGCCGTCCAACGTCTGATGCGCGGTGAACTGGCGTCTGATGGTTCCGATTTGGTCGAGCATGGCGCGGTTCTCATCTCTGCTTCCGGCCTCCCAACCTATCACTTCTTATAGCTGGTACCGATCGCGGTTTAAGGTAAAAATTTAGCCATGCTCAAATATTGAGCAAGCGGAATCTTTTGCCGGAGTTGCCAATGTGGCGTGAAATCCAGCCAGAAGCGCGGCACGACATCGAGGTCGATGGTCACAAGGTGGTCGCCTACAGTTTCGGCGGCGGACCGGAAACCGTCCTCTGCTTGAATGGTGGCCCGGGCCTGCCATGCGACTATCTGCGCGAAGCCCACTCCTGCCTGATCGACAAGGGATACCGAGTCGTCGCCTTCGATCAACTCGGCACCGGAGCCTCCGATAGACCGACAGACAAGGGTCTGTGGACCATCGGCCGTTATGTCGAAGAGACGGAGACTGTTCGCAAGGCGCTCGGCCTCGGCAAGGTGCATATGCTCGGCCACTCCTGGGGCGGCTGGCTGGCGATCGACTATGCACTAACCTATCCCGAGAACCTGCAGACGCTGATCCTCGAAGACACCGTTGCGGACATGCCGCACCTGATTTCCGAGCTGGAGCGGCTACGCGCAGCGCTTGGCCCAGAAACTGTCGCCATGATGCAAAAACACGAAGCGCAGGGCACCTACACTCATCCCGAATATCTCGCTGCAGTCACCATCCTCAACTACCGCCATGTCTGTCGCCTGCCGGAATGGCCGGCGCCGGTTCGCCGCTCGCTCGACGACTGGAACATGGGTCCTTACGAGACGATGCAGGGGCCGAACGAATTTCTCTATATCGGCAATCTCAAAGACTGGAATCGCATTCCCGACCTCCCGCGACTGACCATGCCCGTGCTGATCACGACGGGCGAGCACGACGAACTAACGCCAGCCTGCGCGCTTCGTATGAAGCTCGCCTTGCAGAAAGCGGAGCTCAAGGTCTTCGCCAATGCCAGCCACATGCCCTTTTACGAAAATCCAAATGACTACTACCCCACGCTTCTCGGTTTCCTGTCGCGGTACAGGGCAAGCTGATGCACGATAAGGTGATTCAAACCCGACGACGACAAAGGGGCGATCGCCGCCATGCATCGCTATAAATTCGTTCTGACACGGCCGCTGCAGTTCCTGCCGGTTATTTTCGGCATAAGCGTCATTACCTTCGTTCTGGTACATTTGATCCCAGGCGATCCCGCGCGCAACATCCTCGGCACGCGCGCCACGCCGACGGCGCTTGCCAATATCCGCGCTCAGTATGGCCTCGACCAGCCGATATGGCTGCAATATTTCTATTTCATCAAGAATCTCGGCAATGGCGAGATGGGCAAGTCGATCCTTTACAAGATCGACGTGCTGCCGTTGATCGCCACCCGAATCGAGCCGACGATCGCATTGGTCGTCTCAAGCGTCATCCTGTCGATCCTCATCGCCGTACCCATGGCCGCGATTGCCGCACGCAATGCTGGCCGCGCGCCGGACCATGTCGTGCGCATCGTCTCCACGTTCGGTATCGGCTTTCCGCCTTTCTGGCTGGGGCTGATGTTGATCATCCTGTTCAGCATCGAGTTCGGCGTCCTTCCGGTGTCAGGCTATGGATCGACGATCGGCGACAAAATCGCCCATCTCATTCTGCCGGCTCTGACCGTCGCGCTGTCACTTTCGACGGTGCTGACCCGCAGCCTGCGGGCTGCGATGATCGAATCCCTCAAATCGGATGTGGCGACCGCCGCTCGTGCCCGCGGCATGCCGGAGGGCATCGTCTTCTGGCGGCATGTGGTACCGAACTCGCTGGTGCCAACCATCAATCTGCTTGCCGTCAATATCGGCTGGCTGATCGGCGGCACAGTCGTCGTCGAAAGCGTCTTCGCTCTGCCCGGTATGGGCCAGTTATTGGTGCGCGCCATCTTCTCGCGCGACTACATGGTCGTCCAGGGTGTCGCGATGGTGTTTGCCTGCGCCACGGTGCTTGTCAATTTCCTTGCCGATATCGTGACCGTCGCCGCAGACCCGCGGGTGAAATTATGAGCGTCGATACGATATCCCACGCTTCAATCGGCTGGAGGAAGTTCCTCGGAAAACACCTGACGCTGACGCTCGGCGGCGGCATCCTGCTATTCTTCCTAATTCTCGCGATCTGCGCTCCCTTTGTCGCGCCCTATGATCCGATCTTCCAGAATGCCGATGTGCGCTTACAGGCTCCGTCGCTGCTACACCCTTTCGGCACGGATAATTTCGGTCGCGATATCCTGTCGCGGGTCATCTGGGGCACGCGTATCGACCTGCAGATCGCCGTCGTCGGGGTGTTCTTCCCCTTTCTGATCGGCACCACGGTCGGCACTGTCGCGGGCTTCTTTGGGGGTATCGTCGATGCGCTGTTCATGCGCGTCGTCGATGTCATCCTCGCTTTCCCCTTCCTGGTGCTGATGCTGTCGATCATCGCCATCCTCGGACCGGGGTTGAGCAGCTTTTACATCGCCATGGCCCTGGTCGGCTGGGTTTCCTATGCCCGCCTCATCCGCGCGCAGATGCTGGTCCTGAAGGGCAGCGACTATGCTGTTGCCGCCGCCAGTCTCGGCTTCAGCCGGCCGCGCATCATGTTCCGCCATCTGCTGCCAAACGCCATAGCCGGCTCGATCGTCTTTTCCATGTCGGACGCGGTGCTCGTGCTCCTGAGCGGCGCGGCGGTCAGCTATCTCGGCCTCGGTGTGCAGCCGCCGGTCGCTGAGTGGGGCGTCATGGTTGCCGAAGGCCAGAGCTTCATCACCACAGCCTGGTGGATCACACTCTTTCCTGGCCTGTCCATTGTCTGCCTCGCCTTCGGCTTCAGCATGCTGGGTGATGCGCTTGGAGAATTGCTCGGAGTGCATGAATGAGCGCGCCCGTCCTTTCCGTCCGCGACCTCATTGTGAAAGCCCACCTCGATAACGGCGTGCGGACGCTGATTGATGGCGTCTCGCTCGATCTCGGCAAGGGCGAAATCCTCGGCCTTGTCGGCGAGAGCGGCTCTGGCAAGAGTCTCTTGTGCCGCTCGCTTGTGCGGCTGCTGCCCTCCTCGCTGCTGAAGATCGAAGGCGGCTCGATCCGCCTCGAAGGACGGGAGTTGACCGATGTCAGCGATGCGGAAATGCTTGAGGTGCGCGGCGGCGAGATCGGCATGATCTTCCAGAATCCGACGAGCCATCTCGATCCCGTCATGCGCATCGGCGACCAGATCGCCGAAGGCATCCGCTATCATCAGGGCCTCAATGCCCGCGGGGCCCGCGCTGCAGCAACCGAGATCCTTGCCCAGGTCGGCTTTCCCGATCCTATCAGGCAATATGACAGCTATCCGCACGAATTTTCCGGCGGTATGCGCCAGCGCGCCATGATCGGCGTAGCGCTTTCCTGCAATCCGAAGATCCTGATTGCCGACGAGCCGACCACCGCGCTCGACGTCACTATCCAGGCGCAGATTCTCAAGCTCTTGATGGAAATCCGCGACAAGCGCGGCCTCTCCATCATTCTCATCACCCATGATCTCGGCATCGTCGCCCAGACCTGCGACCGGATCGCCGTGATGCGCGGCGGAAAGCTGCTGGAGGAAGGGCTGAAACGGACGCTCCTGTCGCAACCGCGGCATCACTACACGATCGACCTGATCAAGAGCCATCCGTCGATGCCCGATGAGACGGCATACGTTGCGGAAACCATGAGAGACGATACGCCCCTCAAGCCTCTCCTTGAAATCGACGATCTTCATGTTCGCTTCAATGTCGGCGGCTTCTTCAACGGCAGCGATAAAAGAACGGTCAACGCCGTCTCGGGCGTCAGCCTGCAGGTGATGCCGGGCGAAACGGTCGGGGTCGTCGGCGAATCCGGCAGCGGTAAGAGCACACTTGCCCGTGCTATTCTTGGCCTGACACCGCTCTCCTCTGGGCACATCACCTTCGACGGCATCGATCTGGCGCAACGAAGAGCAGCGGGCCTCGTCAAGCTGCGGCGCGAGGCGGCCATGGTATTCCAGGACCCCTACAATGCGCTCAACCCGCGATTGACAATCGGCGAGATGCTTTCCGAAGTGCTTAAGGTGCAGGGCAAGGTCGCATCTGCCGATATTCCCGCCCGCGTTGGCGAGCTGCTGGACCTCGTCGGCCTTGAACGCGAATTCGTCAATCGCAAGCCGCGCAGCATGAGCGGCGGCCAATGCCAGCGCGCCGGCATCGCTCGTGCACTCGCCGTCGATCCTAAGCTCATCATCGCCGACGAATGCGTCGCCGCTCTCGACGTCACCATACAAGCGCAGATCATCGCGCTCTTCCGCGAGCTGAGGCGGAAGATGAACCTGACCCTGCTCTTCATCGCCCATGACCTCGCCATCGTCCGCAATCTTTGCGACCGCACCGTCGTCATGTATCGCGGCGAAATCGTAGAGGAAGGCCCGTCCGAGGAGGTCTTCACGCGGCCCAGACATGCCTATACGGCCTCGCTCATCGCCGCCATCCCCGACATCGATCCGAACAAGCAGCTCTTCGCCGACACGGGTCTTCGGGGCGAAAGGAAAGTCGTCGAAATCCTGCCATTCAAGCGCATGCCATAACAACCAAGGGAACGATCTTATGACCAGCAGATGGAAATCAATCGGGCTCGCGGCCATCGTCGCCGGCCTTACTCTCACCGCAACCTATGCCGAAGCTGCCGGTGTGCTGACCATCGGCCGCCGCGAAGATTCGACGACGTTCGATCCGATTAAGACGGCGCAGAACATCGATAACTGGGTCTTCTCGAACGTCTACGACGTGCTGATCCGTGTTGACAAGACCGGCACCAAGCTGGAGCCCGGTCTCGCCGAAAGTTGGACCGCATCCGACGATGGCCTGACCTATGTCTTTAAGATCCGCGACACGAAATTCTCCGACGGCTCGCCGCTGACGGCCGAGGATGCCGCCTTCAGCCTGTTGCGCATCCGCGACGACACGGCCTCGCTCTGGAGTGATTCCTACAAGGTAATCGATACCGCGGTCGCAACCGACGCGCATACGCTGACGATCAAGCTCAAGCATCCCTCCGCGCCCTTCCTGTCGACGCTGGCACTGCCGAATGCCTCAGTCATCTCCAAGAAGGGCATGGAAACGCTCGGCCCCGACGCTTATGGCGAAAAGCCGATCGCCTCGGGCGCCTTTGTCGTCGACGAATGGCGGCGCGGCGATCGCATCATCCTCAAGAAGAACCCCTATTTCTGGCAGGCCGACCGTGTGAAGCTTGATGGCGTCGAATGGATCTCCGTGCCGGACGACAATACCCGTATGCTGAACGTCCAGGCCGGCCAGCTCGATGCAGCGATCTTCGTTCCCTTTTCCCGCGTGGCGGAGCTGAAGAAGGATCCCAGCCTCAATGTCGATACCGACGCTTCGACCCGTGAGGATCATCTTCTGATCAACCACGCGCATGGCGCGCTCGGCAAGAAGGAAGTCCGCCAGGCGCTCGACATGGCGGTCGACAAGAAGGCGATCGTCGATGCCGTCACCTTCGGCCAGGGCACGGCTGCCAATTCGTATATTCCGAAGGGCGCGCTTTATCACTATGCCGACAACCTGCAGCGCCCCTACGATCCAGATAAAGCCAAGAAATTGCTGGCCGATGCCGGCGTTTCCAATCTGACCCTGACCTATCTTCTACGCGCCGGCGACGAAGTCGACGAGCAGACGGCCGTGCTCGTGCAGCAGCAACTGCAGAAGGCCGGCATCACCGCCAACCTGCAGAAGGTCGATCCGAGCCAGGAATGGGATATGACGGTCGCCGGCGACTACGACATCTCGGTCAACTACTGGACCAACGACATTCTCGATCCCGACCAGAAGACGACCTTCGTGCTCGGCCACGACTCCAACAACAACTATTCGACCAACTACAAGAACGAGGCCGTGAAGGAGCTGGTTGCCAAGGCACGCCTGGAGCTCGATCCCAAGAAGCGCGAGCAGATGTATATCGATCTGCAGAAGATGGCGAAGGAAGACGTCAACTGGATTGACCTCTATTACAGCCCCTACATCAACGTCTCGCGCAAGAATATCGAGAACTTTTACCAGAACCCACTTGGCCGCTTCTTCTTGGAAGATACGGTCAAGAATTGACGGGTCGCTGACTGATCCTTGCTCCGCCGCCCGGCGGAGCATTGTGTCGTTGAAAGGTGGTTGATCGTCAGGCGGCTGAGGTCGACAGATGGCTCATCAGGAAGCTGAAGCGGCGGCCTACTTTAGAAGCACAATCACCACGCCGCGTGGATCGCGAGCAAAGCGGTCCGAGTCCGTTGTCGACAATACGTCGCTAGGTTTAGGCTGATTCAGCTGCGGCCAGCCGTTTATATCCTCGCTCTTGAGTGGACCTGAGCCGCCGGCCCGCCGATGCCCGCGGTCCCAAGTCACAGATAATACCGAACCCTATTCTCAACGGTGATATTCGGCTCTGTCCGACCATGCTGCGCCACGACTGCCTCCGAGCAGAAATAGGCCACCTAGGAACGGATCACGCTTGGGGGACGTCGGCCTTTGCTTCCTCAAATCAGCAGCCGCCGCCGTCCGGATTGCGTTCACACACTTGCGATGAGGCCACCATCTATCCGCAATACGCTTCCCGTCACATACGATGCGCGTATGCTCGCGAGGAAGGTAACAACGTCGGCATATTCTTGCGGCTCACCATATCGGCCGACAGGGATGGAAGCCGTACTCTGCGCCGATACATCTTCCGCCGAGCGCCCCTCCCGCTTGGCTTTCTGCTCGTCCAAAAACGTGATGCGCTGCGTCGCGACGCGGCCCGGCAGCACGATATTGACCGTGACCCCATCTCGACCAACTTCGCCGGCGAGCGTCTTGGACCAGCCCAGCAAAGACATGCGCAACGCGTTGGAAAGCCCGAGATTAGGAATGGGCGCAACGACGCCCGACGAGGTCGAGGTGATGATCCGCCCCCATCTCTTTTCGCGCATCTTCGGCAGCACGGCATCGGTGATTGCGATGACCGATAGCACCATGCTGTCGAAATGCTTGCGCCAGCTTTCGGCGCTCTGGCCGGCGACCAGAGTCGGCGGCGGGCCGCCGGTGATGTTGACGAGCACATCCACCGATCCGAACCGGGCTTCGATCACGGAGAGGTTCGAAGCGATGATGCTCAGATCAGCCAGGTCCCAGGCAATCGCCATGGCGCTGCCGTCATTTGCCTCGATCTCGGCGACCGCCTTTTCAGCAGCTTCCTTGTTGATATCGGCAACAGCGACGCTGCTTCCCTCCGCTGCCAGCGTCCTGGCAATCGCTCCGCCGAGGCCGCCGCCCGCGCCGAGAACGAGCGCCGTCTTTCCCTTGAGTCCCAGATCCATGTGTGCTTCCTTTCATTCTCCGGCAGACAGCCGGCCTTTCGTTGAGGGGTCAGCCGGCCATCCAGCCGCCGTCGACCATGAGGTTGATGCCGGTCATGTAGCTCGCCATGTCGCTTGCCAGGAAAAGGGCGGCGCCGGCGACATCTTCGGGGACGCCGAGGCGCGGCCAGGGCGTGCGGCGGCGCGAATAATCGAGCGCATCCGGATCATTGGCGACCCCGGGCTTGCCGGTGACGATCTTGCCCGGCGCGATCGCATTGCAGATGATCAGATCGTCGGCATGATCGACCGCGATCTGGCGCGTCATCTGGACGATCCCGCCCTTGCTGACGCCATAGGGAAAATCGCCGGGGCAAGCGACCATTCCATGCTGCGAGGAGATGTTGATAATGCGGCCGCGCACTTCGCTGACCGGCTCCTGGGCAAGGAATTGCTGCGCAGCCCGCTTGCAGCAATAGAAGAAACCGGTGAGGTTGACGCCGATGACGCGTGCCCACTGCTCCGACGTCGTTTCCAGCAGATTGGTCGATGTGTAGATCGCCGCATTGTTGACCATTACGTCGAGCCGGCCGAAATGCTTGACGGTCTCGCTGACCAACGCATCGACGGCGTCCCAATTGGAAATATCCGTCTTGACGAAAAAAGCCTTGCCGCCGCCGGCACAGATCCGCTCGAGGGTGGTCTCTCCGCCCTCCAGCGGCGCTTCGATCGTGTCGGCGATAACGACCGACGCCCCCTCTCGGGCGTAACGCAATGCGATGGCGCGGCCGAGACCGGAGCTTGCGCCGGTTATGATGGCAATTCTGTTCTGCAGCATAGGCATGGTGTTTCCTCAGACTTCGCGTACGACAACCGCGCCGCGCCTTTCGGCAATGATTGCACCGTCGCGGACGATCTCTTGTCCCCGCAGGAAGACGCGAGTGAGCTTTGCCGGAATGCTCCAGCCATCGAACGGGGTGTAGGCCGCCCGCGACGCCTGTTCAGCATTGGTGATGAGGCTACTCCGGCGCCGATCGACGACCAGGATATCGGCATCGTAACCGGTCGCGATCGCCCCCTTCGATCTGGCGAGACCAAATCGCTCGGCTGGATTGCGGGCACACATGCGAACGAGTTCGGAGAGACCTATCACTCCTTCCGCGACCAGCCTGAGCATCGTCGGAAGCAGCGTCTGCAGACCCGGCATGCCGCCCGGAATATCGGCGAAGGCAGCATAGGTCGCCGCCTTCTCTGTCGGACTGTGCGGCGCGTGGTCTGTGGCGACAATGTCGATCAGCCCTTCGGACAAGGCGGCCCGCAGCGCTTCGACGTCTCTGGCGTTGCGAAGGGGCGGCGATCCCTTCAGGTTTGCGCCGAGCGTCGCATAGTCCTCAGCTGTGAAGAACAGGTTCTGCGGCGTCGTCTCGATGGTCGCGTCGGCCATGTCGCGAAGACGCCGCCATGTGGAAACGCCAATGGCGGAGTTGACCTGGCGGACATGGATGCGCGCACCGGTCGCTGCTGCGGCGAGCACTGCGCGCGCAACGCCGTCGGCCTCAGCCAGCGGCGGGCGGCTGGCGAGGAATGCGGCTATATCGCCGGCGCCGTCGCGCGGACCGCTACCTTCCAGAATGGACTGATCGCCTGGAGAGATACCGATCAGCGTGTCGCGTCCGGCAAGGCGCTTCAGCATCTCGGCAACGGCATCCATCGTATTGAAGCGAAATGCTTCAGGCACATCGGCAGTGAAGAGTTCCAGCGAAACCGGACGGAGAGCGAGCAGTCCTTCGAGAAGGCTGAGGTCCTGGCTGAGAACCGCCTGGAAGCCGACATCGACGTGGATGCGCCCCTTGGCCATCGCCATCTTCTCAGCAAGCTGTCCTGATGTCGCCGTCCATGGATCGTCTGTCGGCATATCGAGCACCGATGTCACGCCGCCGAGCGCCGCCGCCCGGGTACCGCTATCGAAGTCTTCCTTCTGGGTCAGCCCCGGTTCGCGCAGGTGGACATGGGCATCGACGAGACCGGGCAGCAGATGGCAGCCTGCCGCATCAACGACTGTGCGAGCCTCAGCCACGTCACCGGGCGAGAGGATCGCGGCGACCCGCCCGTCCGTGATGCCGACGTCGGCCCGTCTCTCACCGTTGGCGTTGACGACGGTGCCGCCCGATATGATCATGTCGAACATGCCGCCCTCCTGTCGCGCGCCGTCAGCAAAGCCCCGGCAGGCGCGGCTCTTCATGCGTCACGACCTCGACCAGAGCCGCCTGCCCCTGACCCACTTTCTCCAGGGCGCGAAGCAGCGCCGGGCGCAGATCGGCGGGAGAGATTACGCATTCACCATGGCCGCCAAGCGCCTCGGCGATCGGCGCATAGCCGCCCGACATGCGGTTGGCACCATATTTCTTTGTCGCGATCGGCATGCTCGCGGCATATCCGCCGAGCACGTTGTTGCGCATTACGACAGTTAGGATCGGCAGATTGCAGCGGATCGCCGTTTCGAAATCGATGCCGACCATGCCGAAGGCCGCCTCGCCCATCAGGTTGACGACGGTCGCCTCCGGCCGCGCCAACTTGGCGCCAAGCGCAAAACCAAGCCCGCTGCCGAGCTGGGTCGTCTTGCCCCAGCCGACATAGCTGCCCGGTACGGTTGCCTCATAGAAAGGGCTGAACTGGTCGCGCGGATTGCCGGCATCGTGGGTTACGATAGTCTTGGCCGGATCGACGGCGCGCATGATTTCCCAGACGACGTGATAGGGCGAGATCGGCTCGCTGTCGGCGGTCAGGAACGGCATCCAGCGTTTCATGAAGGCGGCGCGTATACCGCGGATCTCTTCGGCAATATCGCCGCGATCGGGGATGGCCAGCCGCTCGCTTTTGACATGGGCGATCATTTGCCTCAATGCAGAGCGGGCGTCGCTGACGACCCCCTGTACGATCGGATAATCCTTGCCGAGGTCACCCTCGTCGATGGTGACCTGCAGTAACACCTTGTCCTTGGCGATCGGCAGGATGTAGTGCGAGCGGGTGAGGCTCGTGCCAAGCGCCAGCACGACGTCGGCCTTGTCCATGAAATGATCGACCGTTGCCGGCCGCGCCCTGCCAGCCGTGCCAAGCGCCAACGAATGGTTTTCCGGAAAGCCGCTCTTGCCGTTCGGTGTCGTCATGACGGGGATGCGCAGCAGCTCTGCGAACTCAACCAGTTCTTGCGAAGCCGAGGCGGCAAGTACGCCCTGGCCCGCAAAAACCACCGGATTCTTTGCGGCGAACAGGGTTGCGACTAGTTCGGCAATCTCGGCCGCATCCGCTTGTGGCACGCTGCGACGAGGCCTTTGATAGATGTCGTGGGACGGATCGAGCTTTTCCGCCAATAGATCGACCGGTAATTCGAGAAGTACGGGCGCCGGACGACCATTGCGAAGACGGGTGATTGCCGAATGCATCAGCTTCGGCAAATGCTCGACGCGGGTCACTGCCTCGCACCATTTCGTGATGTGACGAAAATTGCGGCTCGCCTCGAAATTCGGCGCCACCGCCTCCGAGCCGCGCGGATAACCGGTCGGCAAGAAAAGGATCGGCGCGCGATCATTGAAAGCCTGCGCAATGCCGCCGAAAGCGCTCTCCGCGCCGGGACCATATTGCACAGTGACCACGGCGAGTTCTCTCCCCGCCGTCGTACGGGCATAGCCCTCGGCGATATTGACAGCCACACGCGGCGTCCGGGTTATGACCGGCGGAATGTTGAGATGAGCCGACGCATCGAACAGCTCGCTGTTCGGGAAGCCGATGATCTGCTTCACGCCTTCCTGTTTCAGGATCGAGGCGACGACCTCAGCACCGTTCATGTCTTTCCTCAAATCGCTCATTGTTTCCTCGGGCTTCGCCAGCGACGCTGCCTCTGTCCCATCACGCATGGCGGCCAAATGTTTCATGGTTTTCGAGCCAGTAGCGGGCAATATCCTCGCGGTGCATGAAGGCGGCGCCGGGGGTTTTCTGGACATGCTCAATGACGTCACGCAGGCCGGAAGCCCGGTTCGGCTGGCCCATCCAGCGGGCGTGTACGCCGATCGTCAGCATCCGCCCGCCGGTCTCGTCGGCCTCGCTGAGCAGGTAATCGATGGCGGAGCGGCAATCTTCGGCGAAATCGCGCGGATTGCTGTAGCCCGGCGCTATCAGATAGCGGCTGTCGTTCAGCGTCTTCGAATAGGGCACGACGAGCATGCGCGTGCCGTCATGGTCCATGAAATAAGGAAGATCGTCGTTGCAGGGGTCGGAGTAGTAGAGAAACCCGCCCTCCTTTGCGATCAGGTCGCGCGTATTGACGCTCGGGAAGGAACGGCAATTCCAGCCCATCGGGCGGCGGCCAGTCAGCTTTTTATAGAGCGCGATCGCCTCATGCAGCTCCCGTTCCTCGTCTTCGCGCGCGACAGTCGAGTATTCGCTCCAGCGCAGGCCGTGGCCCAGCAGGTCGTGGCCGCGGGCATTCATCCACTCAGTGACGGCGGGGTTCTTTTCCAGTGCCACGGCGCAAGCCGAGACCGTGATCGGGATGTTGTAGCGGTCAAAGAGGCGAGCCAACCGCCAGACGCCGGCGCGGCTGCCATATTCGAAGTGAGTCTCGGTGCCGAGATCTCGCACTAAAGGGCTATTGGGGATGTTGTATTCGCCCCAATTGTCGTTGCGGGCATCTTCCAGCCAGGAATATTCCGAGCCTTCCTCATAGTTGAGAACTAGATTGATCGCGACCTTGACGTCGCCGGGCCAGTTCATGAAGGGCGGCTTGGGGCCGTAGCCGATAAAGTCGCGCGGCTGGCGTTCCGTGTTTTCTATTTTGATGGTCTCGGACATTATTTCCCCTCCTTTGCCGCCGCAGCCTCGTTGGCGACAATCCAGTCCATGTAGTCGTGGAAGGCCTCCCTGCCGGAGCGCGGACGCCAGTCGGTATCGCGCTCGATGCGGGCAAGATCGTATTCTCCCCACATGCCGTCTTTCAGCGTCGCGTCCTGGATGACGTTGGCGGTTTCGTGAGGGCTGACTTCGACCTTCAGATCAGGCATCCGCTCCCGCGCCCATTCGACGATATCGCCCGTCGTCGACGTGCGGCCGCTGCCGATATTGTAGTGGCGATAGCGAAGGCGCGGTGCCGAGATCAGCGCGATGACGGCCTTTGCAACATCGCCGGAATGCACGTAATCGCCGATCGATTCCAGGCTGTTGGGCCGGATCACGTCGCCTGAAAGCGCCATATGAGCGACACGGTTCGGGACATGGCGGAAGTTTCGGCTTTCGGTCGCCCTATCCATCGGGCCATAGACGGAGGCAAGGCGGACACTCAGAGCAGAAATGCCGAAGAGATCCGCATAGCGGTTGACGACCATTTCGGAGGCGAATTTCGAGATGCCGTAGAGCGTCAGCGGCGCGACATAGCCATCTTCCGGCAAAGGCTCGCCCGCCCAGTCCGGGCCATGGTGGCGATAGACGGAGCCCGAGCTGACATAGAGGAAACGCTTGACCGACGGCTTCTTGCGCGCCCATTCGAGCATCCGCACCGTACCCATCAGATTGACGTCGACAATCCGCGCCGGGTCCTCGGCCTCGGGCTGGCGCTTCGCCTCGGCGGCGCTGCCGCGTGAAATCGGCGTGATGGTCGCGCCATGAACGATCGCCGTGATGCCGTGAGCGTCGAGCGCATCGGACCATTGCGAGGGATCGCAGATATCACCGGTAATGACCGTCAGCCGATCGCGAACCGGAGCGAAATATTGCTCGGCCATGGCGTCGAGGCCGGAGCGATCGAGAATAACGGCGCGGGCAGCGGGATCGCGGTCGAGCCATTCCCGCGCCACCACACTCATCACGAAACCAGTACCGCCGGTGACAAGAAGGGTCATTTTGAAATCCATTCCAGTTGCGTGTGAAAGAAAACCTCAGCGAGCCGCATAGCCGCCATCCACGAGAAGGTCGGTGCCGGTAACGAAGGAACCGTCGGACGAAAGGAGAAAGGCGGCCGACGCTGCAATCTCTTCCGGCTGCGCAATCCGGTTGAGCAGATGCGCCGCACCGAGGCCTTTGTCGGCGGCCTCGAGATCGGGCCAGCGCTGCAAGAGCCGCGGCGTGGCGACGGCCCCTGGCGACAGGCTGTTGACACGAATGCCCTCGGCTGCATGGTCAATCGCCATCGCCTTGGCTAGATGAACGAGACCGGCCTTGGCCGCACAATAGGCGACTGCCTTGCCCGTCGCGACATGCGCGAACTGAGAAGCTATCAGCACGACAGAGCCACCGCCATTTGCCGTCATCAATGGAATCGCAAACTTGCCCGCCAGAAACGCGCCGGTCAGGCTGACGTCGATTTCGAGACGCCATTGCTCCTCGCTGAGATCGACGACCGTGCCGTCAAGCGATGGCGCTGCCGCGTTGTGCACCAGCCCGTCCAGCCGCCCGAAACGGCCACGAACTGTTTCGACCGCCCGCTCCATCGAGCGCTGATCCCTCACGTCGCAGCGAACGGCAATGGCGCGAGGGCCGAAACTGTCGGCGAGGTTACCAACCGCGTCCTCCGACTGATCGGCACAGACGACATAACCGCCCTCGTCAACGCAGCGGCGCGCAATCGCTGCGCCTATGCCGCTGGCGGCACCCGTAATCATGATCACCTTGCCGTCGAGCCGCGCTGTCATGGGATTTCCGGTCGCGGTCATGATGCAAGTATCCGCGAAAGGCCCTGCTGCGGCGGGAACGGCCGCTGCCGGGCGATGAACCGGCCGCGACCGGCTACAGACAGCACCTCGCCGTCATTCCACACCAATTCGCCGCGCGAGATGGTCATGACCGGCCAGCCACGGATCGTCTGCCCCTCATAGGGCGTGTGGTCCGTTGCGTGATGCAGCATGTCATTGTTGATCGTCACGACCCGATCCGGATCCCATATCGCGATGTCAGCATCCGATCCGACGGCAATGAGCCCTTTGCGCGGATAGAGGCCGAAGAGCCGCGCGGGGGCGGCAGACGTCAGATCGACGAATTTCTGCAGCGACATGCGACCACCGTTGACGCCGGCCGAAAAGAGCAGAGCGAGCCGCGTCTCAATGCCGGGAATGCCGTTCGGGATACGATTGAACGGCGTATCCGGACCGCCGGCGATCTTGTCGGCATAGTTCCAGGGCGAATGGTCGGACGAGAAGACCTCGAGCGTGCCGTCCAGAATGCCGCGCCAGATATCCGGCTGGTTCGACTTGTCGCGCGGGGGCGGCGTGCAGACGCATTTCGAGCCGGAGAGATCGTGGGTATCGATATCCTCGGCCGAGAGGAAGAGATATTGCGGGCATGTCTCGGCATAGATCGGCAGCCCGCGCGCCTTGGCGCGACGGATCTCCTCGACGGCACCACCGGCAGCGACGTGGCTCACCAGGATCGGCGTCTCGATCAGTTCCGACAGGCTGATGGCGCGGAAGGTCGCCTCGCGGTCGCCGATCTCGGAATGGGCCTTTTCGTGATAACGCAGTTGCGTCTTGCGGGCGGCGATGAACTTCTCGGTGAGCCAGCGGATGCAAGCATCGTTCTCGGCATGCACCATCACCATCGCGCCATGGGATCGGGCGAGATCGAGGACATTCAGCACCTCATAGTCGTCGAGCTTGAGGCCGTCATAGGTCAGGTAGATTTTCATCGAGGTGCAACCCTCGGCGATCAGTGACGGAATTTCGTCGCGAAGCACTTCCGGCGACGGATCGCCGACAATCAGATGAATGCCGTAATCGATATGTGCCTTCGGCCGCGCCCGCTCGTGATAATCCTCGACGATACCGCGCAGGGACTGGCCGCGCATCTGCATTGCAAAGGGGATGACGGTCGTCGTGCCGCCACAGAGCGCCGACAGTGTGCCCGTGTTGAAGTTGTCGGCGGTCGCTTTTCCTTCCCAGGGTTGCTGGTCCATGTGGCAATGGCTGTCGACACCGCCCGGCAAGACCAGGCGCCCCGCGGCGGAGATCTCCTGGCGTCCGTCCGGCAGGTCGGCACCGAGTGCGACAATCACGCCGCCGCAAACGCCTACATCGATGTCGCGGGTCTCCTCGGGAAGCACGACGCGGCCTCCGCGGATGACGAGGTCGAAGCGAGAATCCTTGGTCATTCATTGGCTCCGGAAACGAGGCAGTCTGACGAAATGCTCAAGTCGGAATGGACTGCCTTGCGGCGAAGATTGAAGCAGGCGCCGACGGCAACGAGTGCCGCGCCGCTCCCGAGCATGATGAAGAGTGCGTAAGGCGCTACATGCGCCATGAGACCGGCGGCAACGCCTGGTGTCATGACATTGCCGATCGAATAGAGCAGCAGAAGACCGCCCGATGCCGAGACCATGTGGCGGCTGTCGATCTGCGAGTTGGCAAAGGCGATGCCAACGGGATAGATCGTCAACGCCGTGGCGCCATAGAGGAAGAACAGCACGAAAAGCAGCGGTACGAAGTGGCTTCCGAGAGTGATGATCGAGACGCAGAATATGGCTGCCAGTATGCCCTGCACCAGCAGCATCCAGCGACGGTCCAGCCGATCGGAGAGCCAGCCCACAGGCGTCTGCGCCAGCATGCCACCCATACTGAATGCCGTTACGAGCCCGATCGTCGTTGCGGCCGGAAGGTCGATCTTCGCGCCGTAGAGCGGCGTCAACGCGAAGACATTCATGTTGGTCATGCCAGCCTGGAAGACCGCAATGATAGTGACGGGCGCGAGAACGGCAAGCTTCCACAGGCCATAGCGCTGATCGGCGGATGAAACACCGGCCTGTAGCGGGCGGATATCGCGCACTGGAAGAGACGGCCAGGGGCGGCCGACGAACCGGCAATAGAGGACGCCGACCGTCACGGTCATTGCCGCGATCAGGAAGAGATGGGGGGAATGCGGGCCTGCCGCCTCGACCATGAGCTGGCCGAAGAGAACGGCGAGCGAGGTCATCATCATGTAGAGTGAGAAATAGGAGCCGCGATTACGCTCGTCCGCATAGAGATTGATCCAGCTTTCCGAGACGACGAATATCACCGCCATCGCAAAGCCGTTCAGAAGTCGCAGCACGAGCCAGACCGGCGCCGCGGATGTCGCCATATAGCCAAAGCCCGCGAAGGCTGCAAGGAAACCGACGGCCAGGAACGTGCCCCGATGGCCGAAGCGCGAGACGAGAAAGCGCGCGGCGAGGCAGCCTGCGAGGAAGCCGACGGGGAAACCGGTCAGAAGCAACTGCACCGTGCCAGGATCCACATCCGGCTCGCTAAGGCGCAGCGATACCGATGTGGTCAACAGGCTGTTGCCCGTGCCGATCACGCAAATGGCGACCATAACCGGGACAAGTGCACGAAATCGCGCTGCCCGCTCCCAGAAACTCGCGCCCATGGATGCTTCGCCGCTCATCGCTATCCCCTTGTTGGCGCGGCATAGACCGGCAATTCGCCCCGCAGCCGGCCTTCCTCGATATGGCAGGCGATCTCGTGGGTGTCAGACATTTGCCGGATCGGCGGAGCGACGCTGTCGCAGATCGTGCCGACCTTGCGATGGCAGCGCGTCGCGAAGCGACAGCCCGCGGGGACATTGACGGGGCTCGGCGTTTCGCCGGTCAGCCGGATCCGTTCACGCGGCTCCTCGTCGGGGTTCGGGCTGCGGATCGCCGAAATCAGCGCTTCGGTATAGGGATGGGTGCCGGCGCCGAAGACCTCTTCGACCGTGCCTTTTTCCATCACCTTGCCGAGATACATGACGACGACCTTGTCGGCGACGTGCCGGACGAGCGCTAGGTCATGGCTGATGAACAGCATCGTCGTATGCTTCTCACGCTGGATGTCGAGAAGCAGGGTCACGACTGCGGCCTGAACCGAGACGTCGAGCGCCGAGACCGGTTCGTCGGCAACGATCAGCGAGGGATCGGCGGCAAAGGCGCGGGCAATCGCGATGCGCTGCTTCTGGCCGCCGGAGAGCTGGCTCGGCTTGCGATCGGCAACCGTGGGCGATAGCCGCACCATTTCCAGAAGCTCCCGGACCCGCTGTTCGATTGCGGCCCTGCCCTTGCGGACGCCGAATTTCTTGATCGAGCGACGGATCGAAAACGCGGCCGAGTGGGACGGATTCAGCGTGCTGTCCGGATTCTGAAAGATCATCTGGATGGACTGCAATAAGTGACGCGGTCTTTCGCGCGCCTGAAGCTCGGCGATGTTCTCGCCGGCCATGCGGATCGATCCTGATGTCGCGCTATCGAGGCCGGTTGCGATGCGCGCCAGCGTCGACTTCCCGCAACCGGATTCGCCGACCAGAGCGACGATCTCGGCCTTGCGTGCGCCGAAAGAGACCGCCTCGTTGGCCTTGACCGTCTTCTGGGCGCTGATCCGGTAGAGCTTCGTGACGTCGGAAAGGTCGATCGCCTCTTCCTGCTGAACCATGGTGGAGAGCGTCGGCGGCAGTTTTGCGCGCGGCCGTTCCATCTCCTGCCAGCGGGCGCAGCGGACGAGATGATCGGCTCCGGCCGTCGTCAGGTCGAGATCAGGACGGTCGCAGAGACCCGCGGTGAAGCCCGAGCAGCGCGGCGCGAAGAAACAGCCTTCCGGCCGCTCCTGCGGCAACGGAATATGGCCGGGAATTGCGGCCAGCGCGCGGCTATGCTTATCGCTGCCGATATCTGGAATGCAATCGATCAGCCCCTGTGTATAGGGATGGCGCGGCGTGCGGAAGAGATCGCCGGTCGTCCCCTCCTCCACCATCTCGCCGGAATACATGATGCCGACGCGGTCGCAGGTTTCTGCGATCAAGCCGAGATTGTGGGAGATGAATAGCAGGCTCGTGGAATAGCGGCGGCGCAGCTCGCCGATCAGGTCGATGACAGCCGCTTCGACCGTCACGTCGAGGCCCGTCGTCGGTTCGTCGAGCAATAGCAGCGAAGGCCGCGCCAGAAGCGCCATGGCAATAACGACGCGTTGCTGCTGGCCGCCCGACAGCTGATGCGGATAGCGCTTCAACATGTCGCCGGCATCAGGCAAGCGCACATCGTCGAGCATGGCGGCCGCCATCTCCATGGCCTCCTTCTTCGTCGATCCGAGATGCAGCAGAGGCACTTCCGCAAGCTGCGATCCGATCGTCTTGACCGGATTGAGCGCACTCATCGGATCCTGGTAGACCATGGCGATGCGCCGGCCCCGGATCGAGCGCAGCTCCTTTTCTCTGGCGCCGACGAGCTCCCTGCCATCGAAGCGGATGCTGCCGTCGGCGATCACGCCGGTATTGCCGAGATAACCCATGATCGCCATGGCTGTCGTGCTCTTGCCGCAGCCGGACTCGCCGACGAGGCCGTAGCTCTCGCCCGGCCCGACGCTGAAAGAGAGGTTCGGCACTGCGACCACGGTCTCGCTCTTGCCGCGGAACTCGATCCTGAGATCCCTGATGTCGAGCAGCGGTTCGAGATCAGACTTTGGAGCGTCGGACATGTCGGCCCCTTGCAGGTTGGATACGGACAGGTTCATGGCTTCCATGCCTCACGCATGCCATCGGCCAGCAGATTGAAACCGAGAACGAGACTGACGAGCGCAGCGGATGGAATGAGCGACATCAGGGGCCAGACGTTGAGCACGGTGACGCTCTCCTTGACCATGCCGCCCCAATCGGGGTTCGGCGGCGGCAGGCCAAGGCCGAGGAAACCGAGAATGCCGATGGTGATGATGGTATACCCGATGCGCAGGCAGGCATCGACGATCAGCAGGCTGCGGCAATTGGGCAGGAGCTCGACGAGCATGATGTAGATCGTGCTCTCCGCCCGGAGTTTCGCGGCGGCTATATATTCCTGCTCTTTGAGGCCGAGAATGAGGCCACGGGTGATGCGGCCGATGCCCGGTGACGACGCGATTGTCGTTGCGAGCACGATGTTGAGTACGGACGGCCCGATATTGGCGATCAGGATCACATAGATCACGAGAACGGGAAAGGCGAGCACGATGTCGGAGAAGCGACTGATCAGCGTGTCGATCCAGCCGCCGTAATAGCCCGCGACCATGCCCATGGCGATGCCAACGATCATGGCGACAGCAACCGAGAGCGGCGCAACGAAAAGCACGGTGCGTGCGCCGAAGATCAGGCGGGAGAGAACGTCTCGGCTTAGGATATCGGTGCCGAGCCAATGGGTTGCGGATGGAAAGGGATTGCCCATCGCCATCACGTCCGAATCCGTCGGGGACGGTAGCGGCAGGATCGGCGCGAGAACGGCCGCGGCCACCCAGAAGACGACCAGGAACAGGCCGACGATGGCCGTCTTGGAATGAAAGATCCGCATCCAGTTCGGCCGCGCCGCCCGCTTGACCGCAGTGACCTTGATCCCGGCGATATTGTCTTGGAGTGCCATGGTTTACCTCACCCGGATACGTGGATCGAGCAGCATGTAACCCAGGTCGCCGAGCAACTGCGTAACGACGGCGACGGCAACCGTGATGAGCGTCGCAGCTTCCAGCGTGGCGATATCGCCGAAGAGGCTGGCGTCCAGGATCAGGCGACCGAAGCCCGGATAGGCAAAGACGAGCTCAGTGACGACCACGCCGCTGATCAGAAAGTTGATCTGCAGGAGGAGCACGGTGAAAGGTGCGATCATGGCGTTGCGCAGCGCATGGCCGAGAACCATGCGACGGGTACTCATGCCCTTCAGGACGGCAGTGCGGATGTATGGCCGCTCCATGACGCCGATCATCGAGACGCGGATCATCCGGGCGACGTAACCGAAATCGTAGATCACGAGCACAGCGACCGGCAGCACGAACTGATAGGGCACCGCCCATCCGCCGTCGCTGTTGAGCGGGCTCGTCCCCGGCAAGATCGGCCAGAGAATGACGAAGAGTGTGACCAGGAAAACGCCCGACGCAAATTCGGGAATGGAGGTGAAAGTGATGCAGATGACCGACAGCGTTCGGTCAAGCACCCCGCCCTCCTTCAACCCCGACAAGATACCGAAGATGATCGACAGTGGCACGATCAGGAGAAAGGCGAGGCCGGCGAGGATCGCCGTATTGCCAAGCCTGTTCCAGATCACGTCGTTGACAGGCAGCTTGTTCAGCGTCGAATAGCCGAAATTGCCAAAGTACTGCGCGCCGCGCGGATCCTTGAAATTGAGCCCGGTGCTCGGATCCTGCAGCGGATCGGGAATGGCGCCGACGAGCACGCCGAGCCAGCGACCGTAACGCACGAGCAGCGGATCATTGGCCTTCAGCTTTTCAGTCAGGATATCGACCTGCTGCTGCGTGGCGAAGGGGCCGAGCGATTTGCGCGCCACGCTGCCGGGGGTGAATTCGCAGACGGCAAAGACCAGGAATGATGCGCACAGCATGGTGAGCAGCATCATGATCAGTCGTTTCAGAAGGAATTTCGACATTGCACTATCAGTCCGATGTTCTCACGCGTCGGCATGAGACCGCCCGGACAAGCCCGGGCGATCCTGGCGCCGCTTGATCAGGCGGAGATCGCGTATTGATGCGCGAAGATGTACTGCGAAGGATGGAGCTCGAAACCCTTGACCTTCTTGTCCATTACGGTCGAGAAGACGCGCCAGAACGGCTGAACGATCGGCCCGTCATCCTGCATGATCAACTCGATTTTCTCGATGACCTTGCTGCGCTCCTTGGGGTCAAGGATGCCCTCGGCCCGGGTCAGGAGCTGGTCGAATTCCGGATTGGCATAGTGGGACTCGTTCCAGGCGGCATTCGACCGATAGGCGAGCGACAGCGTCATGATGGCGAGCGGGCGATGGCCCCAGGCCGTCAGGCTGAAGGGCGCCGACGTCCAGACCTCCCAATATTGCGCGCTCGGCAGCGACTTGATGTTGATCTTGACGCCGATGTCCTTGAACTGCTCGGCCAGAACTTGGGCCGTGTTCAGCTCCCAGATCGGATCCGGGCGCGTGACCATGTCAAATTCGAAGCCGTTGGGATAGCCGGCATCGGCCAGCAGCTTCTTGGCCTTCTCGATATCGCGGGGATATTTCGGAAGGGTCGCGTATTCAGGATGCGACGGCGCGACGTGGTGATCTTCCGCCGGCGTGCCGGCGCCAAGCAGCGACGTCTGGATGACCTTCTCGCGATCGATCGCAAAGCGCATTGCCTGGCGGACGCGCCTGTCCTTGAACTGCTCGACATCGGGGTGCATGCGGGCGACGACAGTCTGCGTCGTCTCGACCTTGAAGACCGCCACATGCGGGAAATTCTTCATCGAGCTGATCTGGACTGCATCGGCCTCCGACAGTCCGTCGACCTGCTTGGAGGCCATGGCCGCAATGCCCGCGCCTGGATTGTCACCGAGATCGACGAACTCGAATGTCGAAAGATAGGGACCGGTGCCCCAATAGTCGGTGCGCGCCTTATACTTGGCGCCCTTGCCGATCGTGTATTCCGTCATCTCGAACGGGCCCGTACCGTTTGCATCGGGGCCGAAGGAGCCGTTGTCGGCCGGATCCAGAATGAACATCGGATAGTGGTAAAGATGTTCGGGAACGGCGATCTGCGGTGCGTAGCAATTGAGGCGAACCGTGTAGTCGTCGACCTTCTCGATCGCGTTGTCGGACCAGAGCTTGCTCGACTTCTTCGGATTGCCCTTCTCGTCCTTCTCGCCCCCGTCATATTCCTGGACGAGATAGCCGGTGAAGAGGCCGAGAACCGACGAGCCGACCTTCGGGTCGCTAACGCGCTTCAGGTTCCAGACGACGTCGTCCGCCGTCAACGTCTTGCCGCCCTTGCGCCACTTGACGCCCTTGCGGACATGCAGCGTCCAGGTCTTCAGGTCGTCGCTGACATCCCATTTTTCGAGGAGGTAGGGATGGGTGATGTTGTTGCGGTCGGTGAAGGTCAAATACTCGCAGACCTGACGGATGACGTTCGACTTTTCGGCGAAGTCGGCCAGATGCGGGTCCTTGATTTCCATGCAGCGCATACCGATGCGCAGATTACCGCCCTTTGGCATGTCGTCGGCCTTGGCCGAGTTGAACGGCTGAGCGACGCCCGCCAGCGAATAGGCGGCGGCCGCCGAGAGGCCGAGAAGCGTCGACTTACGCAGGAAGTCCCTGCGGTTGATGCTGCCGTCCGAAAGCTCTTTGATAAGCGTCGGAATATAGGAATGCTGATTCTTGTCCAAGATGATGGTCTCCGAGTTCGTGCAAACTGTTCCCGTTGTCGCGAGGCGTAGCTGGTTTTCCGCCGCCTCGACCTGCGCGGATCTGATGTCCGTTTTCGCCGTCGAGACAAAATCTAGAGCCAATATTAATGTGACAGAATGCATTCATCCGACACGGAATATGCGTCACACGACATATTGCTGCATTGCACCAATAGCGGTCCACTCCGATTAAAAAGACAGGCAAAGATTGCAGTGATGCTGACTCAGGACCGTCGCGTGGCGACTGGGCTTTCGCGAAAATGCTGGCGGTAGAACCGGCTGAAATGCGAGGGGGATTCGTATCCGCAGACGCCGGCGATATCGGAAACGCTTAGATCGGTGTGGATCAAAAGTTCCCTGGCGCGCGCCATGCGCAGATCGATGTAAAACTGCGACGGGCTTTTGTTCAGATGGGTACGGAACAGCCGTTCTAGCTGACGCGGTGAGATCTTGACGGCATCAGCAAGCTCCGCGATCTCGATGGGTTCGGAAAGACTGCTTTCCATGCGACGGATCACGAAACCAAGTTTGACATTCCGAATGCCGAAGCGGTCCTCGGGTACCATCCGCTGAACGTCGTCCTGTCTTCGCATGCGAGGATGATTGAACTGATCGGAGATCTGCTCGGCGAGCTCTCGTCCTTCGATCGCGGCAATCAGATAGAGCATCATGTCAAGCGTGACGGTACCGCCAGACGATGTAATCAGCCGCCCGTCGACCGCAAAGATGTCATCGGTCGCCAAACAGTTGGGAAACTCACTGCGGAAGCTCGGGAGCGACTCCCAATGGACCGCGCAGCGCCGGCCCTCAAGGAGTCCGGCCCTTGCCAAATAGAACACCGCCGTGCTGACCCCACCGACAACGCAGCCTTCGGAATAGATGCGGCGAAGCCACGAGAACAGCCCCGGATCGTAACTATTAGTGTAGTTGACACCAGCACAGACGAACAGAATATCGCATTTCGGTGCTTGCGCTATGGCGTAATCGGAAGGAAAAGCCAGTCCGCTGCTCGACCTCGCCTCGCGTCCGTCTGCAGTAATCAGAACCCATTCGAAAGCCTTCCGCTTGATCAACCGGTTTCCCTGCCTGAGTGAATCAAGGGCTGCAGAAAAGGTCATCAGCGGATAGTCGGGTGCCAGGAAGAACCCGATGCGTACCGGCCGCTCGCCATGCTTGAGATCATTTAGAGAAAACGATTGCCGCGCCATGAGTTCAGTAATTCTATGAGAGTGTTGCACATCGTCGGGGTTGCTGCCTAGTTGGGTGCTCACGTTCTGGTATCGAGACCGCTGGGGGCAAGCATGCATCATGTAGGAACGCGATGGAACTCGCCATCGCAAGTCCGTTGTGCGAATGCCGCACGCGCGGCTGTTGGGATGCCTTCGGCGGAGGATCGTTGTCGCCGCGGGCCCTCACCCTAACGGCGGGCGCCAACCCTAATATGACGGACGTTCGAAGACCCTGACCTTTTGGCCGGCGTCGCAGATGCGCCGCCGCCGTTGGCAGCGGAGGTGGCCGACATGATCCATTTCAATACTTCGGCGCCGAGGCGATCGGTCTTCAGCGCACGGTATCTGGGGCGAAGAGACAGCCTTCCAGAAGGTCGATCACCTTGGCCTGACGTTTGGGGCCTTGGCAGCCTCCGCCGCCGGTATCGTCAAAGGCTGCGGCGTCCCGCTTACAGCCACTTTCGGCTTATTGATCTTCCTCAGCGCCTGGGACTGGTATCTCCAATGGAGGGAATAACGCCGCGGGCTTTACACTAAGTGAGAAGAGGACATGCTTACCGATGCGACCCCGCTTTCTCTTCAGATCGACCCGACCATCTGTCATCTCTCAGATACTGACGGCAGATCGCTAGCTGGATTGAACCAGGCCGTGAACCCATAAATCTGCCTGGCGGACGGCTTGCCAGAGTCCGCTATGCACCGATAGCAACCAAATTCTGCAGCGCAGCTGAATGACGCGAAGGGCCAGGAGCTGAAGTCGAGGCCTCACGTTTGGAATGCCCGCGCGTCAGATTGCGAATATCTTTCCGACGGCCAAGGGTGCCACGGTGCTGTCACCATAGGCGTTCACGAGGGCATTCACCGCCCGCCAGCCCGTGCAATGGCCCGGCGCGATCAAGGCAAGACCGAACGTTCCGATGTCGCGCACGGATTCGGCAATGATCTTCTCGTTGCCGCCCGCCAAGTGGAAGCCGCCAGCAACAGCATAGAGCGGGATCGCCGGGAAACTGGACTGCGCATGTTTGAGAACGTTGATGATACCTGCGTGCGAGCAGGCCGTGAGTACGACGATGCCTTTGCCGCCCACATGAACGGCCAGAAAGCGCTCGTCCATGATGAGCGGATCATCTTCCCAAGATTGGCCGTCCTCGCTCCGCCGCTTGTGGCCCGGGAACCCCTTCTCGTAGCTCGTCATGCGGGGAATCTCACCGCTGACTAGAAACATATCGTCGAGCAGGACTTGCGCCTCAGTCGTGACGACCGGGACGGCTCCCTTGGCAGCGAGGTCGTCCGGCGAGGGGATCCCGCGGATGGGAAGTAATCCGCCGCCCGTGAGCGGCAAGGCGCGCTGGCGGAACATGCCGGGGTGCAAATAGCAGGGAATCGCGCGGCCGCCGTTTGCTTTGGTGATGAGGTCAAACGCAATCGGCAGCCCGCCGGCGTGGTCCCAGTGCCCGTGCGAGAGCACCACAGCATCGATGCTGGCGAAGTCGATGCCGAGCCGGGTCCCATTGTATTCGACCGCGAACTCCACCGGACCGGCATCGAACAGAACGACGCGGCTCGCCGCGCCGCGAAACGCTTTGACGACGACTGCCAAGCCGTGATTCGCACAACATTGGCAGCGGCCGGACAATTGTCGCATGCCCGCCCGCATAAGTGCTGTCCACTCAAGCGTGACATTCGGCGGGGCCGTGGACAAGCTATCGGTCAGATTGTCGATCAGGATCTGAAATTCCAACCGATCCACGGGCTGCAAAGTGGGCATGGGCGGTTTCCCTCGTTCGGCCGCACGAGACTCTCTTCCGAGCTATGCGTCCTCAGGCCGAGGATAGAGTCTACCACATTAGCGAGCGGAAACGGCGCTCCACATGGGCTCAAGAACAAGCAGCCAATGTCGGAGTCGGGTCATTCGCGACCGGGTCGCGCCAATAGCAAGTTCGGCCAAGTCCGCTATGCCGCCGAAAGCGGAAGTAAATTCAGAGCATTAGTGGCACAGCCGTGGGGCGCGGCCGGTTGATGGCGCGGCCCGAGACGTGATTCAAGCTCCGAAACCGGAGGCACGAATCATGCGCTACGAACTCAGCGATCACGAATGGACCGCCATCAAACCGATGCTGCCGAACAAGCCGAGCGGCGTCCGGCGCGTAAATGACCATCGCGTGCTCAATGGCATCTTTTTGGGTACTACGTTCTGGTGCGCCATGGCGCGACCTGCCGAAGAACTACGGTCCCCGCACCACTTGTTACAATCGCTTCGTTCGGTGGCGGCGGGCTGGCGTCTAGGACCGGATCATGGATGCACTGGCCGCAGGTCGTGACGCGGCGATCCAAATGATCGATACCTCGGTCGTCCGCGTGCACCAGCACGGAGCTTGCATCGCCGACAACAATCATCAAGATATGGGTCGCTCGCGAGGGCGCGCGCAACTTGATCGAACGGTTCTTCAACAAGATCAAGCAATGTCGGTGCGTTGCAACCCGATATGACAAGCTCGCAGCCAACTATCTGGCGTTCGTCAAACTCGCATCAATCCAAATTTGGTTGCATGCTAATCAGTCCGCGCCCTAGGTATCTCGGCGGAGCCGCCTGCTTGATTGGCCCGCCTGTTCACTCATCGCGACTTGAGCAAGCCAATCTCGAAGCCGGTGCAACTTCCGCTTTCAACCGGCTAATCGTACGCTCCTTCACCAATCGTGCCCGCTTGGTTTCCGCCCTGCCGGGCTAGCCCGCGGCGCAACAGCCCCTTTTGAAGGATGGAAGCGCCGAGGGGGTAAGTCCTCGGCGTCATCCGATCCTCTACAAGCTGCGCAACTGCCAGCGATACATGGGGTGTCGACAGGAAAATGCTGGTCGTGCCTCTGCCTATGCTGGCAGTTGGAAAATCCAATTGGCGATCAACACGATGGCGAGGCCGCCGGCGAGCGCCACATACGGCAAAGTACCCGCCTTTTTGACACCCAAATCCTGTCCAACCAGGCCGAGATCCTCCATGGCGCCGGCCGGGAACTTGCCGCCATCGCGGACATAGTGTCGATAGGCGAAGACCGGCAGGATCAGCGCGGCGAAGGCAAAGCCGACCCAGAGAGCGTTGGCGTAGCCCCAGACCTTGGCGCCGGCACCAAGGAAGAGGGCATTGACGAAGGCGAGAACTGTGTTGAGGCCGATCAACCAAGTCGGTGCCTTCCAGGGGCGTTCGATGTGGCCGGAGTCGACGCGATGGATCCAGCCCGAATTCAGGTTCAGGAAATTGAAGATGATGTAGCCGACGTTGGAGACAGCGAGCACGAAGAAGTAACCGCTTGCATCCGAAGCGATCGCCAGAAGGCAGAGATTGAACGCGAAGTCCGTCCACATCGCCCTGGTTGGTGCGCCGTTCCCGTTGACATGGTCGAGATATTTCGGCAGCCAGCCATCCTTCGAACCTTGGTAGAGCGTCCGCGAAGAACCTGCCATCGCTGTCATAATGGCCAGGAAGAGGGCGAGGATCATCAGGACGACGAGGAGCTGCGTGACGATGCGGCCGGCGCCGATCAGGCCGCCGAGCGCTTCCGCCACCCCGGTGCCGTCAACGATGCCAGGCGCCAACATGCCGGCATGGCCAAGCACGCCCTGGAAGGCGAAGGGTACGAGGAAGAAGAACAGGCAGCAGACAAGACCGGAATAGAAGATCGCCTTGAACGTGTCAGTCTTCGGGTTCTTGAGCTCGCGGGTATAGCAGACGGCGGTTTCGAAACCGTAGGTCGACCAGGCGGCGATGTAGAGGCCGCCGAGAAAGAGCGTCCATCCGCCATTGCTCCAACTGCCGTCGGTGCCGGCATAGGCCGCCGTCGGCGGAACGAGGCCGGTGACATTGGCAGCGACGATCTGGCCGCTGACGATCGGATAGAGGCCGATGATGAGCAGCGGCACGAGAACGATGATCGCCAGCCATTTCTGGACACTTGCCGTTTCGGAAATACCACGATGCTGGATCGCGAAGATGATCAGCATCAGGATCCCACCTATAAAGAAGGTGGCGTTGATATTGGCGGTTGCGAGGAACGGAATGCTGAAGCTGAGAAGCGACCAGCTCCGGATTGGCGGCGTCAGCGCGGCAATGCCGTCGGCGCTCAGTAGTGCCTTGACGGCGTCTTCCGCCGAGGTACCGGCATGGGCGGCAATATATTCGGCGACGCGAGGGCTATCGGCCGTTACGGAAGCGGCATGCGCGCTGATCCAGGCGATGACGGCCTGCGAATCCGCCGCTGGAATCGGGAAGAAGGCATTCAAGATATAACCGGCCGCGATAGCGCAGCCAAGGGACAGCACCGGCGACCAGGCGAACCAATTGCACCAGACGGAGAGCGGCGCGATGAACTTCGAATAGCGCAGCCATGCGGTGGCACCATAGACCGAGGCGCCGCCGGACTTGTTGCCGAACATTCCAGCAATTTCCGCGTAAGTGAAGGATTGCAGAAATCCCATGATCATCGAGATGATCCACACGGCAAAGGCAAGCTTGCCGGTCGCACCCGCGATGCCGCCGATGGAAAAGAGAACGAGCGGCGGTACGCCCGCAGCAACCCAGAATGCGCCCTTCCAGTCGAGCGCGCGTATAAGCTTACCTTCGGTGCCGGCTGCTACGCCGGCGTCGACTAAATCCGTCATCGGTGAAGTTCCCCATTCTGTTGTTCCGGACGTATCTCTCGTACGTCTCCCTGAACGTGCCTCCCATGGCATCGCAGGCCTGCCGGTGGTTTTAACGTCCGTATTCCCACACGGATTTCCGAGTCTCGACCCTTTATACATAGTGAAGATTTTTTCTTTTTAGTCAATATCCCTTTACTTTCGGAGAGCATTTTGTCAGCATGACCAGAGTGCTGCGATGCACATCATTCCCCTCAAGAGGGTCACATGCGAAATCTCCATCCGACGATGGCCGGGGCTCGGCCCATTTCGGCTAGCATCGTCCGCTATCCCGGCATACCGACGCTACCGGGCGATACCGAGCGCTACCGCTGCAAGGGCGGTGGATCGCTGGTCGTGCGCGTCGAGCCCGGCGATCATGTGGCGGTGACCGACAGTGAGGGCGGTCAGGTCTGCGAGATTTCCTTTCTCGGCGAGAACGGCCGTTTCCAATCTGAGGGCCTCGGTGCCGCCTTTACGAATGCCGCCGAGGGACTGAAGGGCATCCTGTCCTCCGACGCGGAAAGTGCGATCCGAACACGCACCGCCCTGCAGCGGCGTGGCGCCGATCTCGCTTCGGCTGGTACCGTTCGAATCTTTGGACAAGCCTCGTCTCCTGGCAGCAAGGTTGAATTTGCCATCGCCCTGGAAGGCCTACTGATCGTTGCAGCGCCGGGCGAAGCAATGTCGCCGCAGACGCAGGATACGGCAACGCCGATCGAGATCAGGATCCGGCGCAGCCGAGTCATCCGCGACTATCTCTCCGCCCTGCCCGAGCCAGTGGCCGATCCGATCGAAGATATCCGCATCAGGGCCGCGACCGCATCCGCCTATTTCGTCCGCGCGGGCGAGTTCATCCAGATCATCGACGTCTATGGCCGGCAATGCACCGATTTTCAGGCTTTTGCTGCACGCAAGGTGGACAAAGGCCTGGATCTGGCGCTCGATTCCACCGTCACACGCACTTTGCTCGGCCGCAGCTACCCGACGCCGGGCTTGCCGTCCAAGGCTTTCGACCGCGATTTCGAGCCACTGGTGGAGATCGTCCAGGACACGGTTGGCCGCCACGACGCCTTCGCGACCGCCTGCAACTCCCGTTATTACGACGATATGGGCTATCCGGGGCATGCAAACTGCACGGACAACTTCAATGCAGCGCTGGCGCCTTATGGCATAGCCGGCCGCAAGGGCTGGGAAGCACTCAACTATTTCTACAATACCAATATCGATCACAACAATCAGCTCTACCTCGACGAGCCCTGGTCGCGGCCGGGCGACTATGTGCTGATGCGGGCGCTGACGGACCTTGTCTGTGTCTCCTCCTCTTGCCCTGATGATATCGATGCGGCAAACGGCTGGGATCCGACGGATATCCATGTCCGCACCTTTTCCGGAAAAGAGAAATTCTCACGAGCGGTAGCCTATCGCATGACCCCTGATTCAGACGCCGAACTGACGCGGGAAACCGCCTTCCATCCCCGTCTCTCCGCCCTGACGCGGGATTACACCGAATATCGCGGCTACTGGCTGCCGAACCGCTTTGCGGCCGAAGGCCCGGTCGAGGAATATTGGGCCTGCCGGGAACGAGCGGCGGTTATCGATCTCTCGCCGCTCCGAAAGTTCGAGGTCACGGGACCGGATGCCGAAGAGCTGCTGCAATATTGCCTGACACGCGATGTCCGCAAGCTTTCGACCGGCCAGGTCGTCTACTCCGCCATGTGCTACGAAAACGGCGGTATGATCGACGACGGCACGCTCTTCCGGCTCGGCGACAAGAATTTCCGTTGGATCGGCGGCGATGACTACAGCGGCATCTGGCTGCGCGAGCAGGCCGAGAAAAAGGGCTTCAAGGCCTGGGTGCGCTCATCGACCGACCAGATGCATAATATCGCCGTGCAGGGACCGAAGAGCCGCGACATTTTGAGGGAGATCATCTGGACAGCGCCGCGCCAGCCGACGATCGGCGAACTCGAATGGTTCCGCTTTTCCGTCGGCCGCATCGGCGGCTTCGAGGGTGCTCCTGTCGTTGTCTCGCGCACCGGCTATACCGGCGAACTCGGTTACGAAATCTTCTGCCATCCCAAAGATGCTTTGACTGTCTTCGACGCAGTCTGGGAGTCAGGCCAGCCGCATGGTCTGAAGCCCATGGGTCTTGAGGCCCTAGACATGGTGCGCATCGAGGCGGGGCTGATTTTTGCCCATCACGAATTCACCGATCAGACCGACCCCTTCGAGGCCGGCATCGGTTTCACCGTGCCGCTGAAATCCAAACAAGACGATTTCATAGGCCGCGAGGCGCTGATCCGCCGCAAGGAGAACCCACGCCACCTTCTGGTCGGGCTGGATGTCCAGGCCAATGAGGCGGTCGGCCATGGCGATTGTGTTCATATCGGCCGAGCACAGGTCGGCGTCGTCACCAGCGCCACCCGCTCGCCGATTCTCGGCAAGACGATCGCGCTTGCCCGCATTGACGTGACCCATGCCACGGTCGGCACAGCGGTCGAGATCGGCAAACTCGACGGCCAGCAAAAACGCTTGCCGGCCATCATCGTGCCGCTCTCACACTACGACCCGCAAAAGACGCGGCCACGGTCCTGAGCTTCAATCCGTCTTGCGCTGAGCATTCGAGATCGCCCGCGCCGCCTCTTCCGAGGAGTTGGCGAGCGTACGCATTTCCGCCGCCAAGACCGCGAAGCCGGATCCCGCGGTTCCGGCTCTTGCCGCCTCGATGCCGGCGTTGACGGCAAGCAATTTCAGGTAACGCAGTGACTGCAGGATCTCGCCGGTCTTCGACACCGTCACTCGCATGTCGGCCGTCTGCTCGTCTATGCGCTGATAGAGCGATTCGATATTGATGATGCTGCCTTCCAGATAAAGCAGCTCGCCGTTCTCGGCCCAAACACCGCCGCCGGTTTCCGTCACCCAGATGTAATGCCCGTTATTGTGACGGATGCGGTATTCCATCGTCCAATCGGTGTGCTTTTCCAGCGCCATGCCGACGACATTGTCCATGAGAGGCACGTCATCCCCGCACATGATCGAAGTGAAGGTCCGTGTCCGATTGCCGATGATTTCATCCGCGGGATAGCCGAAGACACGCTCGATGCCGTCGGTCATTTCCAGCATCGTATAGTTCTCATCGGCGCGGCAACGATAGAGAAAGCCGCTCATGCGGCCGAGAATGCTCGTTTGAAAATCCATGAAGACCATGCCCGAAGAAAAAGGAATTGCGGATCAAATTGCTTCATTTCGTCTCGAATAGGCCGGCAAGGGCGACGGCGCGCGCGCCTTGCCGGTTACGCAACACTGGAGGCCACTAGTTGCGCAGATATTCCTCCATGGAATCGTCAAGTGCATCGACCCAGGGCGTATGATGCTTCGGCGACATGTTGCCGGTCATCAGCGAGCGATAGGCATGGTCGCGGAAACCCATGACGTTCTCCGCCTTGTGGTGCTCCCACTCCATGAAGGTCTTGTTGGTGCCTTCGATGTCGAAGCTCGGATAGTCGGTTTCGGCAAGCAGCTCCTTCACGTAATCGCCCTGGTACCAGATCATCTGCTCGGCATCTTCCAGCGTTTCCTCGCGGGCGCGCCACATGTCGAAATTCGCCTTCAGGCCCTCTTCCGATGGCAGCTTGATGCGGCCCATCATAACGTCGCGCGCCCACCAGGCCTGCACGTCGAACATGTTGAAGGTATAAAATTGGTCCTGCATGCCGATGTAGAAGAGTTGCGGATTCTTGTCGAAGATCACGCCCTTGTAGAGGCCGTCGGCCCACAGCCGGTTGGCGGTCTTCAAGCGCAACTCGTCCGGCAGGAAGGGGAAATGGTGTTGATATCCGGTGCAGAGGATCAGCGCGTCGACATCCTTCGATGATCCATCGAGAAAGTACGCCGTCTTGTTTTCAAGTCGGGTCAGTAGTGGCCGTTCCTCGAAATTCTCCGGCCATTTGAAGCCCATCGGCTTCGAGCGGTAGCTCGTCGTCACCGACTTGGCGCCGTATTTCCAGCATTGCGATCCAATGTCTTCGGCCGAATAGCTGCGGCCGACGATGAGGATGTCCTTGCCCTTGAATTCCAGCGCATCGCGGAAGTCATGGGCATGCAGCACACGGCCGTTGAAGGTCTTGACACCCTCGAAATAGGGAACGTTCGGCGTCGAGAAATGTCCGGTGGCGACCACGACATAATCGAACGCCTCGTCATACATGCGATCTTCGACGCGGTCGTGCGCCGTGACCGTGAATTTCTTCGCCTCCTCATCGAAACGCACCATGCGCACCGGCGTGCTGAAGCGAACCCACTTGCGCACATCCGCTTTCTCAACGCGTCCCTTGATATAGTCCCAGAGGACGGCACGTGGCGGATAGGAGGCGATCGGCTTGCCGAAATGCTCCTCGAACGAATAGTCTGCGAATTCCAGGCATTCCTTCGGGCCGTTCGACCACAGGTAACGATACATGCTGCCGTGAACCGGCTCGCCATATTCGTCTAGGCCGGTCCGCCAAGTGTAATTCCAAAGCCCTCCCCAGTCCGACTGTTTTTCGAAGCAGACGACTTCCGGAATGTCGGCACCCTTCTTGGCAGCCGACTGGAAGGCGCGCAACTGTGCCAGCCCCGAGGGACCCGCGCCGATAACGGCAACTCTTGTCATGAAGCATTCCCCTCTTGATTATATCGAAATTCTTGTCGCGTGCGGTCGTTCGAACGCTTCGTTCGGCATCAATCCGGGAAGAAGCCGGGACTGGTCGAGGCGCCGTCGTCGTATTTTGAAAGCCAGTCGATCGTGGTCTCGCGGAAGCGTGTGAGCCCCTTGTAGTCGATCAGTTCCGGCGGCAGCGTGCGCAGCACACGCGGAAACCGTCGCGCCCATTTCGGGACGGTGACGAGTTCGCTCATGTTCATCAGATAGCAGCGGATGACGAACAGAATTGCGTTCGAACGCGGCAGGCGCCATAGACTCTGCAATTCGACGCGCAGATGCACTTTCTCGCCGACATTGTCGGGTGTTACCGTCGTGCGGTCCGGGCCCCATTTGGGATAGTTTTCCGGGCTGGTGTCGAGGCGCGGATTGATGGTCATCGTCCAGTTGAAGCGGCGCGTCGGCTTGCCCTGTTGCAGGTTCAGGAGGAATTTCAGCGCGCGGTCGAAGATGCCGATCTGATGGGCGAGCGGCACCGGTCCATGCCATTCCATGAAATTCATGCCGATGTCGAAATCGAGCGACCAGTCGGCCTGTGTTGTGACCATGCCGGCATCCATCCAGAGGTTGCCGTCGCGCTGGTCGACGATGCAGAAGTCGCCCTGGGCCTGACGGGTGATATATTCGAACGGCTCATAGGGCAGCGTCGACGCATCCCCGAACGTGAAGCTGTCATCGATGCCGAGTGGCCGATTGATCCAACGCCACTGGTCACCGTTTTTGACCAGGGAGAAGTGTTCGGGATAGCCGGAGGCCTGTTCTTCCATCAACAGTTCCAGCGTGTCCCATTGTGCCGTCATCATATGCGGCAGCGCCTGATAGCGCAGCGGATCCTCCTTCAGCACGAGAGCCCGGTCGCGCATTTCGGCAACATAATGCTCATCGACATCGATGAGGCTTTCGTAAACGGTTCCATTTTGCCCCTTCACATGCGGTTCCATGTTGACGGAATACATGTACTCGTCGCGGTCGAAGGGAAAGGGAAAACGCCGGATATTTTCCGGACTGTTTCGATAGCTGAAATCGTCCCGGAACGTTTCCTGCTTGAAGGCGATTGCCATGTCCGTTCTCCTGGTTCGGCCCGATGCCTAAAGGTCGAGATGCAGTGTGTTTCCCTCGAAGCGGGAGACGCAGATCATCACCTTGCGGCCGGAAGTCTTTTCTTCATCTGTCAGATAGACGTCGTGGTGCAAAAGCTTGCCCTCGCAGGCGGCGACCGCGGTCTCGCACTGTCCACAAGCCCCGCCGCGACAGAGAAAAGGCGCGTCTACACCTGCCGCCTCGATCGCCTCCAGCATGCTTTCGTGATGGCCGACATGAACCGTCTTCCCGGAACGCGTTAGCTTTATCGAGAAGGGCTTGCCGGGTTGCGAAGAGAGAAAGCGCTCGGAATGCAGGTTCTGCTCCGGCCAGCCGGCCTCCAACCCTGCCTTCAGCACTCCGTCGATCATGCCGGAGGGGCCGCACACATAGAGATGCGTGCCGAGCGGCTGGCTCTCGAGCAGGCGGGCGAACGGAATAAAATTCTTTTCGACGTCGCAATAAATCTTCACGCGATGGGGGCCATAGCGCGCGACGAGTTCCTCGCAATAGGCGCCGCGGTCGCGGGCGCGCACCGCGTAGTGCAGCTCGAAATTGCCGCCCTCGCGGGAAAACTGCTCCATCATCGCGATGAACGGCGTGATACCGATGCCGCCGGCGATCAGCAGATGCTTGCGGGCGCGCCAATCCGGCTGGAAGAGGTTAACCGGATAGCTGACCTTCAGTTCGTCCCCTTCACTCACTTTCTCATGCATGAAGGTGGAGCCGCCGCGTGAATCCTCGACATGCAGCACACTGACCTCATAGGCCGTGCAATCATGCGGAGGCGACATCAGCGAATAGGCGTTACGCCTGATATGGCCGTCATCGTTCATCGAGACGATGATATGGGCGCCGCCGGAGAAATAGGGCATCGGCATGCCATCCAGGCGCTCGAAGCGGAAGCGCTTGATGCGATGGGCGACCGGCGTCACCTTCGTTACCCTAACTGGAATTTCAGTACCGCCGCTCACAGGAACAATTCCTCCGGATCGGGTGCATTTCCAGGCTCTTCCGCATCGATATTGACGCCCTGGAAGGCGCCGAGGCGGCGCGAATAGTGATCGCGCACGAGCAGCGGAAGGCCGCAATGGCTACAGGTGAAGGGGCTATGGGTGACGTCCTCGGTGATGCCTTTGCAGTGGACACATTGCACACGACGCGCCAGAGAACCACGATGCTCCGTCATGACCGAGGCGTGGTCCATACCGTAATCGAGCGCCACCATCATCGCCTGGCCGATAAAGCCTTCGGTGCCGGCAATATAAAGCCGCGTGCCCATATGGGCGGTGGCGAGCGAACCTTTGAGGCGGAAGAGCAGCGTCGCGATCGTCGGCGCTGCGAAGAACATATCGGCGCCGAACCTGCGCAGGATCTCATCACGGCCCTTGCCCCGCGAACCACGTGCTACATAGAGGACTTCGCTTCGAGCGAGCGCCGTTTCGTCAAGCGCAGCCTGCTGCTCGGTAAGGGCCAGCGCGCCCTCGCCTTCCAGAGCGAAAATATGCTTGCGCGCCTTCGGCTGGATGATCAGGCCTCTGTAGACGGGTCGGCTCTTGATGCCTTCAACGAGCATGGCGCGCTCCCTAACCGACGGCGGTCCGCTTCTTCTTCTCCGGATCGTCGAATGGCAGTGTATGCGCGGTCGCATCGGCTTTGACGTTCTTGCCGCGAACCTCAAGCTTTGTGCCTTGCACGGCCTTATCGACGTCGAGACGGGCGATCGCCATGGATTTCCCCGTCAGCGCGGAATAGCTCGGGCAGGTGATGACGCCGACCTTCTTTCCGTCGGCAAAGACCTCGTCGCCGAGATCGGCGGGGCCATCGGCATCGATCAGCATGCCGAAGATTTTGAAGCGTTCCTTTCCCTTCAGGCGCGCATGTTCTTCAGCACCGCGGAAGCCGGTCTTGCCGGGGCTGACCGTGAAGTCGAGGCCAAGTTCCCAAAGACTGTCGCCGGGTGGCTGGTCGGCAAAGGGATACATCTGAGAATTGTCGTAGGGATAGAAGAGCAGGTAACTTTCGACGCGCAACATGTCGAGGACGCTGAAGCAGCAGGGAATGATCCCCATATCTTCGCCTTCGGCGACAATCCGGTCCCACACCATGACGGCATCCTGACCGCGCACGAAGATTTCATAACCACGCTCGCCCGTATAGCCGGTGCGCGAGATCATTACCGGCGCGCCGAAAAGCGTGGTCTGCATATGATGGAAATATTTGAGATCGCGGATGCCAGGCACATATTTGGCGAGATAATCGACCGCGATCGGCCCCTGCAGCGAGAGATCGTGCAGGTCGTCGTCGAAAAGCACGGCGCAATTGCGGCCCGCCGCCTGCTTGACGATTTCCTCGTGGCCGGAGCCCGAGCCATGCACCAGCATCCAGGAATTCGGGCCGGTGCGATAGACGATACAATCCTCGGTGAAATGGCCGCGGTCGTTCAGCATCGCGGCGTAGACCGAGCGGCCGGGATAGATCTTCGTCATGTCGCGGGTGGTGATGTAGTCGAGGACGGCGATGGCATGCGGGCCGACAAGATGAACCTTTTTCAGGCCCGAGACGTCCATGATGCCGGCCTTGGTCCGGATCGCGACATGCTCTTCGGACATGTCCTTATCGTATGTCCAGGCGGTGCCCATTCCGCTCCAGTCCTCAAGCTTCGACCCCAGAGCGCGATGCCGGTCCGCCAAGGCGGAGAAACGCCAAGATAACGTCATTTCGTTCCCTCTTTTTTCCTGTACGGAATATTTATTTCTTGACTATAATCGTCTTTTACGCCGTGGCAAGCCGATGGTAACGATTTTGTCGGCTCCGCCCCCAACGGTATTCACTCAGAACTTCGGCGCCGGCTTGCCGGCGGCACGATGTGCGGCAATGGATGTATTGGCCATCAGCATGGCGATGGTCATCGGGCCGACGCCACCCGGCACCGGAGTGATAACCGCGGCAACCTCCATGGCTTCCGTAAAGGCGACATCGCCGACAAGGCGGGTCTTGCCCTCCCCCTTGTCCGGCGCGGCGATGCGGTTGATGCCAACATCGATGACGGTCGCACCGGGCTTGATCCAATCCGCCTTCACCATTTCCGGCCGGCCGACGGCGGCCACCAGAATATCGGCGCCGCGGGCGACGGCGGCCAAGTCCTTCGTGCGCGAATGCGCCGTCGTCACGGTCGCATTGGCATGAATCAGCAGCTGCGCCATCGGCTTGCCGAAGAGGTTGGAGCGGCCGATGACGACGGCGGTGAGACCCGACAGGTCTTCGCCATGCATGCGGCGCACCAGCAGCATGGCGCCGGCCGGCGTGCAGGAGATCAGGCCGGTGTCGAGATCGCCGGTCGCCAGCTTGCCGGCATTAACGACATTCAAGCCGTCGACGTCCTTGTCCGGCCGGATCGACTGGATGATCGCTTCGGCATTCAGGTGCTTCGGCAATGGCAATTGCACCAGGATGCCATGAATGGCAGCGTCCTCGTTCAGCGACGCCACCAGCCTTGCCAGCTCATCCTGCGTCGTCTCGGCGGGCAGCGTGTGCTGGATGGAATTGAAGCCGCATTCCTTGGCCATGCGGCTCTTGGAGCTGACATAGGTGTGGCTGGCCGGATCATCGCCGACGATGACGACGGCCAGTCCGGTCTTCGTGCCCGTGTCCCTTTCGAGCGCAGCGGTCGCGGTCTTCACCGCATCAATTACCGAAGCAGCCACCTGCTTGCCATCAATGATGTCAGCCATTGCTCACCCCATCCGCTCCGAAGCATAGCTTCCGGGGCTCGCCGGGAAGACGATGGTGCGGTTGCCGTTGAGAAAGGTGCGGTAGTGGATATGGGCATGGATGGCGCGGGCCAGCACCTGGCTTTCGACATCGCGGCCGATCGAGACATAGTCCTCGGCCGATTGCGCATGCGTGATGCGCGCGGTGTCCTGCTCGATGATCGGACCTTCATCCAGATCGCCGGTGACGTAATGCGCCGTCGCGCCGATCAGCTTGACGCCGCGCTCATAGGCCTGCTTGTAGGGGTTGGCGCCCTTGAAGCTCGGCAGGAAGGAATGGTGGATGTTGATGATCCGGCCCGACATCTTCTTGCAGAGCGCATCCGACAGCACCTGCATGTAGCGGGCCAGCACGATCAGCTCGGTGCCGGTCTGCTCGACGAGTTCCATGAGCTGGGCTTCGGCCTGCGGCTTGTTGTCCTTCGTCACCCTGATGTGGTGGAAGGGAATGTCGTGGTTGACGACTACCTTCTGATAATCGAAATGGTTGGAGACGACGCCGACGATGTCGATCGGCAGCGCGCCGATCTTCCAGCGGTAGAGCAGGTCGTTGAGGCAATGGCCGAAGCGCGACACCATCAGCAGCACCTTCATGCGCTTATGGGCATCGTAGATCTCGGCGTCCATCTCGAATTTGGCGGCGACCGGCTTGAAGCCTTCGACCAAGGCGTCCTGAGCCACACCTTCTTCGGAGATGAAGGAGACCCGCATGAAGAACTTGCCGGTATCGAGATCGTCGAACTGGCTGGAGTCGACGATGTTGCAGCCTTGATCGGCCAGATAATTCGCTATCGCCGCAACGATCCCGCGGGTCGACTTACACGTCACTGTCACTACATAGCTCGTCATGGTGCTCTTCCTCCGCCGTCGACGGCCAGAAATCCGCCCGTGTGCCGGGGGATTGCGCCGCGGCACATGGGTCAATTCAGGCATCTTTTCGCTACGCACTCAGATATCGAGCGTGCTGTCGCGCTCCCACTGCGTAAAGTGCGAGCAGTAGGCGTTCCATTCCTGATGCTTGAGCTTGAGATAGGCTTCGGAGAACTCTGAACCGATCGCCTGCTTCAGGCCCTCGTCCTCGTCATAGGCCCGAAGAGCATCCAGCAAATTGAGCGGCAGACGCGGCGCATTCTTCACCAGGTGACCCTCCGCATACATATCGATATCGTGATGCAGGCCGGGATCGGCCCTGCTGCGGAGGCCGTCGAGGCCGGCTGCAATGATGATGGCCTGAAGCAGATAGGGATTGACCGCACCGTCCGGCAGGCGCAGTTCGAAACGGCCAGGCCCAGGCACGCGCACCATATGGGTGCGGTTATTGCCGGTCCAGGTCACCGTGTTCGGCGACCAGGTGGCGCCCGACGTCGTGCGCGGCGCGTTGATGCGCTTGTAGGAATTGACCGTCGGATTGGTGATCGCCGCAAGCGACGAGGCATGTTTCATGATACCGCCAAGAAAGTGCCTGCCTTCCGCCGAGAGGCCGAATTCCGCTTCCCTGTCGGCAAAGACGTTTGTCCTGCTGTCATTGTCCCAGACCGAGATATGGCAATGGCAGCCATTGCCGGTGAGCCCCTTGAAAGGCTTCGGCATGAAGGTAGCGCGAAGCCCGTGCTTTTCGGCGATCGACTTCACCATGAACTTGAAGAAGGAATGCTTGTCGGCTGTCTTTAGCGCGTCGTCGAATTCCCAGTTCATCTCGAACTGGCCGTTGGCGTCCTCGTGATCGTTCTGATAGGCGCCCCAACCGAGTTCGAGCATGTAGTCGCAGATTTCGGCAATGACATCATAGCGACGCATGACAGCCTGCTGGTCGTAGCAGGGCTTTTCAGCGGTATCGTATTCGTCTGAAATCTTGGAGCCGTCGGCGGTGATCAGGAAGAATTCCGCCTCGACGCCGGTCTTGACCCGCTTGCCCTCCGCCTCGGCTTGCTCGATGAGCCTCTTCAGCACGTTGCGCGGCGCCTGGGCGACAAGTTCGCCTTCCATCATACAATCGGCGGCGACCCAGGCGACATCCTTCTTCCATGGGAGTTGGATGACAGAAGATGCGTCCGGTACCGCGAACAAATCAGGATGAGCGGGAGTCATGTCGAGCCAGGTGGCGAAACCTGCAAAACCCGCGCCCTCTTCCTGCATGCCGGCGATCGCCTGTGCCGGCACCAGCTTGGCGCGCTGGCCGGCGAAGAGATCGGTATAGCTGATCATGAAGTATTTGATGCCTTTGTCTTTCGCAAAAGCAGCAAGATCCAGTGTCATTCTCGTTCCCCTTTGGATTTCTTAGAGACACTTTGGTTATGGATGCGAAACGGCCGGGATGTTCGCCCGGCCGGTAGAAATCAGTAGCCTCCCTTTCCCGGGATCCAGTTCGTGCCGGCAAGCGGCACCTGCGCCATGGCGGATGCCTCGATGGTCAGCGCGCAGAGATCCTCCGGTTCGAGGTTGTGGACATGGTTTTTGCCGCAGGCCCGGGCGATGGTCTGTGCTTCGAGCGCCATGACCTTCAGATAGTTTGCCAGGCGGCGGCCGGCGGCCACCGGATCGACACGCTTCATCAGTTCGGGATCCTGCGTGGTGATGCCGGCCGGATCCTTGCCCTCATGCCAGTCATCATAGGCGGCAGCCGTCGTCCCGAGCGCTTCATAATCGGCCGTCCAGCGCGGATCGTTCTCGCCGATTGCGATAAGCGCTGCCGTGCCGATGGAGACAGCATCGGCGCCGAGCGCCAGCGCCTTTGCCACGTCAGCGCCATTGCGGATACCGCCGGAGACGATAAGCTGAACCTTGCGGTGCATACCGAGATCCTGCAGCGCCTGGACGGCCGGCCGGATGCAGGCAAGCGTCGGCATGCCGACATGCTCGATGAAGACTTCCTGCGTTGCAGCAGTACCGCCTTGCATGCCGTCGAGCACGACGACGTCGGCGCCGGCCTTCACGGCAAGCGCCGTATCGTAATAGGGCCGCGCGCCACCGACCTTCACGTAGATCGGCTTTTCCCAGTTGGTGATTTCGCGCAGTTCGAGAATCTTGATCTCGAGATCGTCCGGACCGGTCCAATCCGGGTGACGGCTGGCCGAGCGCTGATCGATGCCCTTCGGCAGCGTGCGCATCTCGGCAACGCGATCGGAGATCTTCTGACCGAGCAGCATGCCGCCGCCGCCAGGCTTGGCGCCCTGGCCCACAACGATCTCGATCGCATCGGCACGTCGCAGATCCTTCGGGTTCATGCCGTAGCGCGAGGGAAGATATTGATAGACGAGGAGCTGCGAATGACCTCGTTCCTCCTCCGTCATGCCGCCGTCGCCCGTGGTGGTCGACGTGCCGGCTATTGTCGCGCCACGGCCGAGCGCCTCCTTGGCAGGCCCGGAGAGCGAGCCGAAGCTCATGCCCGCAATGGTGATCGGGATCTTCAATTCGATCGGCTTCTTGGCGAAGCGCGAGCCGAGCACGACATTAGTGCCGCATTTTTCGCGATAGCCCTCCAGCGGATAGCGGGAGATCGAGGCGCCAAGAAAGAGAAGGTCGTCGAAATGCGGCAATTTACGCTTGGCGCCGCCGCCGCGGATGTCATAGATGCCGGTCGCCGCCGCGCGTCGGATTTCCGACATCGTATATTCGTCGAAGGTTGCCGAAAGGCGAGGCTTTGTGGGCGGATTGTGATAGCTCATGAAGAACCTCGATAGGGCTTAGTAGGCGTCGGCATTGTCGACGTGGAAGCTATAGAGCTTGCGGGCGGAACCGTAGCGGCTGAATTCCTCGGGCCTTGCATCGGTGATGCCGGCCTTTTCGAGGAGGCGGCCGAGCAATTCGATGTGCTCGGAGCGCATCTCCTTCTCAATACAGTCGGCGCCGAGGCTTTGGACCTTGCCGCGCACGAAGATGCGTGCCTCGTAGAGGGAGTCGCCAAGCGCCTCGCCAGCGTCGCCGAGAACGACGAGGTTGCCGGCTTGCGCCATGAAAGCGGACATGTGGCCGATATTGCCACGCACGACGATATCGATACCTTTCATGGAGATGCCGCAGCGCGACGAGGCATTGCCTTCGATCACCAAAAGGCCACCGCAACCGGTCGCGCCCGCGTACTGGCTGGCGTCGCCTTTGACGGTTATCCGGCCGGACACCATGTTCTCGCCGACACCGGGGCCAGCCGAACCGTGCACAGTGATAACGGCCTCGTCGTTCATGCCGCCGCAGTAATAGCCGACGCTGCCGCGGATATCGATGCTGACAGGCGCGTGCACGCCGGCGGCGACCGCATGATGGCCACGCGGATTGACGACTTCGAACTGAAGGTCGTTATCGCCCTGTACAATGTCGTGCAGGGTCTGATTGAGATCGCGAAGCGGGGTCACCGCAAGATCAAATGTGGGCATATAATCGTCCTGAAATGAAATCGAACCGATAGGTTGAAGTTGCCATGCCGGCTTTCAGCGTTCCCAGAAATAAACGGTTGCCGGCTCCGGCTCCCAGACACGCGCCGCTTCGATGCCGGGCAGGCTGACAAGCGCACGATATTCCGAGCCGAAAGCAACATAACGATCCGTTTCAGCCATGACGGCAGGCTTGCAGGCGATCGCATCGCGCACGACGCCGAAGCCTGACTTGGTGCCGACGACGAAGGTGAAAAAACCGTCGAGGTCGTCGACCGCGCTCTCCAGCGCTTCACCCAGATTCTTCCCCTTGGCCATCTCGGCCGTCAGATAGGCAGCGGCAACCTCGGAGTCGTTTTCCGTCTCGAAGGTCATGCCCTGATGCTTCAGTTCGCGGCGAAGATTGTTGTGGTTCGACAGCGAGCCGTTGTGCACAAGGCACTGGTCGGAGCCGGTCGAGAAAGGATGGGCGCCAAGCGTCGTCACGGCGGACTCCGTTGCCATGCGCGTGTGGCCGATACCGTGCGTGCCCGCCATCGCGGTGACGGAAAAGCGGGAAACGACATCCTTCGGCAGGCCGGTTTCCTTATAGATCTCGATCGCATCGCCGCTGCTCATGATCCGCACGTCGGGACGAAGTTCGGCGATTGCCGCGCGGCCGTCGTCGAGCCGGTTCCTTGGCAAGGTGATGACCGCATGCGTACTCTTGACCTCGATCGAAAGATAGCTGTCGAGCGCCCTCATCAATTCCGTTTCCAGGCCAGCGAAATCCTTCTTCGGACTGGCGGACTGAACGGTGATCTTCGCCTTGTCGCCGTCACCGTCGCCATAGATGGCAATGCCGGCGCTATCCGGCCCGCGATCGGTCATCGTCACCAGCATGGACGACAGGAGCGCTCCGAGCTGAGGCTCCAGGCTTTTATCCTTCAGGAAGAGACCGACAATTCCGCACATGATCAAACCCTCCGTTCGCATCTGCAAAATGAGTAACAGGTCTTTTTTTGAACTTCAACTAGGAAGAATAATTTTTTCTTTTAAGGCAAGTTAGGTATTCTTGTTCACTTGTGGATAGCTAATGATCGACAGGTAGCGGCTCGGCAGCTTGACAAGCACTTCGGGGCCATGCGGCGCATCGGCATCAAAGAACAAGCTGTCGCCCGGTTGCATAGGGAAAAGCTGGTCGCCATGACGATAAACGACCTCGCCTTCGAGCATATAGAGAAACTCCATGCCCTCGTGCTGGAAGGTCGGGAAGACGTCGGAATCCGCGGTCAGGGTTATGAGGTAGGGCTCAACGATGACGCCGCTCGTATTATTGTCGATGTGTCCGAGCAGATTATATTGATGGCCCGCGCGCGTGCCGCGGCGTTCGAGTTCGACACCCTGTCCCGCCTTGACGAAGACAGCGTTACGCGGCTCCTCGTAACGGCGGAAAAAGGCGGTGAGCGGCACGCCGAGGGCGCGTGACAGCGATTGCAGCGTCGTCAGCGACGGCGAAATATTGCCATTCTCGATCTTCGACAACATGCCGAGCGATATGCCGGTCGCAGCGGCGAGATCCGTCACCGTGATACCGAGTTTCTTGCGGAAGGCGCGCACCTCGTGGCCGATCGCCATTTCGAGGTTGTTTTCCTTCGGCTCGCGAACGGCATGCGGATCCTGAGTGAAGGCAGAGCGGCTGCCATGCGCGTGGTCCTTCTGCTCCGTCGTTTCGCGCTTGGTATTCATTCAATTTTCCTTCGTCGTCAGATGTTTTCCTGGAATTCACCCTATCGCCGTAGTGAAAATTTCTCAACCGTGAAGAAAGTCTAGTCCCGCCGCATATCGCGCGGCGCCCTGCCATAAGCCTCGCGAAACAGTCGCGAGAAATGGCCAGCGCTGGAAAAGCCGGTCGCAACCGCGATTTCCGAGATCGACAGCGGGCTTTGGCGAAGCAGGCGTAATGCATGCTGCAGCCGGATGCGGCGATATTGCTCGAGAAAGGTCGTTTCCAGATGGGCGGCGAACAGCCTGTCGAGATGGCGGGCGGTAACGCCGGCGATCCGAGCCATCGTCGTACGATCAAGCGGCATCTCAATGGTCTCTTCCATCTTGGCAAGGACGCTGAGCAGGCCCGGGTGGTGCACGCCGTAACGTTCTGCAAGCGAGGCCCGCTGCGGCGCGGCCGGCTCGCCGATCTCCGTATGCAAATACCAGTCGCTGACGCGGCGGGCGAAATCGGCGCCGGTGCGCTCGGCAATCAGCGCATGCATCATGTCCAGCGGCGCGATACCGCCACCGCAAGTGATGCGATTGCCGTCGATGACGAAGCGGGCCTGACGTGGTGTAAGATCCGGGAATGCTTCGAGCAGCGCCGGCGCATGTTCCCAATGAATGGTGAAATCACGCCCGGCAAGCAGCCCTGCGGCGGCAAGCAGGTACGGGCCGCCCGAAATACCGCCGATCCGCACGCCTTCGCGTGCCAACTGCCGGAGGCAGGCATGCACGGTCGGGTGGTGCCAATCGCGCGGCGAACCACCGGCGCAAACGAAGACCATGTCGAGACCAGTGCCGCGAGACGGCAGAGGTGCCGCGGGAACTACGGCACCCGACGAGGACGGCACCGACGTGCCGTGCGAAGAAAACATGGAAAGACGGTATAGTTCGCGTCCAGCGATGAGGTTTGCGGCGCGAAGCGGCTCGATCGCGGACGCATAGGACATCAGCGCAAATCCTGGCACGAGGAGGAAACCGATTTTCTGGACGCTTTTGCTATCGGCTGGGGTCATGTCTCTTTTCTAGCGAATAATGTCCTCTTCATGCAAGTCAGCGCGCTTCGATCTGTCATCATGGGACACCTCTTCCGGATATCACCATGCGCTATTCCGCACTTTCGATCTTTCTGAACGGCCTTCGGGGCAACAAGGACTGGACCGCAGCCTGGCGCAGTCCGGCACCGAAGCCGCATTATGATGTTGTCATCGTCGGTGGCGGCGGCCATGGGCTTGCAACGGCCTACTACCTCGCCAAGACCTTCGGCATCACCAATGTCGCGGTGTTGGAAAAGGGCTATCTCGGCTCGGGCAACATCGGCCGCAACACAACGATCATTCGTTCGAACTACCTGTTGCCCGGCAACAACCCTTTCTACGAGTTGTCAATGAAGCTCTGGGAAGGCCTGGAGCAGGATTTCAACTTCAATGCCATGGTCTCGCAGCGCGGCGTGCTCAATCTTTTCCATTCCGATGCACAACGTGACGCCTATACCCGTCGCGGCAACGCCATGCGGCTGCATGGCGTCGATGCCGAATTCCTTGATCGAACGGCCGTGCGTAAGATGCTGCCTTTCCTCGATTTCGATAATGCCCGCTTCCCTATCATGGGCGGCCTGTTCCAACCGCGCGGCGGGACGGTTCGTCACGATGCGGTCGCCTGGGGCTATGCTCGTGGCGCCGACAATCGCGGCGTCGACATTATCACAGGCTGCGAGGTAACCGGTATCCGCGCCGAGAATGGCAGCGTGACCGGTGTCGAGACCTCAAGGGGCTTCATCGGCTGCGGCAAGCTGGCGCTCGCCGCAGCCGGCAATTCCACCACCGTCGCCGATATGGCGGGCCTACGCCTGCCGATCGAAAGCCATGTGCTGCAGGCCTTCGTGTCCGAGGGCCTGAAACCCTTCATCGATACGGTCGTCACCTTTGGCGCCGGCCATTTTTATGTCTCCCAATCGGACAAGGGCGGCCTTGTCTTCGGCGGCGACATCGACGGGTACAATTCCTATGCACAGCGCGGCAATCTCGCGACCGTCGAACATGTCGCCGAGGCCGGCGTCGCCATGATCCCGTCGCTGACCCGCGTGCGCTACCTGCGCACGTGGGGCGGCGTCATGGATATGAGTATGGACGGATCGCCGATCATCGACCGGACCCATATCGACAATCTCTATCTGAATGCCGGCTGGTGTTACGGTGGCTTCAAAGCGACGCCTGCCTCCGGCTACTGCTATGCCCACCTGATTGCCCGCAATGAGCCGCATGAAACCGCCCGGCAACTGCGGCTTGACCGCTTCCGACGCGGCTATCAGATCGATGAAAAGGGCGTCGGCGCCCAGCCCAACCTGCATTGAGGACAAAACGAGATGGCAAGCCTGATTTCCTGCCCTCACTGCGGCCTCCGCCCCAAGGAGGAGTTTTCCATCAAGGGCGATGCAAGCCTGACACGTCCCGCCCCGAATGCCGGCCCTGAGGCGTGGTATGACTATGTCTACCTCCGAGACAATCCGAAGGGGCGCCACAAGGAATATTGGCACCATTCCTCCGGCTGCCGCCGCTGGCTGGTCGTCGAGCGCGACACCGTCACCCACGCCGCTTATGAGGTGAGCGACGCTGCCCTCGCCAAGCTCGGAGGCCAGGCATGACGAGCTACCGTCTCTCCGTCGGCGGTCAAATCGACCGCTCGAAAACCGTCAACTTTACCTTCGACGGCCGGGAGCTGACAGGCCATCCCGGCGACACACTCGCCTCCGCCCTGCTTGCCAACGGCATCCAGCTCGTGGGCCGTAGTTTCAAGTATCATCGGCCGCGCGGTATCCTGACGGCGGGTGCCGCCGAACCCAATGCGCTGGTGACGACAGGGACCGGCGGCCGGACCGAAGCCAATAGCCGCGCCACGATGATCGAACTCCATGAAGGATTGATCGCGCGCAGCCAAAACCGCTGGCCCTCGCTCGGCTTCGATATCGGCGCCGTCAACGGCCTGTTCTCGCCCTTCCTCAGCGCCGGCTTCTATTACAAGACGTTTATGTGGCCGGCAGGCCTTTGGGAGAAACTCTACGAACCGCTGATCCGCAAGGCCGCCGGCCTCGGTAAGGCGTCCTACGAGGCCGATCCAGATTCCTATGAGAAACGCTGGGGTCATTGCGACCTGCTTGTGATCGGTGCGGGACCGACGGGCCTCGCCGCAGCCCTGACGGCGGGACGCGCGGGCGCCCGCGTCATCGTCGCCGACGAGGGTCCTGCACTCGGCGGTAACCTTCTCCTTGAGGCCGGCACAATCCTGCGGGATATTCTCGACGAACTCGAAAGCCTCCCGAACGTGCGGCTCCTGTCGCGCACCACAGTCATCGGCTGGTACGACGATAATGTCTTCGGCGCCGTCGAGCGCGTGCAGAAACATCTGGCAACGCCCGATCCGCACCGTCCGGTCGAGCGCCTTTGGCGCATCATCGCCACGCGGGCGATCCTTGCGACCGGCGCAGAGGAACGCCCTCTCGTCTTCGGCGGCAACGACATTCCTGGCGTTATGATGGCCGGCGCCATGTGCAGCTACCTCAACCGTCAAGCGATTGCTCCCGGCGTTCGCACCGTCGTCTTCACAACGAACCAATCCGGTTACCGCACCGCCGCCGACCTTGAAGCCGCCGGCCTCGAGGTCGCCGCCATCGTCGACAGCCGTGCCAATTCCCACGACACCTGGTCAGGCCGTGCTCCGGTGCTAACCAATGCCCGTGTCGTCGACGCGCATGGCCGCAAGTGCTTGCATCGTTTGAGCGTCGCGACCGCCTCGGGCACTCAACGCATCGAGGCCGATGCACTGGCTGTGTCCGGTGGCTGGAGCCCGATCATCCACCTTGCATGCCAACGCGGCGCAAAGCCCATCTGGTCCGCGGAGAAAGCCGCGTTCCTGGCACCGGAAAGGCAAGAGGGCTTGCTGATTGCCGGCTCGGCCGCCGGCCTTGCCGCCACGGATGCCTGCTTAGGCGATGGCGCCGGCAAAGCGGTTGAGGCACTGAAGGCGATCGGCTTCAGCAACGTCATGCCAGCCTTTGCAGTGGTGGAGGAGATCTCCCCGGCCGTTGCGTCGCTCTGGTATGTTAAAGGCGGCAAGGGCAAGGCGTTCGTCGATTACCAGAACGACGTTCATCTGAAGGACCTCGGCCTTGCCGTGCGCGAAGGCTACGGCCATGTCGAGCTCGCCAAGCGCTACACCACCAACGGTATGGCGACCGATCAGGGCAAGCTGTCCAATATCAACGCTATCGGCATCCTTGCAGAAGCGCGCGGCGTCTCGCCGGCCGAGGTCGGCACGACAACCTTCCGCCCGTTTTATACGCCGGTCTCCTTCGGCGCGCTGACCGGCACCGCGCGCGGCAAACACTTCCAGCCGGCGCGCAAGTCGCCGCTGCATAACTGGGCCAAGAAGAATGGCGCCACCTTTGTCGAGACGGGCCTTTGGTATCGCTCATCCTGGTTCCCGCGCCAAGGCGAGACCACCTGGCGTGAAAGCGTCGATCGAGAGGTGCTGAACATCCGCAAGAACGCCGGTATCTGCGATGTCTCGACGCTCGGCAAGATCGAGATCCTCGGCAGGGATGCGGCAACCTTCCTTGACCGCGTCTATTGCAACGGCTTTGCCAAGTTGTCCGTCGGCAAGGCACGGTATGGCGTCATGCTGCGCGAAGACGGCATGATCTACGATGACGGCACGACCAGCCGGCTCGGTGAAAATCACTTCTTCATGACGACAACGACGGCGCTCGCGGCCGGTGTGCTCACTCATCTCGAATTCTGCGCCCAGACGCTCTGGCCTGAACTCGACGTCTACTTCGCCTCCTCGACCGACCAATGGGCGCAGATGGCGATTGCTGGCCCAAAATCGCGGGCAATCCTCTCCGAGATCGTCGATGAGGATTTGTCCGACGTTGCCTTCCCCTTTATGAGTGCCCGCATTGTCTCGCTCTTTGGCGGTACGCTCGAAGGCCGACTCTTCCGAATCTCCTTTTCCGGCGAACTCGCTTATGAGCTCGCCGTACCTGCCGGTTACGGTGAATGGGTGGCGGATGCCATCATGGAGGTTGGCGAGAAGCACGGTATTTGCCCTTACGGCGCCGAAGCGCTCGGCGTGATGCGCATCGAAAAGGGCCATGTCACCCACGCCGAAATCAACGGCACGGTGACGCCAAATGATCTTGGCCTCGGTCGGATGGTCTCAGCGACCAAGTCGGATTTCATCGGCAAGGCCATGCTGACTCGCGAAGGCCTGCAGTTACCCGACCGACCGCGCCTTGTCGGCGTGAAGCCGATCAATCCTGCCACGAGCTTCCGCACCGGCGCCCATATCCTGGCGGATCGGGCCGCCGCCACGCTCGAGAACGACCAGGGCTATGTCACCTCCAGCGCATTTTCGCCAAGCCTCGGCCACACGATCGGCCTGGCACTGATCAAGCGCGGGCCGGAGCGTATTGGTGAAAAGGTCACGGTCTGGAATGGCCTTAGAAACGAATTCACCGAAGCGCTGCTCTGCAGCCCGATCTTCATCGATCCTGAGAACGAGAAACTGCATGCGTGATCGTCCCGCACACAGACCGGCACTTGCCGGCAAGGCCGTATTCGAAGGGTCGGGCATCCGGCTGGAGACCCTGCCGGAAGGCCATCTACTGCATGTGATGGGCTCGATCGATACCAAAATCCTAGCCGGCTATCTTTCGGCAGCCGACCTTGCGGAAAGCAGTCTCCGCCCGGCCGGCTTCCGGCAATGGTTCGTCGTCGGCGACGACAAGCTTGCACCTGCGCGCATTGCCGCTCTCTCATCAATCCTCCAAGGGAATGCCTTTGTCTCCGACCAGAGCCATGGGCGGGTTCGTATCGGCCTTTCCGGTCCCCTTGCGGCCGAAACCCTAGCGAAAGGCACCGCCGTCGATCTCGATCCCTCAGTTTTTCCCGAAGGCCATTCGGTGGTCACGCTTTTCGGCCATGTCTCGCTGCACCTGACGCGTACCGGACTGGAGCGGTTCGAACTGACGGTATTGCGCAGCTATGCCGAACATCTCCATGAAGAGCTGGAGCACCTGGCAGCCGCCGCCTGAAGCGAGTGTCTCGCCCATCGCGCTTGAGCAGCACGTGAACGCGGCGATATTGTCGGGAGCAACTGATACCGCGGCATTGTCATTTCAACTATGAAATCGTTTGGCGGTTTGCCCTGTCTTTGAGCGCTTATCGCTCGTGCATGGCTTCTGACGTATAACTCGAATAAAAGTGATCGCCGCTCTGACGGATCTTCCGCTGGCCGCGCTCCATATTACAAATGACCGCCCGTAGCTCTGCCTTGCGCCTAGGAAATACTCCCAAGGCAAACATATTTCAGCTCCGTGTATTCCTCCAATCCGTGCCTGGACCCTTCGCGGCCGAGACCCGACATCTTCACGCCGCCGAACGGAGCCTCCGCCGTAGAGACGAGACCGGTATTGACGCCGACCATCCCGAATTCGAGCGCTTCGGCCACACGAAAGACACGCGAGAGATCACGAGCGTAGAAATAGGAGGCGAGCCCGAATTCAGTGTCGTTTGCCTGTTCGATGACGTCCTGCTCGTCGCGGAACCGAAAGAGCGGCGCGAGAGGCCCGAAGGTTTCCTCACGCGCGACCTGCATGCTGGCATCGACGTCGCGGAGAATGGTTGGCTCGAAGAAGAGGCCGCCAAGTGCATGGCGTTTCCCCCCGGAAACGATGCCCGCACCCTTTGCCACGGCATCGTGAATATGGGTGTCGATCTTGGCGACGGCGTTTTCGTCGATGAGCGGGCCAAGCACAACGTCGCGCTCCAGCCCGTTGCCGACCTCCAATTTCTCAACCGCATCGGCGAGCTTGGCCGCAAAAGCTTCGTAGACACCATCCTGGACATACAGGCGGTTGGCGCAAACGCAGGTTTGTCCGTTGTTGCGAAACTTGGCGATGATCGCACCCTCGACCGCAGCGTCGAGATCCGCGTCGTCAAACACGATGAATGGGGCATTGCCACCAAGCTCGAGACCGAGCTTCTTGATCGTCGGCGCGCATTGCCGATAAAGCAGTTCGCCCGTGCGCGTGGACCCGGTGAAGGTCAGAACCCTGATGGCCGGGCTTGCGGTCAACGCCCCGCCAATTGCCGCGGCATCACCGGTGACGATATTGAGAAGGCCCGGCGGCAGACCCGCGCGCTCCGCAAGGACGGCAAGCGCGATGGCGGAAAAAGGCGTCTGTGGCGCTGGCTTGAGGACGACTGCGCAGCCGACGGCAAGCGCCGGGCCGACCTTGCGGGTCACCATGGCATTCGGGAAGTTCCAGGGCGTGATGGCAGCGACGACGCCTGCAGGCTGGCGCAGGACAAGGATCCGCTTGTCCTGCTGATGGCCAGGTATGGTCTCGCCGTTGATGCGCCTCGCCTCCTCGGCAAACCATTCGATGAAGCTCGCACCATAGGCAATTTCCCCCTTGGCCTCGGCCAAAGGCTTTCCCTGCTCCAGCGTCAGGATCATCGCCAGATCATCGATATTTTCGATCATCAGGCGATGCCACGCCTTCAATATGGTAGCGCGCTCCCCCGCGGTCTTCTTTGCCCAGAGCTTTTGGGCGATGACGGCAGCCCGGATTGCCTCCTCGGTTTCCGCGGCCCCCAGATCCGGAACTGCGCCCAGTGCGTCGCCAGTGGCCGGATTGCGGATCGTCGTCGCCTGATGATCCTTCGCTTCGATCCAATTGCCCGCGACCGGACATGCCTGGCGAAATAGTGAAACATCATTCAGCTTCATGGGACGACTTTCAGCAAAATACGTGAGCAGCATCCGGATCGAAATCCAGATGCACCTGTTCGCCGCGGCTGAGCCCGGTGATGGCCTCATGCCCGAAGGGAAGACGCACGGCCAATGCCTCGCCGGCTGCAGTCTCGGTGGCAACGTGGACGTTGTTGCCGAGGAAAGTGATATCGCTGACCGTTGCCGCGAGGCTGCCCTTCTGCATCTGGTTTCGCGACAACCGGATGCGTTCCGGCCTCAGCATCAAAGCTCCCCTTCTGCCGGAGATGGCCTTGCCATGCACCGGGATCCTAAAGACGGCGTCGCCACCCAGCGAGATCGTCGCATGCCCATCCGTCGAAGACAGCAAATCGCAGGAGATAAAATCGCTGTCACCGATGAATTCGGCAACAAAGCGTGTGCGCGGATTGGCGTAAAGTTCCGGCCCGGTCCCGATCTGGTCGATAACGCCCTTGGAGAAGACCGCAATGCGATCGGAAAGACGCAAGGCTTCCTCCTGATCGTGTGTGACGTAGAGGATCGTCACCTCTGTCTGCTGGTGGATCCGGCGTATCTCATGCTGAATTTCCTCGCGAAGCTTCTTATCGAGCGCAGAAAGTGGCTCGTCCATCAAAAGCACCGGCGGATCGTAAGCGAGTGCCCGGGCGAGTGCCACGCGCTGCTGCTGGCCGCCCGACATCTGCGCAGGCTTGCGATCCTCGAATCCTTCAAGCCTGACGAGCCGCAGCATTTCCTTCACCTTGCTGTCGACTTCCGCCTTGGACTTGCGCCGTACCTTGAGGGGAAAAGCGATGTTTTCGCCGACCGTCAAATGCGGAAACAAGGTGTACCGCTGGAAGACCATGCCGATATTGCGCTTGTGCGACGGGGTCGAAAGCAGCGTTTGGCCGCTGAGGAGTATGTCGCCCTTTGTCGGGTTTTCGAAGCCGGCCAAGATGTAGAGCGTCGTGCTTTTGCCCGAACCGGACGGTCCGAGAAAGGTCAGGAACTCGCCACGCTGGACCTCGAGATTGACATCTTGCACCGCGACGACAGGGCCGTATTCCTTGCGGATGCCTCTGATCTGTAGGAAAGACTCGTTCATGATTTCAGTACCTTGCGTGCGATCGCGACAAGCGCCATCAAAGTGATCGTCAATAGGATGAGAAGGGACGATGCCGCAGCGATGACCGGCGTCAGATCTTGCCTGAGGGTGGACCATACCTTCACCGGCAACGTCTGCAGCGTGGGGCTCGCCATGAAAATCGCCACCACCACTTCGTCCCAGGATGTCAGGAACGAGAAAACAGCGGCGGAAAACAGTCCATGGCTGATGGCTGGCAGGGTCACCCTGATCTTCGCTTCAAGAGGCGAGGCACCGCAGAGCACCGCGGCATCCTCGATGGATTTGTCGAAGCCTTCGAGCGCATTCGAAATGGACAGGATGGAGAAGGGCAGTGCCAGAACGAGATGCGAAATGACAAAGCCGATCGTGGTTCCGCCGAGACCCATCCTCAGGAAGAAGGCATAGAGAGCAACGGCAAGGACGACGACGGGCAGGATCATCGGCGTCAGGAAAAGCGCCTTCAGCGCATCGCGGAACATGAAGGTTCCGCGCACCAGACCGAACGAGGTTACCAGCCCAAGCAGCACGGAAAGAACCGTGACGATCGAGGCGATCCTAAAGCTCGTCCAGGCGGATGCCAGCCATTGCGGATCGGCGAAGAGCTGGCTGTACCATTTAAGCGTCCAGCCCGGAGGCGGAAAGATCAGCCACTGCGAAGATCCGAAGGAAAGCGCGGCGATAAAGAGGATGGGCAACAGTAGGAAGGCAGCCGTCAAGACGGTCACCGCCACAAGCACATATTTCCACCAGCCGAGGCGATCGAAATCGAGCAGCATGTCAGCGCCCTCCCGTGTTCTGCACGCCGAACAGCCGTAGCTGGACTGCATAGAGCGAAAGCGTGACGACGAGGAGAACCAGGGCCGCGGCACCGCCCATTCCCCAATTGACGAGGGACTGCACGAACTGGGCGATGAGTTCGGCCAGCATCATATTCGCCGTTCCGCCGAGAAGCGACGGGGTAACGTAGTAACCAAGCGACATGACGAAGACCATCAGCGCACCGGCAACCATGCCTCTCGCGGCCAAGGGCAGAAGAACGCGCGTAAGACATTGCCAGCGATTCGCTCCGCAAAGTGCCGCCGCCTGCAGAATGGCCGGGTCGATCTTCTTGATGACGCCGTAGAGCGGCAGGATGATGAATGGCAGCATGATATAGGTCATGCCGATCGTCACACCGGTCAGATTGTTGACGAGCGGCAGAGGCTGGTTGATCAGCCCCATTCCCATCAACATCTTGTTGATCAGTCCGGTGCGCTGCAGCAGGACCATCCAGGCGTAGGTTCGGGCCAGCAGATTGGTCCACATCGACAGCAGCAAGACCGCGAAAATCAGTGAAGCCAGCCTGGTGGGCATGATTGCCAGCGTCCACGCGACCGGAAAGCCGATCAGCAGTGAAATCGCGGTGACAAGACCGGACACAATGAAGGTGTTGGCGAAGATCTTCAGATAGGTCGCCGAGCCCAGCAGTTCGGCATAGTTGCCGAAGCCGGCAACCGGTTCAAACACGCTTCGCAACAGGAGCGCGACGACCGGGACAATGAAGAAGATCCCGACGAAAAGCAGCGCCGGCATGATTTCGCCGAAGCCCGTAGGCCTTGCGGCCTTGGATGTGGTCGCAGTTTCACTGGCGACGTCAATATAGGTCGACATGGCAATCCTTTCCCGCCGTAGGATCAGACAACGGCGCCAGCTCCCAGGAAGATTTAGAACCTGCGCCACACACCGCGAGCAGAATGACGCTCGCGGTGCTGCCTCGGAGTTTCTTCAGCTTATTTGGCCTGCCAAGCATACCACCGCTTGCCGATGGCATCGCGATTTTCAGCCCAATAAGCCATGCTGGCATTGACCTGGCTTGCGGTCTGCTGATCCGGCAAGGTCTTGGCCGTTGCCGGGTCCATCAACTTGGCCGAGTCGATGTTGATCGGTGCATAACCGGTCGTCTTCGCCAGATCAGCCTGGGGCTGTGCCGACGTCGCAAGGGCAATGAACTTCATCGCGGCTTCAGAGTTCGGCGCACCCTTCGGCACGACGAGCGAATCGGCCGCCGTGATGTTCTGCTCCCAGGAGGTTTCCGACTTGACGCCGCTGGCGGCGAGCGCAGTCATGCGGCCATTCCACAGGCTGCCGAAGGGAGCCTCGGCAGATGCGAGAAGCTGCTGCGACTGAGCGCCGCTGGACCACCAGATGATATCGGATTTGATCGTATCGAGCTTCTTAAAAGCCCGATCGAGATCAAGCGGATAAAGCTTGTCGGCGGGAACGCCATCGGCCAGCAGAGCCGCTTCGATCACGCCCGGTGCCGACCACTTGTAGAAGGTGCGCTTGCCGGGAAATTTCGTCGTATCGAAGAGATCCGCCCAGGTCTTGGGGCAGGCTTTCACGGCATCCGCATTGCAGCCGATCACGAAGGAATAGTAGAAGCTGCCAACCGAATAGTCCGTGACGAAACGGGGATCGAGCTTGGACTTATCGATGACGGAGAAATCCAGCTTTTCCAGCAGCCCGTCCTTGCCAGCCTGTGCGGCGTAGTCGCCTTCGACGTCGACGACATCCCAACTGACCTGGCCAGCTTCGACCATGGCTTTCAGCTTGCCGTAATCGGTGGGTCCGTCCTGTGCGATGACGATGCCGGTCTTATCCGTGAACGGATTGGCCCAGGCGACCTTCTGCGCGTCCTGCGTCGTTCCTCCCCAGCTCGTGAAGACGAGCGTATCGGCCTTTGCAGTCCCGGACACAGCCATTATTGCGGCGAAAGCCGCGAGTGCAATTGTTCTTTTCATGTTCCCTTGTCCTTGTATTGTTGTCTTACAGGCATGCTTTATGCGGCTGGCGCACTCTTCCCGAGAGGAGAGAAATTCGCCGGCTTCATAATCTTGTTCTCGGCCAGTTCGATCAGGTCGCGTATCTTCGGCAGGAAAGCCTGCCATTGCGGATCGGACGCCAATCTCTGGCGCCTTTCCTCGCGATCATCGAGGCTCGCATAGGCCCAGATATGAACGATCTCGTTGATGGTCCCGATCTCCGAATAGAAGTAGCCGACCAGATTGCCGAGATGCGCTTTCTGAATGGCGATCCCTTCGTCCTCGACGACCTTCAAATATTGCGGGATTGCACCGTTCTTCAGCCGATAGGTCCGGATTTCATAGAACATCGGCATCACCTCATGACGAAAGGATCGGGGATCGGATCGTCCGACGTCCTGAGCCAGATCGTCTTCGTGCGGGTATAATCGAGCGCCGCGGCCAAGCCGCCTTCCCGGCCGTGGCCGGAAAGGCCAAAGCCGCCGAAGGGAGCGATCGGCGATACGGCGCGATAGGTATTGACCCAGACGATACCGGCACGGATGCCTTTCATCAGGCGATGGGCGCGGGTGAGGTTCTGGGTGAAGACACCGGACGCAAGGCCGTAGCGGGTATCATTGGCAAGCTTCAACGCTTCGGCTTCGGTGTCGAACGCAACAACGGACAGCACAGGACCGAAGAACTCCTCGGCAAGCGAAGGCGATGCAACGCCGTCGCAGTCAAGAATCGTCGGCGGGAAGTAAAAGCCGTCGCCGCTCGGCATTTGCCCACCCGTGACAATGCGGGCGCCGCTTTGAACGGATTTGTGAATGAGCGCTGCAACATGATCCTGCTGGCGCTTCGTCGCCAGCGGACCGACTTCGGTCGCCATATCCAAGGGCGTGCCGACACGGATCGCCTCGGCCTTGTCCTTCAGCAGGTTCAGGAACCTGTCCTTGATGCTTCGCTCGACGATTAACCGCGAACCGGCAACGCAGCTTTGGCCGGTCGCAGCGAAGATTCCCGCGACCTGGGCATTGGCGGCGCTTTCGAGGTCGGCGTCGGCAAAGACGATGAAAGGCGACTTGCCGCCAAGCTCCAGGGATGTCGAGGCAAGGTTTTCGGCCGAATTTCGGACGATATGGCGCGCTGTTTCAGGCCCACCAGTGAAGGCGATATGGGCGACCTTCGGATGCCGGCTAAGGGCAGCGCCGCACGATGCGCCGAAACCTGTGATAATGTTGACGACGCCCGCCGGGAAGCCTGCCTCATGAATGAGGCGAGCGAATTCCAGAAGCGGCGCCGGTCCATCTTCGGACGCCTTGACGACCATCGTGCAGCCGGCTGCCAGCGCCGGACCTATCTTGACGGCGGAGAGAAACAACTGGCTGTTCCAGGGCACGACCATGGCCACGACGCCAATCGGCTCACGTCGCAGCCAGACGTCCATGTCCTGCTTGTCGATCGGGAGATAGGAGCCTTCGATCTTGTCGGCGATACCGGCATAGTAACGGTAGTAGTCGGCGACATAGGCGATCTGCGCCGAAGTCTCGCGGATGATCTTGCCGGTGTCGCGCGTCTCCAGTTCGGCGAGCTTCTGGGCATTGGCGGCCACCAGATCGGCAAGCTTATAAAGGAGCTTGCCCCGTTGCGTAGCGGTCATCTTCGACCAGGGGCCGTCATAGAGTGCCTTTTCGGCCGCATTGACCGCGCGATCGACATCCCCCTCGCGCGCTTCCGGCATATCCGCCCAGTTCTTGCCGGTGGCGGGATCGATGCTTTGATATCGGGCCTCTCCGTCCAGAAATTCGCCATCGATATAACTCTGGAAACGCTGCATGGGGTTCACTCCGCAAATGCCGGCATGACCTCGGCGATAAAGCGCTCAAGTGACGCTTTCTTCCGCTCGAAGGACATGCCCGTATCGATCCAGAAGGAATATTCGTCGTAGCCCATGGCTTCATAGGCCTTGAGCCGAGCAATGACGGTCTCGGCATTACCGACGACGTTGTTGCTGCGCATGACCGCATCGGAAAGCATCGCGTTCGCGCCGATCTCCTCTTCGGGTATCCGCTCGATCAGGCCCTGCTTGATAGGCTTCTCGTTTTTGAACCAGGCGAAGAAGTAGTTGTAGTAGACGCTGAGTTCGTGGGCCGCCTGGGCTATGTCCGCCTCTGTCGAGCCGACATAGGTATGGCGCAGCAGCATGATCTTGGGCCGATCGATATCCGGATTCTTGGCGCAGGCATCGTTGAAACGGCCCATCAGCGCCACGACTTCTTCATCGCCCTGCCAGAGCGGCGTCACCTGAACATTGCAACCATTGGCGACGGCGAACTCATGCGAATTCGGATCGCGCGCGGCCACCCAGATTGGCGGGTTCGGCTGTTGCAGGGGCTTCGGCGCCGAAGTGGTCGCCGGGAATTTATAAAACTCCCCATCATGCGCGTAGTCGCCTTTCCATATGCCTTTGACCGCTGGAATGAGTTCGCGCATCCGCTGACCGGCGCCCCAGGCATCGAGACCCGGCAGCAAGCGCTCGTATTCAAAGGAATAAGCACCGCGCGCGATACCGATATCTAGCCTTCCATCACAAATGATGTCGGTCATGGCCGCTTCGCCGGCGAGCTTGATCGGATGCCAGAACGGCGCGATCACCGTCCCCGTACCGAGCCTTGCGCGCGAGGTGCGGCGCGCCAGATCGGCAATGGTGACGAAAGGATTGGGCGCAATGGTGAAATCCATGCCGTGATGCTCGCCCGTCCAAATGGCATGCATGCCGCCTTTGTCCGCGATCTCGCAGAGAGCGACGAACTCCTCATAGAGGCTCTTGTGGCTCTGGCTGGCGTCGAGACGCTCCATGTGAACGAAAAGAGAAAATTTCATGGCTGTGCCGCCTTTGTTGGAACCGAACGGACCGTGCCGACGGTCTCGTCGCCGAAATAAACGCCAAAATTGCCGAGCTGGCTCTCCACCGCGAAGCGCGCAACGATGTCGGCGGTCGAGCTTGTCTTGAAATGGGTCTTGGCCAACGTATCCGGCTTCAGGAACCTGCCATTACGCGGCTCGCCTTCCGAAGCGAAGGCACGGTAGACAATGTGTTGCTTGCCGTCGCTCTTGCCCTCATAGACCGAGTAGAGGAAGCCGATCGTCACCGAAAGACCGGTGAGTTCCTCCAGATAATCCCGAAGTATGTCAGCGGGGCTTCCGTCCTTGCCGTCACAGGTCGGCAGGGAAAAGACATCATCGCCGATAAGAAGAACCTCGCTATGACGCTCCAGAACGGCTCCGAGCTCGATATTGCCTTCCGCTGCGGCCGAAACGGCCTTGCTGGCGAGGATGGGCGTGAAATAGCCGCCGCGGGCATAACCCAATCCATTCAGTCCGCTGTTTTCGAAGGCTTCGATCCGCCCCATCAGGATGACGTGGTCACCCGCTTCGACCAGCTTTTCGGTCGCGCATTCGAACCACGCTGAGACATTCCCCAGGATAGGGCACCCGGCGGCGCCTGCTTGCCACTCGACCGCGGCAAACCGGTCTTCGACAGGCCGCGCAAAGGTGTTGGAGACATCCTTCTGGCCTTCCGACAGAACATTGACGGCAAAATGCTTCGCACCCGTCATAGTCGCGTAATTGCGGGAGGTCTTGGCCAGGCAGACAAGCAAAAGAGGCGGATCGAGCGACACCGATGTAAATGAATTTGCCGTAAAGCCGATGGGCCTTCCATCGGCATCCTGGGCGGTCACGACCGTTACCCCTGTCGCAAATGCGCCAAAGGCATCGCGCAACGCTCTCGGGTCCGCAAGCTGTAGCGTCATTTCACATCCTCCCCTTCGGAAAGCCATTCGGCGAGCAGCGCATTTACGATGTCGGGGGCCGTCAGATTGACCATGTGACGATGGCCCTCGACGATCCGCACCCAGCCATTGGGGGCGAGTGCCGCCATTTGCGTCGCCATCAACGGCGTCGAATTGGGATCATCCGATCCCGTCAGAAACAGCGCCGGGCCCGCCACGTCCTTCCAGCGATCCGCATAGGTCTCGTCTCCTTCGGCAAATGCCGAATAAGCAACGGCATACCCCTCCGGATCGACGAGGTTCAGCCAGTTGCGCGTCAGATCGCGTGCAACGACACTATCCGGATCGTCGCCGAACCATCGAAGCAACGGGCCTTCCTTGTCCACACCCGTCAGCGGAATCGCAGCGGCGCGTGCCAACACCGCCGCTTTTGCCGCCGGATCGCGCCGGTAGACGCCATTGAGGTATGCCACCCGCTTGATACGGCTGCCAAACGTTGCGGCCGCCCCGCCAGACACCAGAGCACCCATCGAATGGCCGGCGACATTTGCTGTCTCGATTGCCATTTCGTCCAGGAATTGCCCGAACCAGGCGACGAATTGCTCAAGGCGGCTTCCGACCGGTAGCCTGGCAGTTTCGCCATGCCCGGGCATGTCGACGGCGATCACACGGTGGCCCGCAGACAGGGCGAGAATCTGCGGCGCCCAGGCTTCGAGCCGCATGCCGACACCATGGATCAGGACAAGCGGCTCACCGTTGCCGGCTTCGTGATAGGCCGTTCCACCTGCAGTCTTGTTCCTTGCAAAGACCCAGTTGGTCTTTGCGGAAGCGCCCGGCGCAGTTGATCCAACGGTCAGCATGTCAGCGCCCAGCCTTTTCAAACGTCGGCGGGGTTGGCGACGTCTTGGCCCAGATCCTTGAGATCCTGGTAGCGATCGCCGATGCGATGATGGGGACGCCCGCCCACGGATGCGCCAAGCGCCACGACAATTTCGTCGGCTGCGGGTGCATCCGGGATCGCGGTCTGGATCGTCAGGTAATGCGAGCGGCGCCCTTCATCGTTTTTGTCCATCAGCGGGATCATGATCGGCGCATTGGCAGGGCCGCGCGTGTTGCAGAAGGCGAGGTAGGATTTCGCGCCAACAGCATGGCGATAATGATTGCCGAAGCGAAGCGTGTGGATCAGCGCCGAGGCATGCTCGAGCTCGCCGTCCAGACCGACCACCGCGCATTTTCCATAGGCTTCAACCCCATCGCCGGAGCCAACGGCCTGGATGATCATCTTGGTCAGCAGCTCGCCAAGGATCGGAGCGGCCGCATGAATTTCGGGCTTCAGGTCTTCGACGAAGCCACGTCCCGCCCAGGGATTCTTCACGACGGCGTAGGCGGTAAACAGCTTCAGCGGAACCTGCGCTGCCTTGCCACCCTCGATCAGCGTCGTCTCGATCTGCAGCCCGGTTTTGCGAATTTGAATGGTCATCGAACACCTCAGTTTTGACGTTATATATTATGGTATGCCATAATATGAAAGTGTCAAGCCGATTCCTTCCCGCTGCGAAGGTTCAAAAGCGAAGCTCTAAAATACGTCGTAAAATCACGTAATTGCCGCGGCGCCGATGGAGCCGCCAGGGGCGAACCCCTCAGATCACGAAGACTTCAAGGTCGATGCAAGGCACTTCGAACGGATATCGGCCAACCTGATCTCTCCAAGCGCGAGCGTCAGCCTCGGCGGGCAATGTCTGCTCGGATATCCTTAGATGCGGGTGGGCGTTGGGAGGCACGGCAATGCACTTCATATGATGCTCCGCCTTATTACTTAATATGGCATACCATCACATCGAGCAAAGTTAGGTGTCAAGCTTGCAATATTGCTTTGCCGTCTTTTGCGGAGTCGCGATCGCGCCCGCGAGCAAACCCGCGTCCCGAAACGGATCGAAAGAAAAGGTCGAAAGATATTTCCAGTCGCTCCGGCTGTAAGCAGGGAGCATCCACCGCTTTATTCGGCGGATTCCTTTGCGGATAGAACCGCTTCCGCAATAGCGCTGGCGGCGGCAACGTGGTCCATGGCAGCCTTATATGCGGCCTCCCCGTCACCATTGCGGATCGCCTCCACGATCTTCGCCATTTGGCGCGGGCCTTCGATGTCTCGATTCTTCGTCTTGATCGTCATCGACCGCAGATGGTTTATTCGCACCGTGAGGAGATTGACGACGCCCCAGGCGACATGTCTGTCGACCATTGTGAACAGCGTTTGATAGAAAGCAGATGTGTGCGCCAGCACTCCGGGCATGTCCTTGTCGCGGTAGCTGTCGCGGATTCCCTGCAGCGACGTTTCCAGCGCCGCCACAATATTAGGACTTCTGCGCTGCGCGCACAACCGCGCTGCCATGCCCTCAAGCACACCGCGGATCTCGTAGATCTGCTTGGCCTCGTCGAGATCGAGCTGGGCAACAATCGGGCCCTTGTTTGGCAGATTGGCAACCAGCCCTTCCGATTCCAGATGCCGAAGAACTTCGCGCACGATCGTCCGGCTCACGCCGAGCTGAGCGCACATGTCGCGTTCGACAAGTCTATCTCCTGGGAGAAAATATCCGTTCACAATGGCTTCGCGGACCTTATCGAGTGCCAATTCCCGCAATGTCTTTGCAGGACGCTCAACCCTGATTGCTGTGTCCTTCACAGCACCGCTCATTCTGCACCTCAATGTTAGACCGGAGTCGCGCGCGCAAAGTCCGCCGCGGCAGTCAAATTCGGAAATTGTATTATGGCGTACCACTTACTGCAACTGGTGGCTAGGAGCAATTCAACAAGCACCTGTGCCAAGGCCGGTTTACGCACCACATCCGGTCCCGCCGAAGGCCGCTCTGACCGAGCGACAGGGGATTACTGCCACTGCGGAAAAAGCGGACCCAAAGCCTTACGGCCATAACTGGGTCGAATTTTACGTGCCGCCGCGCTGCCTCCCATATCAATTTGCACAAGATCACCGACGGTGTCCGATTCGCATGGATGGACATGTCGCTAGGACGGACACGAACCTGCGCTTCGACCGACGAAGGAGAAATTGCACTCGCATCGGTAACCTTGAAAAGGAAAGGAACTGTCGATCCCGCTATTCCGCAATCGGGCAGTTGAAAGGGATCGAACCAGCGACCCTGTTGTTACAAAAGTTCTCCGTCTCTATCGCCCGAGACTTGGAGTGGACATAACGACCAATTTGGGGGCCGGAAGCGGACTTTCCGCTGCTAAGGCGGTTATTAACAAAAGCAGACATCCAAAGGCGTTGGTGTGGAGGTCCGAGATCGGCTTAAAGCCGACGAAGCTCAGAGTCCGGGCCAGAGGCCGCCGTCGAGCCTCAAGTTAACGCCGGTAACGTAACTAGCTCGCGGGCTGACGAGAAAGGCGACGGCATCGGCGATCTCCTCAAGGTTGCCGACCCGCCCCATCGGAACTTGCGCGAAAAGCGGCAGAATCTCCCGCTCGACATCCGGCCAAGGCGCATCGGCGGCAAGACCCCGGCCGACGGCCGCCTTGCGGAAAGCCTCGTCGAGGCTGATGCTGTGGATCGTTCCCGGCGATACGGCATTCGCCGTGATGCCGTCCATCGCGACGGACTTGGCGAGCGAGGCGGTCATGGCGATCATCGCCGCCTTGGCCGCTGCGTAATCCGGTCTTGCTGCGGGCGGCATCATGCCTGCGAGGCTAGAGATATTAACGACCCGTCCCCATTTCGCCGCACGCATGGCAGGCAGCAGGCGGGCGGTGATCCTGACAGCCGTAACCACATTGCGGTCATAGCCCGCCGCCCAAGTCTCCGGTCGCGTCGTCGCCCAGTCCTCCTGCCCGCCGGAGCCTCCAGCATTGTTGACGACGATCTCGACGGGCCGCACGAAGGCTTGGGCCTCATCGATCAGACGCTGCACCTCATCTTCCTGAGTTAAATCGCCGATGACCACATGCGCACGGCCGCCTTCGACAATTATGTCGTGTGCGACTTGCTCGGTTTTGGCCCTATTGCGACCGTGGATGATCACGATGGCCCCCTCGCGCGCAAGGCCGCGGGCAATGCCCTCGCCGATTCCCTTGCTGCCGCCCGTCACCAGCGCGATCTTTCCGTCTAGTTTCAAATCCATCGACGCGTTCCCATGTTAAACTCGATGCGGGATAAGAAAGTAGGACGATGGATGAGGCAATTACGCACTTAAAAGTGCCCATGGATCACGAGGAGCGGGCAGTTTGCCTAGGACCGGACGGCTCTGTAGGGCATGTTGGTCGTGTCTTCAGGATGTTGAGCGGGAGGTGGAAATTAGCGATACTGTTTCGCCTCTTTGCCGCTCCATCGATGCGCAGTTCGCAGCTGCTGCGCGACATGCCGGGTATCTCGCAGAAAATGCTGACCCAGCATCTGCGGGAACTCGAAGGCGACGGGCTTGTCGAGAGACAGGACTTTGGTGAGCAACCTCCCCATGTCGAGTACCGGCTGACGCGCGCTGGGTCTAGCCTCATGCCCGTGCTGCTAGCTGTCAGAGAGTATTCGCGCGACCATCTAACCGTATGACCGCTAGTGGCGCATAACAGTTCGGTCGATTTTCTCAAACGAGGGCCGTTTGCGCCGAGACGCACCCCCCGGCTGGGTGCGGGGCCACACATTGTCAAATCTCTGTGTGCTCCGCCAGCTCCAGTGCATCCTCAACCAAGAAAGAAACGGCCACATTCTTACGTTTAAGATGGGATGGTTGCCGCCCTCCCCCAACGGCATCGCAATGTGCCAGGATGGTGGTTCGTTAGGGCCACCGAGCGGAGAGGACGGCGGAATGTACGATACTATGATTGGCATTGATCTGGCAAAAAATGTATTTCAGCTTCACGGGGCATCGATGATGGGGGAAGTGAAGTTCCGCAAGAAAATTGGCCGCGTGCAATTTCTCAGGTTTATGGAAGCGCAGCCGCCATGCGTCGCGGTTATGGAGTCGTGCGGTAGCGCGCATTTCTGGGCGCGCGAGCTGGTGAAGCTTGGACATGCAGTCAAGCTAATCGCCCCGCAATATGTGCGGCCCTTTGTCAAAAGGCAGAAGAATGATGCTGCAGATGCCGAGGCGATTGTCACTGCCGCGCAGCGTCCCGAAATGCGCTTTGTCGAACCAAAGACGGAAGCTCAGCAAGCACGAGCGATCTTATTCCGCGCACGCGAGCGCATCGTCCATCAGCGCACCGAACTGGTCAATGCTTTGCGCGCCGTGCTCTACGAATACGGTCATGTCGTTCCGTTGGGGATCAGTCATATCAAGCGTATCGAGGCCATTCTCGATGAAATAGGCAATGATCTGCCTCAGCTCGTCCAGGAAGAGTGCCGCGATCTTTTGGCTCAGATTGCGGAGAAGACCGCCAGGATCGATGATAAGACAAAGAAAATTGGAGAGGTCGCCAAGCAGACGGATATCGCGCAGCGGCTTCAGACCATGCCCGGCGTCGGCCCGATGACGGCAATGGCCGTTGAAGCCTTCGCGCCGGCAATGAGAAGCTTCCGTCGCGGCCGTGATTTTGCGGCATGGCTTGGTCTTGTCCCAAAACAGTTTTCCTCCGGCGGGAAAGAGCGCCTTGGCCGCGTTTCCAAAGCTGGGCAGGCCGACATTCGCAGGTTGCTGATCATTGGCGCGATGTCGCGCATCACATGGATGGGTCGTAAACGGATTGCTGACGGTTCGTGGCTGGCCCGGATGCTGGCAAGAAAGCCGCGCATGCTGGTGGCGATCGCTCTCGCAAACAAGATGGCGCGGGCGATCTGGGCCATGCTGGCGAAGGGTGAAAATTATCGAGTTCCGGCGTCGGGCATGGCTGTATGAACTTCATGCAGAGCATGCCTGAGTAACGCAGGGAGACGGGTGTGAGAAGGCAATGACCAGAATGGGCGCATGATCGAACCGATCGGGACGGGAAAACCAGTTTGGCACTTTGAGCATGCAAGCTCGGAATTAAGATTTGGACCCGCTCCGCAGATCACCATACCGGCCGGCGGCCTTTGGAAGCGTCGCAACGAAAGGCCTGACAGAAGACCGCACTCGATCACACGCACAAAAGGTCAGAAACTTCTTGCAAAACGGGCGGCAACCACAGAAGTGCCAAACGACACGACAATATGGGGCAATAGCGCGAAACGATAGCGTTGCCATGCTGCCGACGTTCCGTGGCGCCGCGCGAAGACATGGTATCGATATTCGGTCCCCAGGCGACGGCGTAGCCTGGAAACCGTTGTTTGATCATCTCGACCTGACCGTGGAAGTCGGTTCTTGACCAACCGACGTCAATTTCTTGGAGTGCAACGATGTCCGCGTGCGAAACTTCGTCCAGGGTGCGACCGAGATCATAGTGATCGTCTTTACCGATTCCGTAACGGATGTTGCAGGGTGCAGGTAGCATCGTGGTGTCTCTTATCGCTCCGACTTCGCCAGCCGTGCGGTTTATGGCGATGAATGTTCAATTGCGGATCAGGCGAAGATAACGTCGATCCCATCGCGCCTGCAGAGTTGCGATAAGGTATTTCGCAATTCTGTTCGCACGATTGCGAGTTCCTCGTCAGACAGGAAGTGCGATTCGATCAAATTGCGATCGAGCGTCCAGATCGAATCTTCGGGAAGCGGGTCGTTGCCATAGCGCGGTATGATGTTCCAATGGACGTGGGCCCAAAGGTTGCCGAAGAAGGCGACGTTCATTTTTTCGGATTGAAGGCAAGCTGCACGGCTTCGGTTACAAGAGACATTTCCAAAAGGTGTCTGCTGCGAAGCTCTTCAGGCATTTCATGAAGCTCGCGGGCCCGCTGCTTGGCTGCGAAAAAGCAATAGCCTCTGAAATATTGTCGATTGCGGCTGAGCCAAAGATAACCGGTTTCGAGTTCAGCCACGAAGTGCCGATCATCGGCGCCATCGACGTGCTGCAAATTCCGAGGCAATCCGCCCCCTGATTCCGAAATGATGTCGCCCCCCAATTCCGAGAATTAGTCGCCCCCTTGTTCCGAGATGATGCCGCCCCCTACGGAGGGATGTGGCAAGGGTGTTCTGCCGGTGTGAAGTTCCTTCCGTCAATGATGACAAGGAAGGAACGGGATGCCTGCGGAGAGACTGGAGATGCGGCGTGTCCGCGAGATACTGAGATATCGGTCCGAGCAAGGGCTGGGCCACAAATCGATTGCGGTTCGGGTCGGAGCAGCAGCCTCGACGGTGCGCGAGACGCTGCGACGGGCGGCGGCTGCGGGGCTTTCGTGGCCGTTGGATGATGACGTGAGTGATGCCGTCCTGGAGGCGGCGCTCTACCGTGCGGCTGGGACGAAGACGGGTCATCGTCGCGCACCGGAGCCTGACTGGGTGCAAGTCCATCGCGAGCTCAAGCGCAAGCACGTGACGCTGCAAATTCTCTGGGACGAATACATAAGCCGTTATCCCGATGGTTACCGCTACAGCCGATATTGTGACCTCTATCGCGGCTGGGCGTTGAAGCTGCCGGTGACGATGCGGCAGGATCATATGGCGGGCGACAAATTGTTCGTCGACTACGCCGGCGACACGGTCACTGTTGTCGTTGATCGGCTGTCGGGCAAAACACGGCAGGCCCATTTATTTGTCGCTGTCCTGGGGGCATCCAGTCTTTCGTTCGCGCAGGCGCGCTGGACCGAGACGCTTCCGGACTGGGTCGAATGCCATGTTCAGGCGCTGGAGTTCTTCGGCGGTGCGCCGGCGTTGCTGGTTCCCGACAATGCCAAGGTGGCGATCATCAAGGCGTGCCACTTCGATCCCCAGGTCAACCGGACGTATTGCGCGATGGCAGCGCATTATGGCAGCGCCGTCCTGCCGACGAGGCCGAGACGCCCCCGCGACAAGGCGAAAGTCGAGGCTGCGGTTCGTATCGTCGAGCGTTGGCTGCTGGGCCGCCTCCGCCATCGCACCTTCTACAGTCTGGCCGAAGTCAATGCGGCGATTGCCGACTTGCTATATGATTTGAACGACAGGCGTGTCCTTCGCCGGGTTGGCGTCACGCGCCGCCAATTGTTCGAAGAGCTCGACCGGCCCGCTTTAAGGCCATTGCCCGTTGAACGCTATGTCTTTGCGGAATGGCGTATCCGGCGTGCTGGATTGGATTACCACGTCGAGATCGAGCGGCATTATTACTCCGTTCCCTATCGCTTTGCTCGCGAGCAAGTCGAGGCGCGCATCACCGCCAATACGATCGAGATATTCCACAAAGGCGAGCGAATAGCCGCTCATCGCCGCTCCAGCGGTAACGGCAAGCACACCACAATCCCCGATCACATGCCCTCGGCCCACCGCCGCTTTGCCGACTGGACGATCGAACGCATTCAACGCGAGGCCTCTTCCATCGGGCCGGAGGTTGCATTGCTGTGTGAGAAGATCCTCGCCGACAGGCCGCACCCGGAGCAGGGCTTTCGAGCCTGCATGGGAATTATCCGCCTGAACAAAAGCTTTGGCCGCGACAGAGTGAACGCTGCTTGCAGCCGTGCGCTTGAGATCGGGGCCCGGACCTACGGTTCGGTGCGCTCCATCCTCGACAATCATCTCGATCGAGCCGCCTCCACCAATGGACCACCTTCGCATGAGCCTATCCAACACGAAAACATCCGTGGACCTCGCTATTACCACTAAGGAGAACAAAGAATGCTTGCCCATCCAACACTCGACAAACTCAATTCCATGGGCCTGGCCGGCATGGCAAAGGCCTTCGGGGAGCTCGTCACCAACGGCGAAGCCGAACATCTCTCGCATGCCGAGTGGCTAGGACTGCTGCTCGAACGGGAGTGGAGTTCCCGCTACGATCGTAAGCTTGCCGCACGCCTCAGGTTTGCCAAGCTTCGCCACCAGGCCACCCCGGAAGATGTCGACTACCGCAGCGAGCGCGGCCTTGATCGCGCGCTCTTCATGAAGCTGCTCGGCGGCGACTGGATCAACGCTCATGACAATCTGGCCATTTGCGGACCCTCGGGTGTCGGAAAAAGCTGGTTAGCCTGCGCTCTCGGCCACAAGGCTTGCCGTGACGATCGTTCCGTTCTCTATCAGCGTGTCCCACGACTGTTTGCTCAGCTCGCACTTGCTCGCGGCGACGGCAGGTATGCTCGGCTGCAACGTACCCTGGGCCATGTTCAAGTCCTGATCCTCGACGACTGGGGTCTCGAACCGCTCAACGAACAGGCCCGGCACGACCTCCTCGAAATCCTGGAAGATCGCTACGGCCGCAGATCAACCATCATTACCAGCCAACTTCCGGTGTCGGCATGGCACGACGTCATAGGAAACCCGACTTATGCTGATGCCATCCTGGATCGCCTCGTTCACAACGCCCATCGCATCGAATTGAGCGGCGATAGCCTACGCCGAAACCTGCCCCGAAAAGCTTGACACCCCGCCTAAATGGACTGACAACAATCATCGCCTGCAGACCCCACTAAACAGGGGGCGAGATCATCCCGGAATCAAGGGGCGCAATCATCTCGGAACAAAGGGGCGGCTTCATCGGAATCGGCAGACGTGCTGCATGGCCGCTTCGCGAGAGTGAATTTCAACGGGCATGATCGGGTCTTTCTCGAATGAGAGCTGAACGCATTCTCGGCTCGACCGACCGAGAATGCAGATGGATGCGGGTCAGTGTTTGGGCAGCAGCTTTTCGACGTCTGCCACCATCTTCGGCATAACTTCCGCGGGCGTCTGCTTTAGGGTGACGACACTTTGAAGATGGTCACGGATGACCGTCGTGATGCGCTGGCCGTTGTCGCCGGGATAGAGGTTCTGAATCTTGATTCTCGGAAGCTCTTCAATGGCAGGCAGCGCGTTCGGGTTGGCCTTGTAGTAGTCTCCGAGATAGGCCGGATCCTTGACGGCGAGCGTATTGACCGGAGTGAACCCGGTAGCCTTAACAATCATCGTCTGCGCTTCCGGTCCCGAAGTGAATTTCAGGAACTTCCAGGCAGCTGCGATCTTCTTGGGATCCTTGCTGGTGATCGCCAAGCCGCCGCCGCCGGAAGCAAGCTTTCCGTCTGCCGCAGATTGCGGAAACGGCCCGGTCTGGATATCGAGCGAGGAACTTGCATTGGCAGTCAGCGTCTTCAAGCGAGAATTCGAAGCGAAGTAGATGCCGATCTTGCCGGAGGCGAAAGCTTGTCGCGCCTGCTCGGCCGTCATGTCAACCATTCCCATCTGCCCGAAACGCTGCATCAGATCCAGTGAGTCTCGTCCCGCCTTTGAATCGAAGCCGATCTTGCCATCGTCGGTGAAAACGTTCCCACCGTGGCTCAGCAGGAGCGAATTAAAAGTCCAGTTATAGCTGTCTGCATAGTATTCGAAGAAAAGCGGCATGACGTCCGGGGAGGATTTTCTTGAGGTCATCCGCAATCGCCAGGATGTCGCTCCAGGAAAGCTCAAATTTTTTGAGGTCCGGCCGAACTTTCCTGATCAAGCTCATATTGTAGTAGGCGATGCTTGCAGACACCGATTGCGGAATCGCGAAGACGTGTCCCTGGACGGTTGTCGTCGCGAGCGCGCCGGGTGCGACACCGACATTCTTCCAGTCGGCGTCATCGGCAATGAGCTTGTCCAACGGAGTAAGCATGCCGCGCTCCGCCAGCGTCGGCATGTCGGTGTAGCAGACGCCCGATACCATATCGGGAAGCGAACCCGTCACACCGTCTCGGAGCAGCTGCTGGAGCAGCGCCGGGCAGTCGGTCGCATTCGCCTCAAGCTCAATCTTGATGTCAGGGTTTTGCTGCATGAATTTTTCGGCGATCGGCTTTAGAAAGAGGCTGTCGCGGTTCGGGAAGGCATGCGTAAGGTGGAGCGTTATCTGCTCTGCCTGCGCGGTCACGGCGAAGGTAAGCAGACCAATCGCACCGAAGATCGATAGTAGACGTTTCATTATCGTAATCCTGGACGTTTGAAGGGTATCGGTCGGTCCGAAGCTCAGCTCAGCAGCTTGCGCGTTTGCGACGCCATGCGAGCCAATGCTTCATCGGCCCCTATGCGATGGGTGATCACGTCGTGCATCTGATCGGCCATCATTTGGACGATCTTCACGGTGTTGTCGCTTGGGAAAGAGAACTGGTCACCTGTAATGGCCAGCCGTTCGACGACGCCGCGATGATAGGGATTGATCCTGAAATAGGCGTCCAGGAAGGCCGGATCCTTCGATGCAAGGATATTGATCGGCATATATCCGGAATTCTTTGCCAGGATCATCTGGCCTTTCTGGCCCGTCGCGAACTTCATGAATTCCCAGAGGACCTTCTGCTTTGCAGCGTCCTTTGTGAACATGAAGAAGCCGTGTCCGGCGCCGGCCAGTCGGCCATTGGCACTCGCAAGCACAGTGTCAATCGAAACGAACAACAAGTTCCATGCAGACTATGTCGAGCCGGAATTAGTCGTCGAGGCTAAAAGCATGATCGGAGCTGGGGACCGATTCAGTGGTGCATTCTTGTTCGCGCTACTTCGAAATGCTGACGTTTACGAGGCGCTAGCCGAAGCCAGTCGAACGGTTGCCAAGTGGCTGCGTACAGGCTGATGAGATCTAATCAGAGTATCAAAAAGCCGAACATGCGGACTTAAAGCCCCTCCGGGACAACATCGCGGCGATCTCTAAAGACTCACGCCTGATAGGAGTCGAACAGCAGACACCCCAAATAAAAGCACAGGATAACAGCGATTTAGAAAATAGACAGATGATGTGGCCGCGCCACGCTCCCGGCCCTAATGCGCCTCCTGCACGGTGCTTGTTCATTCACCCTGCAAGGCCCAAACAGGATCGGTGGCCCAGCCTTCATGTCCATGGCCGTATTCATACTGGTCCGCCGCATTGAGGCGCTGGTGCATTGACCCAACGCTTAGACCGATTCCGATCTTTAATGATGTTGACTATGCTGGAGCTGCTTGCACCTCGCCTTTCAATGCGCATGCGCTAATGTAGGTCGTGGTTGTATTTTTTCCACCTGAATGCAATCAAAGCAAACAACAAGTAAAAGTTGGAATCAACAAAGCCTGCTCTACCATTCAACGGTATATCTAAAACTAAATTGTCAAATTATATTTAGACAACATTTTTTTAAATTGCATAAATCTTCGTGAAAACAACTTATAATAGTTATTTCACCCGCCAACAAGTGACAGAAGTACTTTATTCAATTAGTACGATTTTTCGTTATTAATTGTTTCATCAGATGTCTCTGCCAGTTTTGACGGTGCAGCGCCATCGGCGACGAGCAGGATGCTCTTTACTGCGATGCTCCCGATCCCAAAGCAGGCAATTTTCAGTACGAACGCGCTGCGGTGCGCAGGCAGTTGTCAGCTCTTCACGAAAGGCAAGCGACATCATGTCATTTCTCCAGAACGCCAAAATCAGGACGAAAGTACTCTCCATCATGATTCCGATCTGTTTGATCGGCATTGCGGGCGTCTTCTTTATGTCCAGCCAATATAAAGACAGTGTCGCGACCTATTCGAACTTCATCTCGAAGGATGAAACGGCGGCTGTGGAGATGTCGAGGGCTAGCCAGCGCGTTACCGCTATGAGCTACAACGCCTATCAGATCCTAGTCTACAGCACGAAAGATCCGCAGATGAGTACGTTCTCGAAAAACTACGAGGAGAACAAGAAGGTCCTTCTCGCTCGTTTCGCATCGGTCAAGCAGTTGATCCCCGCCGAAGCAGATGCCATCGACAGGCTGGCAGCGAAGGCCGACAGCATCATTGCACTGACGGATCGGGCCGTGAAGGCCGGGCTCGTAGATGACAACGAGACCGCCAGCAAACTCTTGAAGCAAGCGGACCCACTCATCAATGACGAAGTTCTCGCCGTTCGGCAGTGGCTCGATACCTTCAACAAGAACATTAGCGCCAAGAGCGACACGCTCAACGAGCATACGTCAAGCACCGTTACGAATACGCTGATCGCGCTCGGCATTCTTTTTGCCGCTGCGATCCTGATTGCAGCCGTTGTTTCAGCACGCGGCATCGCCGCGCCTATCGAACGCCTGCGGGCGCGCATGGTCTCACTTGCTGACGGCAAGACCGAGGAGGAAATTGCGGGCATCGGACGCAGGGACGAAGTCGGTCAGATGGCCGAGGCCGTCGCGGTGTTCCGTGACAATGCCGTCGAACGAATCCGCCTGGAACAGGAAGCTGCCGACGGTCGCAGTCTCTCAGAAAAAGAGAGGTTGGAACGCGAGGCTCAAAAGGCCAAGGACACGGCTGACATCCAATTTGCCGTCGATGGCCTTGCAAGTGGTCTGGCCGAGCTTTCAAACGGCAACCTGATCTACCGCATCGAGCAGCCATTTGTCGCTCATCTTGATCGCCTGAGAGCAGACTTCAACGCATCGATGGCAAAGCTTGAGGAAACGCTGCGCGCCATCGGCCAAGGTGGCCAAGCCATCGCGGCCGGCGCCAACCAGATCCGCTCTGCCGCGGACGATCTCTCCAAGCGTACGGAGCAACAGGCAAGCTCCGTCGAACAGACGGCAGCCGCACTTGAGGAAATCACCACGACCGTCAAGGATTCCACTCGGCGCGCAGAGGAAGCAAGCTCGCTGGTTGGCCGTGCTCGCATCGGCGCCGAGAAGTCCGGCGAAGTCATGCAGGAGGCGGTTGCCGCAATGGAGGCAATCTCGAAATCGTCGGGCGAAATCAGCAACATCATCAGCGTGATCGACGATATAGCCTTCCAGACGAACCTGCTTGCCCTCAACGCCGGCGTCGAGGCAGCACGTGCGGGCGAAGCCGGCAAGGGTTTTGCCGTCGTCGCGCAGGAAGTGCGCGAGCTTGCGCAGCGATCCGCCACTGCCGCCAAGGAGATCAAGACGCTCATTTCGACGTCCGGTCAGCAGGTAGGCAGCGGCGTCGATCTTGTCACCAAAACCGGGCAATCGCTCCAGCAGATCGTCAGGGAGGTGGAAGAGATCGACCGCAATGTACGAGCGATCGTCGAAGCCGCGCGCGAACAGGCAACCGGCTTGCAGGAGATTAACACGGCCGTCAACAGCATCGACCAGGGAACGCAACAGAATGCAGCCATGGTCGAGGAGTCTACCGCCGCAAGCTATAGCCTGGCCAAGGAGGTGACAGCGCTGAATGACCTCCTCGGGCAATTCAATCTGCAAAGCGAACGCAGCCATGCACGACCGGCTACCGCGACGGAACGGTCCAGTCCCACCGCATCGCCGGCGCGCTCGCTCCGGTCCAAAATTGCCGGCGCATTCGGTGGCTCCGGCGGAGCCGCAGTGGCATCCTGGGAAGAGTTTTGATCTTGTAGGTCTCGGCCAGTCCTTGAAGGATTGTCAGGTTTCAAGATCGAGGATCGCGGGAAGGTACCGTCCCCTTCCCGCGACCACGTTCGACCGATATCGTCACGTCGCCCGAGTTTTCGGCTGAAGCGTCATTGCCTCGAACTACTCCATCAAGATTGAGCCGCCCACACCCTTTGCGACTGACGCCGCTCGGATGGAGAGAGCGGACCTAGACGGCTCCATGTGGTTCTAATTTAGTACTTCGATGTGCCTGGCGTGATCGGATAGCGCAGCGAGACGGAGGCGCCCATCGTCGGCTGGTCAATGATCAAAATCATTCCATGCAGACGGGCAACGGCCGCTACGAGACTGAGCCCCAGACCGTTGCCGGGCGTGTGGCGACTTCGTTCCGTCCGATAGAAGCGCCTGAGAATGGCCTCGCACTCCCGTTCTGGAATTCCTGGTCCCGTATCTGAAACCGCGACGCCGGCTCCCTCGGGCCCGTCAAGGATTCTGACCGAAACGCGCCCGCCCTCTGGCGTAAACTTGATCGCATTGTCGACGAGATTGCCGATCGCCTCGAATAATAGGCTCGGCTCACCGGGTATGGTGGCATCCGGCGACCCCTCGACTGAGAAGCTGATATCGATTGATTTTTCTTCTGCCGCCGGCTCGTAGAAATCGACTGCGTCCGCAGTCACGGCGACAAGATCGACCGGCCTGAAGCCGGACCGGCGGACACCATCCTCGATCTCAGAAATCTTGAGCATCGCGCTGAATGTTCTAAGGGCAGCTTGCGTCTCGCCGATGGCTTCGTCGACGCCGTGGCGATAGTCGTCCATCGAGGAGGCGCGACGTTGGACCCGCTCAAGTCCTGCCAGCAGACGCGTTAGAGGTGTGCGCAAATCGTGAGCAATGTTGTCGCAGACACCCTTGACCTCGTGCATCAACCGCTCGATCTCGGCAAGCATCTCGTTGACCACGTTCGCCAACCGGGCGACGTCTCCTGAATTGCCCCGCGCCGGCAGCCGCTTCGAAAGGTCGCCTGCCATGATGTCGCGCGCGGCACGCGTAATGCCATCGATTTGGCCGACTGCGCCGGTCCCCACTATAGCGGCCCCGGCCAGCCCCATGGCGGCTATGATAGTCCCGGCGAGCAGCATCGCACCGGAAAGCACTTCGTCGAACTCGCGCAACTCACCGACGTCTTGGGCGACCAGCAGACTGTGTCCAGACGCGAGGCGGTGGACCACGCCGCGGAAATGCGTATGTCCCGGAGGTCCCTGAATTCTGAAATCGAACAAACCATCTCCGTCGGGAGCCGTTGACGGAAGCAGAATGTCGCTGCCAGCCACGCGAACGCCCGCTTTGTCGAACAATGCGATCGGACGCTCGACATCCGGCCCTCGCGCTGTTCGGCCTCCCAGCCGAAAGACTATGTCATCGATAGGACGCTGGGCAAACTCCTGCACTTCGCTCCGGACCCATTCGTCGACCTTGTTCTGCATGAAGTTCTTCGTTTCAAGATACATGAAACTGAAGAGCACAAGGGACGCTAGCCCGAACAAGGCCAGGAACGACATCGACAGGCGAAAGCTGGTCGTCCGGCAGATGTCATTTAGGCGCTGCAAGAACATAGCCCGAGCCCCTGATGGTTTGAATCATGGAAGCGGCACCCGCTTGATCGATCTTACGGCGCAGCTTGCTCACATGCACGTCGATCAGGTTGGTCGGTTCGTCATAGCGATAGTGCCAAACTTCCTCGAAAAGCATCGTTCTGGTGACGATCTGACCTGCATGCTGCATAAGATATTCCAGAAGACGGTATTCACGTGGCAACAGATCGACGACATCGCCTGCTCGGCGTACCACGTGCCTCAGGAGGTCCAGCTCCAGATCACCGACGCGCAGGACTGTCGCGACAATCGGGCCGGATCGCCGCTTCATGAGAACGTCCAGTCGTGCCGTCAATTCCAGGAATTCGAACGGTTTAGTCAGGTAGTCGTCCCCGCCAGCCTTGAGGCCGCGAACACGCTCGTCCACGGCCGACAGTGCACTCAGGATGAGGACCGGTGTCTGCACGCCCGCAGCGCGCAGCGCTGCAAGGACACCGAGGCCGTCGACATCGCCCGGCAGCATGCGGTCGAGAATAATGGCATCGAACGTCTCGGCAATAGCCAAAAGAATGCTTTCACGCCCGGTGGCCACCCGCTCGACACGATGGGCAGCATCGGCAAGCGCGGCCTCGATCTCCTCCGAGGTTCGCTCATCGTCTTCGACCACCAGGATTCGTGACATCGCATTTCTCCGGCACCAGTTGCCAGCCGTGTCGACTCAAGTCAACCAGCCTAGCGTGTGCAGCCACTATCTCACTTGAATATCAGCCTATGCTTCGCACGAACATGAAATCTAATTAATCTTGGCTTTTCCGCAATGTGCACCCAAGTATGTGAGCCGATTGCGGGACTGGCTTCGGTAGCGACCGGTGTTCGTTGAATCGCTTAATCTCGCATCGGACGGCAAAATCATGCGTATCCTGATCGTAGAAGACGATGAAAAGACCGCCGCATATTTGACGCGGGGTTTGTCGGAGAGCGGCTACATCGTCGACCGGGCACCCGATGGCGATACCGGCTTGACCATGGCTCTCGAGGGCATCTACGATGCCATGATCCTAGACAGGATGCTTCCAGGGATGGACGGACTCGATATCGTGCGGCGTCTTCGTGACGATCAGCTTGAACTGCCGATTCTCATGATTAGCGCACTTGCCACCACCAGCCATCGGATCGAGGGCCTTCGCGCTGGTTGCGACGATTATCTCGTCAAGCCCTACGCCTTTTCAGAGGTTCTTGCCCGGCTCGAAGCGCTAAGCCGCCGCGCTGGCCGTCACCGCAACACCACCATGTTGCGCGTCGGCGACCTTGAGCTCGATCTGCGGCGGCGAAGCGCAGCGCGCGCCGGACGACCGATCGCGCTTCACCACCGCGAGTTCTTGTTGCTTCAGACATTGATGCTTCATGCGGGCCAGGTCGTCACCCGGTCCATGCTGCTCGAGGCAGGCTGGAATTACGACTTCGAACCCCGTGGCAACATTATCGAAATGCACATTCATCGCCTGCGGCGCAAGCTCGACAACGGTTTCGATACGCAACTCATTCAGACCGTGCCGGGCGCGGGCTACATGATTGCCTCAGCAGGTACCCGCACGCCCTGAACGCACGAAGTCGGACGAAGCAACTGCCATCCTGAATCGAATTTCACGTTCGTGAGACGCCAGCTCCATCGAAGGGCGACCATGATGCGAATCCGTCGCGAGGAATGCGACGGGCCGAGGCCCGATCGTGTCCTCGCGCCGCAACGGATGATGGCGGAGACAGTTTGTGAAAAACATGGACGAGGAGCGACCATCTCGCAGCAATCGCTGGCTGCAGGCGCTCGTGACAACCCTTGTGCTCGGCGCTATTTTCGGCAGCGGCTGGTTCGTCTTGCAGCCCAACAACAGGTGGCCGTTCCCACAGGCCAAGAAAAGCGGTGAGGCCGCTCCGTCCTCGAAGCCCGCGGCAATTCCAGTGACGGTGGCAAAGGCCTCGACTCGCGATCTCCGAATTGAGCGATCCGGGCTCGGCACGGTGATTTCGCTCAATGCCATCGACGTCAAGTTCCGTGCTGACGGACAGTTGCAGGCGATAGGCTTCAAGGAAGGGAGAGACGTTCAAGCCGGAGATGTCCTCGCGCAGATCGACCGTCGCCCGTACGAGGCCCAACTTGCGCAGGCCGAGGCCGCATATCAGAAAGACCAGGCATCCCTCAACAACGCGAGAGTGGATGAGGCTCGCGCCGAGAAGCTAGGTACCTCAGGCGCGGGAACGAACCAGGCGGTGGAGACAGCCAAAGCTCAGGTCGCCATATTCACGGCAGCCTTGGCCGGCGACCAGGCGGCGATCGATGCCGCCAAACTCAACCTCGAATTCACGACTGTAAAGGCGCCGATTGCCGGGAGGGCGGGCATGAGGCAGGTCGACGAGGGCGCCGTCGTCCATGCAAGCGACTCGACCGGTCTCGTCAGCATTACTCAGATGTCTCCCATCGCCGTGCGATTCTCCCTTCCGCAGGACGACTTGCCGGCGCTTGTCGCAGGGCAGACACAAGGCGATCTTGCCGTCGCCGTCGACAGTCGCGACGGCAGCCGTCACCTCGCAGATGGAAAGCTTGAGGTCATCGACAGCCAGATCGACGTCGCCACGGGCATGGTCCGGCTGAAGGCCGTTTTTCCCAACGACGCACGAGTGCTCTGGCCCGGAGAACTTGTGGACGCTCGCGTTCTCATGGGCGTTGATCATAACGAGACCGTCGTTCCCTCGGCCGCTGTCCAGAACGGCCAGGACGGTTCATATGTCTTCGTCGTCCGACCGGACAAGACGGTGTCGGCCGTTGCAGTCAACACTGGCCTCACTGTCGACGGCTATACCGCACTGCTATCAGGCGTGTTACCCGGCCAGGAAATTGTGCTCGACGGCCAATCACGATTGACCAAAGGAAGCCTAATCAGTCCTAGGACCGAGACCGGCGACTCAAACAAAGCACAGGGCCTTCGACATGACCCTCTCGGAGGTTTTTATCCGCCGTCGGATCGGCACGGCCTTGCTCGCTCTCGCAGTCGTGCTGCTCGGCGCAGTCGCCTATTTCAGCCTACCGGTGGCACCCCTGCCGCAGGTCGACTTTCCGACGATCCAGATCCAGACCAGCTTGCCGGGGGCAAACGCGGACACGATGGCGACATCAGTCGCTACGCCGCTTGAAAACCAGCTCGCAAACGTGTCCGGCATCACGCAGATGACCTCGTCGAGTTCGTCCGGCCAGACCAACATTACGCTCCAGTTCGATCTGACGCGCGACATCAACAGCGCTGCCCAGGACGTTCAAGCTGCCATCAACGCCGCCGCAGGCAACCTGCCCAAGAACCTCCCGAACCCACCAACTTACGAAAAAACGAACCCAGCCGAGGCAACGCTCCTGACGCTTGCCCTCTCCTCCGATCTACTCCCTCTCACCGATCTTGATCATTACGCAGAAGACGTCATCGCGCAGCAGCTCTCTCAGATGACCGGCGTAGGGCTGGTGGACTTCCATGGTCCCCAACGGCCGTCGGTGCGTATCCGCCTGGATCCCGATAGGCTCGCGTCGCGCGGCCTCAGCCTCGAAGACATCAGAAGCGTGATCTCCGCTCAGACCGTCAACGCACCGAAGGGTTTGTTGAGTGGATCCGACCGGGCGGTCGTTCTCAATGCCACCGACCAGATCGTCGACGTGCCATCCTACGAATCCATGATTGTCGCCTACAAGGACGGCGCCCCGATCCGGCTGCAGGACCTCGGCACGGTCGTGACCGGCCCTCTCGACACCCATCAGGCTGCCTGGTTGCAGTCCAAGCACGCCGTCATGATCGACATCCACAAGCAGCCCGGCTTCAATGTCATCGAGACAATCCAGCGGATCAAGGACAGGCTGCCGGCGCTTGAAGCCGGCCTGCCAGCAGCCGCGAAACTGTCCGTCGTCGGAGATCGTACACAAACGATCACCGCGTCGGTCAATGACGTCCAGATCACGATGCTGATCACGATCGCGCTTGTCGTCACGGTGATTTTTGCTTTCCTCAGAAATATCTGGGCTACGCTAATTCCGAGCATCACGATCCCGCTGTCCTTGTTGGGCACGTTCTGCGTCATGTATCTGCTCGGCGACAGCCTCGATAATCTTTCGCTGATGGGCCTCACCATCGCCGCCGGATTTGTGGTCGATGACGCCATAGTCATGATCGAGAACATCATCCGTCATATCGAGATGGGCAAAACCAAGATTCAGGCGGCGATCGATGGCGCGAGCGAGGTGGGATTCACCATCATATCGATGACGGTGTCGCTCATCGCCGTGTTCATCCCCATTCTGCTGATGGGAGGAATCGTCGGCCGCCTTTTTCGAGAGTTCGCGGTCACCGTGAGCGTTGCGGTCCTGATGTCTGGCCTCGTTTCCCTCACCGTTACACCGATGCTTTGCGGATGGCTGATCCATCATGAGCAGGAACGATCGCATGGGCGACTCTACCGGGCGTTTGAACGAGCGTTCGACGCCGCTGCGCACGGCTACGGCGCCTGCCTCGACGTCGTCCTGCGACACCGGTCCATCGCGCTTCTTGTCACCCTGCTGACATTAGCTACGACACTCTGGCTCTACACCGTGGTCCCCAAAGGCTTTCTGCCGCAGCAGGATACCGGTTTCATCCAAGGACGGGCACAGGCGGCGACGGACATATCGTTCCATGCCATGTCGAACCGAATGCAGGAACTTGGCAAGATCATCATGGCCGATCCGAGTGTCGACAATGTCGCCTACTGGATCAACCCAAGCCCCTCTTCGGCCATTGGCCAGGTGCAAATCAATCTCAAGCCATTCGGCGAGCGTCAGGCGACCGCAGCCCAGGTGATGGCCCGATTGAAGAAGGCAACCGCGGCCGTGGAGGGGCTGACTCTTGGCATGCAAATCCGCCAGGACATCCAGGTGGGCGGCCGTCCTTCCGCTACTCAGTACCAGTACACACTTCAGGATGGCGACACCGCCGAACTTACGCAGTGGTCGGACGCAATGCAAAAGGCCATGTCGTCCATTCCGCAAATTCAGGATGTGACCTCCGATCGGGAAGCAGCCGCGACGAGCGCGACGCTCGTCATCGACCGCCCAACCGCCTCACGGCTCGGTGTGAGCGTGCAAGCGATCGACGATGTGATCTACGACGCCTTCGGCCAGCGTCAGGTCGCGACCTTGTTTACGCAGGTTAGCCAGTATCACGTCGTCGAGGAACTCGACCCCTCCTTTCAATTAACGACCGCCGCTCTCGACCATCTCTTCGTACGCTCGTCCACCACCGGAGCACTGGTGCCGCTGCGCGTCCTTGCTTCCGTACATGATGGGGTGATGCCAGTGACCATCAACCATCAAGGCTCGCTGCCCGCGACAACGCTGTCCTTCAACCTCACGCCGGGAACGTCACTCGGCCAGGCTGTCGACGCTGTTCATGCCGCCGAGCTTACTGTTGGCATGCCAATCACTGTGGCAAGCACGTTCCAAGGCACGGCGCGCGCGTTCCAGGATTCGCTCAGCAGTCAGCCGTGGCTGCTGTTGGCCGCCGTGGTTGCCGTCTACATCGTTCTCGGCGTTCTCTACGAGAGCGTGGTGCATCCGCTGACCATCATATCGACCCTGCCTTCAGCGGGATTGGGCGCCTTGCTCGCGCTCCTTGTCTGCGGCCAAGATCTTTCGATCATGGGAATGATCGGGATCATTCTGCTGATCGGTATCGTGAAGAAGAACGCCATTATGATGATCGACTTCGCCCTTGACGCCGAGCGCGAGCAGCACCTGCCGCCGCAGGCTGCCATCCGCCAGGCTTGCCTCCTGCGTTTCCGTCCCATCATGATGACGACGTTCGCAGCGCTGTTCGGGGCGCTGCCTCTGGCGCTTGGCACCGGGCCAGGATCGGAGCTCCGCACGCCGTTGGGAATTGCCATCGTTGGCGGATTGCTCATTTCCCAGGTCCTCACGCTGTTTACGACCCCGGTGGTCTACCTGGCCTTTAGCGGTCTGGCCTCGCAAGGGCGTCACTTCCGCCGTGCCCCTGTCACCGCTCCTACACAAGAATCATCGGCGGCGCCCGGCTCCCCGAAGGAAAGGAGGTCGGCATCGCGTGCTAACGCTCTATAGAGAAGAACTGCGCGCCCTGATGCGCGGACGCTTCGCCTGGCTGGGCGTCGCGGTCGTCCTGCTCGGACTGGGCGGGCTCTCCGCCGTCGCCTCCCAAGACAGTTGGCTCGACGGCTACGGCGTCATTGCCTATTTCCTGGCCCCCATATGCTTCCTACCTCTTTCGGCAGGAACGATCGCAAGTCCCCGTGCAACCAGATTTGTGGAGAGCGTCTTCACCGCTCCGGTGGACCGGGCCAAATGGTTCCTTGCCAAAATCCTCGTGCTACTGACGGTCGCCCTCGCCTACTATGTAGCCGTAGCACCTCTTGCGGCCGTTTACATTGCCAATGTCGGCATGCCTTTCCTGCTTGAGATGTATCTCCTTTGGACGCCGGGCATCCTGCTGGTCAGTATTGCGGTGGGCACGCTCGTCGGGGTCATGTTCATCGGAAGAAGCGTGGCTCCCCCTGTGGCGACGGGCGTCGGCATCATGCTTGTTTATGCCGTGCTGCCGCCGCTGCAGGAACTGCTAGTTACCCGAGGTTTCGGCGCCACCGCGATGGGACATGTGACGCTGGCGAGTCCGCTGGTGCTGCTGAAGAACGGACTAGGCTTCACGCTCGCGACTGGCGAAATTCCAAATACCACCGCAAGCACCTGGATTTGCCTGGCGATCGTCGTCGTCGGATCGTTTGCCCTATCCGCATGGATCTTCCTGCGGGCGCAGGGGGTCGAGTCCTGGGAAGCCAGTTCGCGACAGCGTTGGATCATCGCCCTCGGTATTCTGACGCTCGTACTGGTGCCTATTGTCTTCGGCGATACCAACTATGGCAAAGCTGCCCCCGCCCAAAATGGCGCCCCATCCATACCCGGTCTTTTTCTGCGCGGCGGCGGCCAACTTGCGCTTGTCGAGCCCTACGAACCGCTTCCAGCCTCCTGCTGCGACACCCTCCTCAATCGCGATAAATGGCCCTCACTTCCAACCGGCCAAGCAACGCGCCAGGACCTGCTTTTGTATCTTCCGGTCGACGTGACGCAGCGGCTTGTCCAGCTGGACGTTCACGTCGTCGGCCAAAGCGGACTCGATGTCCGGGTGTTACCCCACGACCTCCTGCGCAACCTTGAGACACGCGTCTATGCAGCAGGCATCGGACCGACAGACGCAGATGGACGTCGCGTTGAAATTGGGTGGGTCGCCCGGATTCCTGTCGACATCGTTCCGACGGCGCCATGGGACATTGGCGGCATTCGTTACCCGATCGACCTCGACGCGTCCTACATTGTCGAGGGCGGCACGCAACCGAATACGCTGAAGGCGCGCGCCGCCGTTGAAGCCCACGTTCCGAATGCGCTGGCAGAAATGGCAGTCGTGGGCGCCGTAGTCCCCATCGTCTGCATCGGTGCGATGTTCAATCGCTGGAGGCGGACGCGATGACCGATTTCGCTATCGAAACGCACGCCCTCAGTCGCAGCTTCGGCTCTCTGGTTGCAGTCGACGAAATCAGCTTCAAGGTGGCGAAAGGCGAGCTCTATGGATTCCTCGGCCTCAATGGCGCCGGCAAGACCACCACAATTAGGATGCTGACCACCCTTCTGCCACCGACTTCGGGAAGCGCAAGGCTATGGGGCCATGACGTCGCCTCGGAGCCGCTGGCTGTTCGCCAACTGATCGGCCTCGTCAGCGACGAAACGAGCGAGAGCCAATCAGACTGGACAGCGCGAGAATATCTCGCCTACTTTGCTCGGATCCGGGGGATCGAGGGGGTTTCCGAGACGGTCGAACGTTGCCTGACCAGCGTGGGATTGGCACAACAGTTTCGCGGGAAGCTGATCGGAACATACAGCACGGGCATGAAGCGCCGCGTCGAAATCGCGCGCGCCCTGCTCGGCCGCCCAAAGGTGTTGTTTCTCGACGAGCCGACGCGCGGCCTCGATCTCCCTGCAAAGCGGGAAACGTGGAGACTTTTGAAAGACCTTGCTGCGCAGGAATCAGTCACGACATTCCTGAGCAGCCACGACGCGCAAGAGATCCGCACGCTGTGCAGCGAGATCAGTATCGTCGCCGCTGGAAGGCTGGTGTTTACGGGGCCAACGCGAGAATTGGGAAGCGACCTCGACACATTCGAGGACCGGCTGATCAAGTTGCTGACCTCAAGCTGCTAGCGAAGCCTGATTGCTTGTCGCTTTCAGTTCCTATTCAACGCGCCAAGGAACCTCGATCTACCTGACAGCTTAAAGTAGTTGCGCAGAACATCAGTCAGATAGCGCATTCGAATCCCCAGAACCGAAATGCAACCTAGGCAGATTATTTTGTGAATGCAACTGCGGCTCATTGCAACGCAAGAGCGCGTGTGGGCATCGCCGTATTAGGAGAAATTGGGCCGCCGACGGGGACGATGTTGGCGGCCCAAGGTGACTACAGGCGTAGCCACGTAGGCGGAGAGTCGCCTAACAATTAAATAATATCATTAAATTTTTTAATCTCAACGATACATTTAAATTAATTAAATAGAATATTGAATTGGTGAATCCGTCGGCAAGTTTGTCGCCGGAACTGGTCGCCAGCAAGACTGCGTGGCCGCGACGCAGCAGACCAGGATAGTTGCCGGCGAGAGGCGCTACTTGTCTCCATGGCAGCGAAGCACCACTCAAGGGTAGGGTTTCGTGTTTGCACCGCCGCGACGTTGGTCGCCGAGATCAGTTTTCGTGGCTAGAGGCCTGAGGGCAGCCTGCAGCATCCATCCTATGAAGGTCTGCGTGAAATCCAGGGCACCCTGTATTTGAAGTGACGGATTCAACGAAAGCCCTACATGAACGTGTATGGAAGACGGCACGAGTCCGACGAGCACCCGCAAAGACCAAGCCACCTGCGTTGCTGACGATCGCGAGAGGGACGGGGCGCTCGCGAGCTTCCCGTTCGATCGCATGACGGCGCAGCGATTTCGCCAGACATTCCCTCGTGCCCGATGGAGCGACAAGCTCCAGGCCTGGACAGTACCAGGCAAGACTGCGCGCCGGCGCATCGACCGTTGGCTGGCGCAGGAGGCGGCGAGAACGGACGTCTTTGCAAACGAACGCGGACGGGATGCTTACGCGTTCGAACCCATCCTGAGCCCCTATCTCGAGGTGGACGACGTCGGCTTCCGGATCAGGACGCCGTATTCCAGAACGGTCGTCGAAGAGCTTCGCCAGATTCCTGTTGCGCGGTGGGACAGCGACCAGCGTATTTGGAGAGTTCCCTTCGCCTCATATGACGATCTCCAGCGACGCTGGGAAACCATTGAAGAGGCCGCTAGACGAAACGAACCGGAAGAACGGCGCAAGCGTATCGACGCGCGCAAAGGCACTGCCGAAGAACAGCGATCGAAGCGACGGTCGGCCGAGAGACGCCGCCGCCGTCTGCCATTGCCATGCGACGACCTTCCGCCAGTTGGTCGACCCGTCGCTACATCGGCCTACGGAATCGTCGTTGTTACCGAGATTACTGGAGAGCTCGCCGATCCTGTTTTTGCCGATCTCTATCCGGAACTCATGGACGAACATGTCTGGTGCCATTGGGAATTACCGACGCTCGGCGAGCTTGTTCATACCTGGCCAGCGAAAGCGACGCCGGGGAGATACGAACGGATGCGCAGTTGGTGGCAGCCCACAATCGAAGAGCTGCGAGAGGCCAGGCGAGCCGCACGATCGCGAGAGAGGCGAAAAATGCGACCCGAGGCACTCCAGGAGGATTGATTTGGCCGTATGGCTTTTGCAGAGCGCCCGCGCTCACGATCATTGTTGCGGCCATTTTCTACTGCGCCCAGGACCGTGCCAGGCATATGCTAGCGGGGTAGCATTCCCTGATAGACCTGTGGCCATAGCTGGCTTGATGACTCCCTTGGCCGGGAGACGAGAAGATGGCTGTGTTCAATCGCTGCGCCGCAATTCATAATAGATGGCTCACGGCGAGAGCGCTAAGTTGCAATCGACGAAGGTTACACTAGCGCTAGACGATGTTGGGGAAATCCGTTGTCGGCGTGGTTCCAGACGATGGGATCCATGTGGCAATATGTGCGCATCTGTTTCATTTTACGAGCTATACGATGCCTGAAGAGATTGAAGTCGATACCGACAAATTGCGCGAGGCTATTGATGAGGAGATCGAGAAAAAGTCCGCCTCACTGTTGCGTTTAATCGCTCTGACCACTGCGCTCTTCGCTGCGCTTGCTGCAATCGGCTCGCTTCTCGCAGGCGGCACCATCAACGAGGCGTTGGCCCTGAAGACCGAGGCGGCGCAAAAACAAGCCCAGGTCTCGGATCAGTGGGCCTATTATCAGGCCAAAGGCATCAAGGCTGCGATCCTCACATCACAGAAAGAGCTTCTAATTGCCGACGGCAAATCAGTGCCTCCTGACCTCGATGCGACGAGCCAACGATATGTGGACGAGGAGAAATCGATCAGTGCCCAGGCACATGAACTCGAAAAAGTCCGCGACGAGAGGGATGACGAGGCCAATAGGCTTATTCATCGCCACCACTTCTACGCCTATGCGGTCGCTATGTTGCAGGTGGCGATCGCGTTGGGAGCCGTGGCTGCCTTGACCCGCAAGCGTCTGGCCTGGTGGGGGTCTTCGGCTCTGGGGCTTTTGGGAGGAATGCTGCTATTGTGGGCTTGGGCTTCAGGGTGAACCCGCCCCGAACCGTCGCCTTAACGATCGAGTGAGGTCGACCTTCTATGAGGTGTGACCAATCGTTCTGCCACGGCTCGTAGCCGTTAGAACCAGCCCTTCACCTTGAACCAAGCCAAAGGAATGATGGCGCTGAGTAGGATCACCGCCCAGCCATATTGATAGCCCCAAGCCCAGTCATATTCCGGCATGTTCTTGAAGTTCATGCCGTAGATTCCGGCCAGAAGGGTCGGAGGAATTCCGACAATCGACACGATGGTGAGAACCTTAAATATGTCGTTTTGAGCAATGCCAATCAATCCGACGAGAGCGTCCAGGACAAACTGGACCTTGTTGGCAAGTTGCTCTTCATAATCAATCAGGGAATGAATATCGCGGCCCAGGATTGCCAAGCGCGGTTCAAGCTGTCCTGCAGACCAATCGTTGGCATGTAGATCGGTGTAGGCGATGATGCGCCCCAGGGCCTGTAGACTGTCCCGAACTTCTGAGAGCCGGTCCCCCAGGCGACCGACCTGACGCAATTGTATCCGCAGGAGACGATTGGCATGAGCAGCGTGGCGGCCGCGGGAGTCTTCCGCATGAAAGACATCGACAGACAGACCATTCAATTCGGCCGCTAGGTGCTCCAACCCGTCTGCGACTCGATCGACGATCTCCTCGCAAAGCGAGGTAAACACCCCGAGGCTGGATTTGGGAGCGCTCTCACCTGCGAATTTGGCGGCGACAGCTTCAAAGGCCGGCAAAGGCATGAATCGGACAGTAACCAATCGATCCGAGGACAGGATGAAACCGATCGGAGGGGTAGTCTCTGTCCCCGCTGGGTGCTTTGCAGCCGATGGCATGCTCATGTAGAGAACGCCGTTCTGATTTCTCAAGCGGCTCGATGATTCGATCTCACTGAGCGCTCCGAGGGAAGGGAGCGGTGCTCCAAGGCCCTTTTCCACATCCTTTATTTCGACGCTATTGGGACTGAGGAGATCAATCCACACAGCCCCTGGGGCAAACGCTCTCGGCTGCCCCTTTTCGCTCTCTTCCGGCACAGGGAAAAAATTTAACATTTCTTGCCGTCACCCCTGCAATCTGTGTGGAAGCTCTCACGGAGCGATAGTGGACTTAACCGGAGCCTTTTCGCAATCGCAATAGGCTACTGGCTTACGCAATGCATGAGGCGAGCGGTGGCAAGCATGCTAATTCCCACCGAGAACTGCCAGTGCACGCGCCGCACTAACCTCGCGCCCCGCATGACAGCGACGGAATTGGAACATAATTGCACAACATTACCTTCGCCGCCTGGCGAAAGTTTGTCCCCTTGCTACTATCCAGGGGTGTCATATCCTTCTTAGCCAAACAAGCTTGCCCAAATCTGAGGTGCTGCAGTCACCAAAGCGAGCCCGCATTGCCTCGATCGAACATCATCGATATCCTTGCCGCGTTTCCTATCCATCGATGAGCTTCATGACACTCGCTAGATCAGCACACAGCGCATCGCCGCCGACAGAATAGTTCGGCCCCAATCCACTCTCGTCGTCCTGTCAATCCATCCATCCTTACGCTTGCGGCGACGCATTGCAGATCGATCATCGACCGGTTCATGCCTCTCATTCAAACCGCTGCTGTAAATAAGCATCAAGTAATGACCCCAGACGCTGCAGCGAAAACAATTGCTTGTTGTGCCTATCGGCATCGTGACCCCCATGCCGATTCGCGCGCTGAAGATGAAACACGCCCAGGACCATGGATCGAGATGAAGCGCTGGGGTTCTGTCGCAAACCGGGCACCAAGCGCAAACAACGGTTCTGGATATTCGTTCGAAGACAGTTAATTCGTGAAAACAACTGTGCAAAGCAACAAATTTTACGGGATTTCTTAAGCCGGTTTTTTCAGGCCCCTGTTTAGCTGGCGCTGCATTACAGAACGGGTATAACTCTGATATGATTCTACAACAGCGACATCCCTCCGCCACCGTTTTCAAAGCCCTGCGGAGGGCCACGCTCGGCGCGCTATGCGCCGTGGTCGGTTCCGTTGGTCTTTTACTTCTATTAAACCTATTGATGCCGGATCGACCATTTTTGGTCGGATTTGTCGGTGCAGCACTTATTTCCGCATTTGTGGCCTTTCCGCTGCTTTTTGCATTGCAGCTCAAGAACGGCGTCGTCCGCAAGATGCAGGAAAACGTCACCCAGGCGGCGCGCTACGACAGCGTGACGAAGACGCTGAACGGCACCGCCTTTGCCGCGGCCGTCGAGCACTTTATCGACCGGCGCAAGCATGTCGCCACCGATGCCGGCGGCATCGTCATCGCCGTCGTCGTCGATACGCTCGACGACATCGGCCGCCGCTACGGGCCGCAGTGGGCCGACACCGTCATGCAATCGCTTGCCTCGATCATCCAGTCCTCGGTTCGAAGTGGCGATCTCGTGGCGCGGCTTGCGACCAACGAACTCGGCATCTTCCTGCCTGGCGCCACGGTCGAGAACGCCCGCGACATCGGCACCCGCATCCGCACGCGCGTCGCCGCGGCCACCTTCAGCGCCGACGGCGCGCCGCTTTCCGTCGCCATCCGCCTCGGCGGCACCTCCTTCGACGGCCCGGCCGACTTCAACCAACTCCGCCAGCTCGCCGACCAAATGGCCTTCGAGCGCGGCGACGAGAGCGACGACATCCCGATCAGCGCGCTGCCGGCCGCATGAGGCTGGCGACCCCACCGCCGCGGCGCCGGCGGCACGGGCCCAAACGGCGAGACCCGTCTTTGATGCGGCGTTAAAGCCAGCTGGGATCTCGGTTGGCCTTCTGGATCCGCCGAGGCTGATCAGGCCTCGAAGGATGAAATGTCGGTGTGGGGTCTCGCTAAACAGCCTTCATGACGGAAACCTCGATTACTGCACCCGCCGTCACATATTTACACATCACGACGAGCAGCTTTCCCGGCAAGGCGACGATGGTTGTTTCTTAAGGCGCCCCTGGTTGCGCCTTAAGCCAATCGAGATCGTCGCCTTGCCGGGAAAGCTGCTCTATTTCCGCTTCAATGTCGGCCTGCGCGAAGTCGAAGAATTGATGCTCGAACGCGGCGTTGTCGTTCCTCACGAGACGATCGGGTGGTGTCGTAAACGACGCAATCGAATTCCACGCTCTATTTTGCCGGCGCGCCTTCCAATAGCCCATCGAATTGCTTGTCGATTGGACACGCTTCACCTGTGCGACCGTCCTCATATTGCCCCAGAGCAGCTTGCGCGCTACGCGAGGCATGCCTGACCCCGTAAAGCCCTTGCGTGCCGCATCGGCCATCTCCATCAAACCGGGCCCCGGCGGTAGTCAGATGAGCTGCTGCGGCTTGCGGCGGACTCGCGGTCTGGTCGTCACCACACCGGCGAGCCAGCACCGACTACCTAACATGCCAGCTCTCTCGACGGTGGCGCAACTCCACGAGCGCGTCCGCCAGCATCCGAAGCGCATCGTCTTGCCGAGGCCGAGGAAGAAAGGGCCATGCGCGGCACTGTTTATGCCAACCAGGTCTCGGCACCGCCATCCTGCTCGGCCGCCAGATCCCGCGTTTTGATCGATGCTCCGTTAAATTGCGTTGCCGCGATGTCCTCAGACCGTTGCCCCCTGACGTTACGGTTTCACGACGCGATAATCGAGGGTCCAGGCGCCGACATGGCGTTTCCAGATCGGCGGCCCTTCCGTCCAGGGACCCCAGGCGGCAACCTCCTCGTCCGTCGCATCCTGGAAGCCGACAGCCTCGTAGAGCACGAAATAGCGTGGACAGCCGGGGGACGGATGCAGGTCGGCATGGTCCAGCACCCAGCGCGTCGCGCGCGTCCAGCGCCGCCGCTGCATGGCTTCATGCACATGCACATCGGTATAGAAGCGGTTCCACTCGGCGATCTCGCCGTCACTCGCATCGGCAGGCGGGCTCAGCGCCAGGAGGCGGACGCGATCAGGTCTCCGCCGGGCCGGGCCGGTGTCGGAAATCTTACGCCAGGTCATGCTCCACATTGCCTCGCAGGCGTCGTTCCACGGCTGCGTCGGATCCGCGGGCAACTGCGGCAAATCGGAAGCTCCTGTGAATTCGAAGACTGAAAGAAAATCCGGGCCGAAAGAGCGACGGGGCGACTGCACCATCTTTTCCAGACGATGGGCGCTCGTCGCGCCACAGGGGCCGGAGAGCAGCGGCAGTTCCACATGATCGAGATAGCGTCGATAGGTTTTCCGCTGCGAATTGGTCGCTCCGACCAGGTTGGTGCCGCTCCAGCGCATGATGGCACCCGAAAACAGGTCTTGCATGGCCTCTCCTATGCAGGTCCGCCCGGACGACCCAACACATTCCGTCCGGGCGGGGCCGGCCTCGCTTATTTGCAGCTCTTCCAGGCGTGCAGGAAGGTTACCGTGTTGCCGAAATAGGACGTGTTATGGAGACACGGGGTGTACACGTTGTAGCCAGGCGCGGCGATCACCGGCAGCACGTAGGCGTCGCTCGCCAGCTGCTTATAGATGGTGTTCCAGTCCTGCTGCAGCTCATCGCCGGAACGACCGAGCGACCTGTTAAAGGCATCGGTTACGACGGAATCGTCGACCTCGTGCTGCTGGTCGAGCGGCTGTTGCGGCGTGATGTATTTGGCAAACAGCCTGGGATCAGGCACGCCGCCCGTGTTCACCAGATAGGCCTGATAGGTGCCGTTCTGCAGGATCGACGTATATTGTGCCGGCGGCGGCAGATAGATCTCCGCGTCGATGCCACATTCAGCCCATTCCTGCTGCAAAGCGACAGTAATGTTCTTGGAGATGTCGCTAGTCAGCTTGAACTTGAGGCCGCCGAGTTCCTTGACGAGCGCTTTCGCCCTTTCCTGATTGTAGGAATAGGGATTGAGCGCCTTTGCGGCCTCGATGGAGGGCTTGCCGGACGCATCCTTGGGATAGAGATCCATCCCGTTCACCGGCCCGCCCCAGACATAGGCAGGTTCGGCGAAGCCGCCAAGCGTCTGCTGGGCGATCGGCTCGCGGTCAATGCAATAGGCGAGCGCCTCGCGGGCACGCTTGTCGTTGAAGGGCGCGGCATTGGTGAAATCCACGAAGGCGAAGCTGGCGCCGACGCCCTGCGAATTGGCGAGTTTGGAATTGGACAACGCCTGCTGGATGATTTCCGGATCATAGGCGAAGACGCCGATGCCGGGCAGCAGGTCGACCTGGCCGCTGGCCAGCTTCTGATAGTTGGCCGTCGCATCGGTGCCGGTCAGCACCTCGCGGATGCTGTCGAGATAGACGTGGCTCGCATCCCAATAGTCCGGATTCTTTTTCAAGACGATCGACTGGTTGGGAACATGGGTCTGCACCGTATAGGCGCCGGCGCCGACCGGAAAGAGATCGAAGCCGTTGCGGCCGAGTTTCTTGAAGGCGGTCGGCGAGGCGACAAGACCGACAGGCTGCGAGGCGAGCGCCGAGACGAAGGTGGTATTCGGTGACTTGAAATCCACTTCGACCGTCAGGTCGTCGATCTTCTTCACCTCCTTGACGCCGGTCAAATAGATTGCCGCCTTGGACGACGGGTTCATGTCGTATTCCGGCGACCAGAGCCAGAGGATGGCATCGGCGTTCAGTGGCGTGCCGTCGGTGAACCTGACGTTCGGACGCAGCTTGATGGTCAGGGCCGTGTTGTCGGCATTGTACTGATAGCCCGTGGCGAGATCCGGAATGACCGGGCCGCCGATCTTTTCCGGCGACAGGAACAGGCTGCCCTGGATGAGCACAGAAATATTGAGGTTGCCGACGTGATATCCGGGCTCCAGCCAGGACAGATTGGGCCAAGGCGTACCGTTGACGCCCGGAATGGTCAATGTACCGCCCGGTTTCGGGGTGTTATCGGCCCTTGCAGCAGTGGCGGCCCCCCAGCCGGCCACCATGGCAAGCATACCCATTGCCGCTGCAGCGCGGCGCACGCCACCCGCAGCCAAGAACTTACGCATGTCTCTCCCCTCCTTTGTTTTGGATGTCATCATTCGCTCCTACCCGGCGCATCCTGATATCTCCGCCGTCACCGGCGATGCCTCGCTCCCCGCCGCTATCGCCGAAGGTTGACGGGGATCGTCTTCAACATCTCGTTGATCTCTGTCAGTTCGTCCGCAGCAAGCGGGCGCTCGGTCACTTTCGTTTGCTCGGCGATCTCTTGCGGCGTATGCGGCCCGATCCAGAGCGACGCCACCGGCTCCTGCGCCAGGGTCCAGGCTTGCGCCATTTCAAGCGGCGCGCGCCCGAGCCGGCGGGCGCAGGCACCGATCTTCTCCATGGCTGCGAAGGACTCGTCGTTCCAGAATGGATCGATGTAACGCTGGCGGGCACCCTCGCCGCCGGGACGCTCGCTGGTACGATCATATTGGCCGGTCAGCATGCCGCCGGCATCGGTGATGGCGGCAAACAGGCTGGCGCCCGTGGCGCGCAACGCCGGCAGTACCTCGGCCTCAACACCGCGTTCCAGCATGCTGAAATTCAGCTGCGAAGCCTCGAAGCGATGGAGGAAGGCCTTGTCCGACACCCAAAGCGAACGAACGAACTGCCAAGCATTGAACTGCGCGCAACCGAGATAGCGCACCTTGCCGGAGCGTACGAAACCGTCCAGCACATCCATCGTTTCCTCGAGCGGCGTCGTTTCGTCGAAAAAATGCGCCATGTAGACGTCGATATAATCGGTCTGCAGGCGCTTCAGGCTTTCGTCCAGCGCCTTTGTCATGTGCTTGCGGTTGAGCCCGCGCGCCGTCGGCGCCACGCCTGCCTGCCAGAGTCGGTCGTAATCGAGATTGCCGGTGCGCTGAGCGACATAGTCTTCCCTGATATCGGTCGGCATTCCCTGACGCGAATAGTTCCCGTAGGCACCGACCCGGTAGCCGGCCTTCACCATCAAGACGAGATCTTCGCGGCGCGACTTGATCGCCTCGCCCAGCATGCGCTCGCCCTCGCCGACATTGTAGTCGTCGCCGGTGTAGAAGGTGGTGATGCCCGCATCCCAACCGGCATGCACGATCGCATCGAGTTCCTGCTGTGTCAGCGTCTGCCCGAAATGGGCGCCGCCGATGACGAAACGCGAAACCCTGAGGCCGGTCCTGCCGAGATTGGTATATTGCATGGTGCTTACTCCTTCCCGGCGGTTCAAACCCTTTCAGAGATTTCGGGAACCGCCTTGCCTCCCTGTTTCCTGCGCAAATTCGGGCAAGACCGCCTCGCAGCCTGCCGGAATTGCGCTACAGCATCCTCGCCGTGTAGCGGGAGCCGGGGTAAATGCATGTCGAGATACGCCGATAGACATGCCGCCAGGCCACGCGTCGCCGTTCCCACGCGGCCGGTGCGGTGATCAGATCGGGCGTCACCACGCCGCGAGGTAGGACAGCCGCCGTCGCGGCATCTGCTTCGAAGACGCTGAGAAAACGCGGCGTGTCGGTCGCCGCCGCACCCGGCTTCGTACCGAGATCCTCGAATTCGTATTTGATGACGCGGGAATAGGCGATGCCGCCGACCTTGAGCGGATGATGGTCGAGAAAGGTTTTGCGAAAGGCCGCCTCGTCGGCTGGTGTAGCACCTGCCGGCAGGTCAATGCCTTCCAGGACCACGGCAACCGGCAGGCCTTTGGACGGACCGGATTCGGCAAGCTTGTTGCACATCAGCCGGCCCCATTGCTGCGGACCGCGGCCGACGCCCATCCAGATCGGCGGCTCGGGCAAATAGTCCGGACGCCAGCTTCCAGCCGGATCCTCTGCCCGCACGACGAAAACCTGCGCGCCGTGACGGCTGCTCCACTCATAGACGGACAGCCATTTCGGGCCGAAGGCGCCGTTCGCATCGGCAATGGAAAGCTCGTAACGATAGGCGCGGCGGATGCCCGGATTATTGCGCACGACATCGGGTGTATGGACCTCCGTATAATATTGGCTGAACCGCGCCAGCACGGCCGGGTCCGTATCATGGGCCGGATCGATGCAGGTCATCTGCAGATACAGTTCCGCGAATTCGACACTTTCGCTTTCGTCCATCTATTCCTCCGTCACGGCCCAAGAGAGCCGGCATCCTCCATTTCATTCGTTCATCGGCTATTTCATCGATATCGTCCAATACCGACATCCATGGCTTTCGATAGCTTTCCGAAATCGACCGCCGCCACCTGCGCGAAGATGTTTCGATTTGGAAAAGCTATCGAAGCGCACAAAAACCGGTATTGGACTATATCGAAAAAAGCTGGCCCACTCGTTGAGAGGCTTGGAGGAGAGTCTCGTCGCAATCGGGTGCCCCGTTCCGCGATACCCCCTCCCCTTCTCAGCCACAACCGGCGCAACCGGGCCTATAAAGCCTATCGAACATGGTGCGACCGCAACGGAGATCGCCATGTTACGCATGATTGTTACCCGCATCCCGCAGATGATCGTGGTAATCCTGATCGTGACGATCATCGCCTTCGTCATGGTTAACCTGCTGCCTGGCGACATCGTCTCGGTCATCCTTGGCGATCAGTACACGCCGGAAGCAGCAGCCCAGCTTACGCAGGAGCTATCCCTCGATCAGCCCGTCCCGATCCGCTATCTGATCTGGCTCTGGCGGGCTGTTCATCTAGATTTCGGCACATCGCTGGCGACGCATGTTTCCGTGGTGGAATCCATGCTGCAGGATGCCTTGCCGACGCTGGAACTGGTGATCGGTGCGATGGTTTCGGCCGTCATCCTTGGATCGGCGCTCGCGATTGGCGCCGTCGCCAGCCGCAATCCGTGGATCGATCGCGCCGGCACCGCGCTGGCGCTGTTCTGCACGTCGCTTCCCAATTTCATCCTGGCGCTGATCGTCACAACGATTTTCGGCGTACAATTGCATATCATCCCGACCATCGGCTGGGCCGATCCCGGCGATGCCGGCTGGGGCGCCAATATCGGCGCCATCATCATGCCTTCCATCATCCTTGGGCTGACGATCTTCCCAAGCATCATGCGCATCTTCCGGTCCGAACTGCAGGAACAGCTGGAGTCGGAAGAATATGTGACGCTGGCGCGCATGAAGGGCGTGACCGGTTGGGGCCTGATCTGGCGGCATGTTGCCCGCAACTCCGCCTTCGGCCTCATTACCGTGGTGGCGGCCGGCCTCGGACCACTCGTCTCCGGCGCCGTCATTCTCGAAAACATCTTCGCCATTCCCGGCCTCGGAACGCTGCTGTTCCAGGGGATCCAGCTGCACGACTCGCCCGTCGTCGTCGGCTGTGTCACCGTCGTGGCGGTGATCGTGGTGCTCTCCAACCTGGGAGCGGATCTGGTCTATGCCGCCCTCGATCCGCGTGTGCGCGATGCCCTCAACAGCTGACATCTCCGCTGGCAAGCCGTCTCTGACAGCATCTGTACCCAACCGCATCGCCCTGTCGGAGGCCGACCGGGAATGGGTCGCCACCGGCAGCCGCGCCCAATGGGCGCGAAAATTCCGACGCCTGGCGAGGGCCTTCCGTGATCCGGGCGTCGCCGCACCGGCAGCCATCCTGCTGTTCATTGTGGTCGCCTGCTTCCTCGGCCCGACCCTTTTCAACCTTTACGATCCAAACGTGGGCAGCCTGCGGCAGGGCCTGCTTCCGATCGGCACGCCAGGCCATCCGCTCGGCACCAACAATCTCGGCAACGACCTGCTGTCCCGGCTGCTGCATGGCGGGCAGGTTTCGATCCTCGTCGGCATCGTCGCGACCGGCATGGGCTTTTTAGTCGGCATGACGCTCGGCGCGATCGCCGGCGTCTTCGGCGGTATCTTCGAAGCCGCCATCATGCGCATCTTCGACGCGCTCTATGCCTTCCCGTCGCTGATCATCGCACTGGCAATCGCTGCCTATCTGGGGCCGTCGGTCTTCCACACGATGATCGCCATCGCGCTGTTCACCGTTTCCGGCTTTGGCCGGCTGGCGCGCGGCCAGACCATCCGGGTGCGCAATTTCGATTATATCGTTGCCGCACGGTCCTCGGGCATGCCGGAGGTCAAGATCGTCTTCCAGCATGTGATCCCGAACATCATCCCGCCGCTGATCTCGCTCGCCGTCTTCAACATCGGCAGCGCCATGGTGGTGGAGGCAGGCCTCAGCTATCTCGGCCTCGGCATCCGCATTCCCGACCCGAGCTGGGGCAACCTCATCGCCGACGCCCAGCCCTATCTCGCGCGGGATCCGACGCTCATCTACATCCCGGCGACAGCGCTGTTCGTCACGGTGCTCGCCATCACCCTTCTTTCCGACGGCTTCCGCCGGCGACTGGCTATCGACCGATGAAAACTGCAGCTCCGCAAAAGACCCTCGCCGATCTGGCGCCGATGCCGTCCTCCAACGGCAACCGCGGTCCGATCCTTGACATCAAGAACCTCAACGTGCGCCTGAAGCGGCTGCCCGGCGATGTCACCGTGCTCGACGATGTCAGCTACACGGTCGAACACGGCGAAGCGCTTGCCATTGTCGGCGAATCCGGCGCCGGCAAGTCGGTCAGTACGCGCGCGGTGCTGGACCTGCTCGACGACCGGCGGTTCACGATCGAGGGTTCGATCAAGCTGGACGGCCAGGAATTGCTGACCATGCCGCACCGGCAGCGGCGCAAATACATATCGAGCGTTGCTTCCCTGGTCTTCCAGGATCCGACGCGGGCGCTGAACCCCTCCATGCGCGTCGGCGCGCAGATCGCCGAGGCCATGTACCGGGTCAAGGGCCGCGCGCAGCGCTACAGCCGGAAGGAGGCGGAGGCGCGCGCGCTGGAACTGCTGCGGGCCGTCGGCATCGCCGACCCGCAAGAGCGCTTCCACGCCTATCCGCACCAGCTTTCCGGCGGCATGCGCCAGCGCGTCGTAATCGCCGTCGCCATTGCCTGCGCACCGAAGATCATCTTCTGCGACGAGCCGACCTCCGGCCTCGACGTGACGACGCAGGCGCTGATCATGGATCTCCTGCAGAACCTGCGCGAACAACTCGGCGTCGCCATGGTGCTGATCACCCACGATCTGTTGCTGGCAGCCTCACGCGTCGACAATGTCATGGTCATGTACCAAGGCCGGCTGGTGGAAAAGCTGCCGTCGAACGGCCTGTTCCACAACGCCGCCATGCCCTATACCCAGGCGCTGCTGCGCGCCATGCCGGGCTTCAGCGGCGAGGTTCCCGAGCCGATGCCGACCCTGCCCTATCGCCTGCGCGCAATCCAAGTCGCATGCGCCTATGCGCCGATCTGCCCACGCGTGCAGGACATCTGCCGCGAACGGACGCCGCCGCTTGCGGCGGTCGGAGACCATCACGACGCCCTTTGCTTCTTTCCTGGACCTGCGGAAAAGGCGACGCGCCGGAGCGTCGTCATCGACAACACGAAGCCGGCATCCGCCGATAAGCGCGAGCCGCTGCTGATCTGCGACGACATCGTCCGGGAATTCTCGGTCCGGCGCGGGTTGTTCGGCAAGGGAACGGTATCGGCCGTCGATCACGTGTCGTTCGACATCGCCCGCGGCGAGACGCTGGCGATCGTCGGCGAAACGGGATCGGGCAAGTCCACACTGGCACGCGCGATCATGGATGCGCCCGGACCGAAATCCGGACGTATCAGCATCGCCGGCCGGGCGCTCACTGGCGGCCGCTCGGTATCGCGCAAGCAGCGCGGCAAGCTGGTGCAAATGGTGTTTCAGGATCCGGTCGGCGCGCTCGATCCGAAGTGGACCGTCGCCAATCTCATCGCCGAACCGCTTGGTGCCCAAGGTAGTCTTGCCGCCGAGGAAAAGCGGCGGCGCATCGCCGAAATCCTGAGCCGCGTCGGTCTATCGGCGAGCGAATTCGGCGCGCGGCTGCCTCGAGAAACCTCGGGCGGCCAGGCGCAACGCATCGCCATCGCCCGTGCGCTGGTGTCCTCGCCCGACCTCGTCATCTGCGACGAGCCCGTGACGGCGCTCGACGTCTCGGTGCAGGCTCAGATCATCCGTCTGCTGTTCGAGCTGAAGCGCGACCTGAACCTGACCTTCCTGCTGATCGCCCATGACCTGTCTGTGGTCCGCGTGCTGGCAAACCGGGTGGCGACCATGTATCTCGGCCGTTTCTGCGAGATCGGCGATACAGCCGACATTTTCGCCCGGCCGGCGCATCCTTATTCGGCTGCATTGTTGTCGGCCATCCCGCCGCATCCGGGCGATCCGGTCGAACGTCCGCGCATCCGGCTGCTTGGCGAGCCGCCCTCACCCCTGGCGCCACCGTCTGGCTGCCGGTTCCGCACGCGGTGCGCCTATGCACAGGATATCTGCGCCAAGGTCACACCGAAGCTTACGGAGCACGGACCGAACCGCAGCGTCGCCTGCCATTTTCCACTGACCGGAGTGGAGGCGGCTCCATCCTCGGCGTCGACGGCCACCGCGGAGGCGCCGCACTGATATCGGCCGCAGCGCTCGACGAGGCCGTCATCATCCGGAACCGCTTTACGGAATTGTAAGCTTCCGAACAGGACCTCGCAAAGATTCAAACCAATAGTGCCTGCGGGCTTCGATTGGAATGGATTATGCAAAATCGACAAATCGCCTTCCAGGCGGCCGCGTTCCGCAGCAACCTTCAGATCCTCTCGGGCGATGAGGCCCTCACCGCTCATGGGTAACGCGCAATTGCGGATAGACCGCCCGGATACGTCTGACGTGTCGAAGGCGGCCCACTCTGGAACCAAGTCATCAACGCGAAGATTATCCGAAGTGCGCGCTGAAGCCGAAGCGCAATCGATCAACCCGTGGAAAGTTGCCATCCTGCTATCGGCGGCGTTGACGCTCTACAGGTTTGCCATATTCGCTCAGATCGGCCTTCACCCTGACGAGGCCTACTATTGGCTTTGGTCCCGGGTGCCGTCGGCTGGCTACTACGACCATGCGCCAATGATCGCCTGGTGGATTTGGCTCTCGACACGGCTTCTGGGCGACAGCCCTCTCGGCATTCGCCTTTTTCCCATCCTGTCAGTATTGGTCGTTTCGGCGGTCACCGTCGCTCTTTCATGGGAGCTTTATCGCGATCGGCGGCTCGCCGTAAGAGCGGGTGTGTGGCTAAATGCGATGCCGCTGATTGGTTTTGCAGCGCTGTTTGCCACGCCTGATGCGCCGTCGATGCTATTCTGGACCTTAGCGGTATGGGCCCTGGCGTGGCTGCGCCGCAGCGGGGACAGGCGCATTTGGTTGCTCGTCGGCTTGCTCGCCGGTCTCGGTTGCCTGTCCAAATATACCAATCTGTTTCTCGGCCTTGGCATCGTCTTCTGGATGATCCTCGATTCCGAAGCGCGCAAACGCCTGTTTGGCCCTTACATGTTCGTTGGGGGCGCGATCGCTCTTGTCGTCTTCTCGCCCACTATCTTCTGGAATTTCGAACATCACTGGGTGTCGTTTACTAAACAGTTCGGCCGCATCGATAGTGGGCAACCGTCTTCGTGGCATACGCTGGAGTTCCTGGCAGGGCAATTCGGGCTTGCCAATCCGGCAATTGCGATCTTCGCCGCCATCGCCGTCGGGATAGCTTGGAAACAACGGCGCGCCGGCGACTTCTCGTCGGCCGCATTTCTGTTTGCGCTTTCAGCTCCGCTGCTCATCTATATGTTGCTTCACTCGCTTCATAGCCGCGTCCAGGGCAACTGGCTGGTGCCAGTCTACCCGGCCATGGCTATTATGGCCGCCGAAGGTGCGCGGCGTTCTGCCGGTTCACGTCACCTGAGCCGCATGACGAAATTGGCCGCGCCTGTCGGTATCTGTCTGATCGTTGCTTCTCTTTTCTATTTCGCTTCGCCTCTCGGACAGCAGGCGTCCTTTCCATCGCCGGCGGATAAGCTTATCGGTTGGAAAGAGTTGTCGCAGGACATCGCACGCTACAGGCCGCTCCATGATGCACGTTGGATCGGAACGATCGACTATGGCGTCACGGGCGAGCTCGCCTTCTATGCCGGTGATCCTCAGCATGTGCAGGAAATCGTCAGCCGGGAACGCTATTCCTTCGAAATGGTCGATCCGCAACTCGTTGGACAACCGGCCCTGCTGGTCATTCCAAAAGCCACCTGGATGCTTCCGAGGCTGCAAAAATGCCTGCCTCAGATGGAGCCTGTCGGCGAAGTTGCGCGTCGGGCGGGCAAACGCGTGCTGGAGCGATACACGATCTTCAAAATCAACCAAGCTCCACAGGACATCTTCAGCAAGGGATGCACCTTTTGACCGCAGGCCACCGCCTTTGGCGGCCTAATTCCGTCCTAATTTTAGCAGTTTATTTCCGGGCCGAGACGTCTGACTCACATCGGACCATCGCCAGCGATGGCGGTGTCCGTTTCGCCATGATCGTTGGTACAGGACCTTTTCTATGTATGATTTCGATATTGCCGCAACACAATGGATCAATGCCTGGTCGGGCAAAAGCGCGGTGCTGGATGCGGCGATGATTTGGGTTTCGGCCATCGGCGTGCCCTTGATGATACTGGGAGTTGCCGGCCAGTGGTGGCTGCAGGTTGACAAGAGGCATACGCGCCACGTTCTTGTGGCGACGGGAATGGCTTTTCTCTTGGGCCTTGCCGTCAACCAGATCGTGCTGCTGTTCGTTCATCGAATGCGTCCCTACGACAACGGCCTTACTCATCTCCTGATCTCTAGGAGCGCCGATTTCTCGTTTCCGTCCGATCATGCGACCGCCAGTTTCGCAATCGCGCTGACCTTCCTACTTTACGGTATGCGCCGCGGATATATCTTCCTCGCGGCGGCTCTGATCGTGACCCTTTCGCGAGTCTATGTTGGAACGCACTACGTCAGCGATGTTGTGGGCGGCGCAGTGACGGCCTTGATCGCGGTCATTGCGGTTCGGGCAATATATCGCGAAGATACGAGGATCGATCGCTTCATCACCGGAATATTGTAGGAAACGCTTGTTTGATATTGTTTCCCCAGCACACATCCACGACCTGATCCAGGCCTATGGCCTTTGGGTTCTGTTCGCACTGGTCATGGCGGAAAGCATGGGCGTGCCGCTTCCGGGGGAGACCGCGTTGGTGACAACGGCGCTCTATGCCGGTTCGACGCATCTGATCAGTCTGCAGGCCGTCGTGGCGACCGCAAGCATGGCCGCTATTGTCGGCGACAATATCGGCTATCTGCTTGGCCGGTTGATTGGCCTTCCCTTGTTGGTACGCTACGGCGAACGTTTTCGTATCGGCAGTGACAGGCTCAAAGTCGGCCAATATTTCTTCATGAGACACGGCGGTAAGATCGTCTTTTTCGGACGATTTGTTGCGCTACTCCGTACTTTCGCCGCTCTTCTTGCAGGGGCAAACCGCATGCGCTGGTGGTATTTTCTGTTGATGAATGCTTGCGGTGGCGTGTGTTGGGCAACCGTCTTCGCCGGCGCGGCCTATCTGTTCGGCAAACAGGTTCAACATGTGAAGGGGCCTATCGGCTTGCTGCTTTTCGTGGTTGCGATCGGATTCGTCTTTGCTGGGATGGTGTTCTTCCGCCGTCACGAAAAGGAGTTGGAGAAACGGGCGAAGGCGGCGCTTGGCGATCCGTGACTGCCGGCCCCGTATCGAGGGTTGGATGCCGCGATATTCCGGCAATCCCGAAGCTATCTGGCCCGGATCTATCCCGATTGGGCGGAGAAGCCGGTAGGATCCTGCAATCGCGGAAATGACAGGATCGCGCTGAATCCTCGACAATCCCTGCGATTCGACAGGAGAAGATCCAGATCGTGGCGCTGTGCAATCGTTCGGGCGATGGCAAGTCCCAGGCCGCTACCCTCTTCATTCGATTGGTGGCCCCGGAAAAAGCGCTCGGTGAGCCGCGGCAACATATCCTCTGGAACGCCGGGACCGGTGTCGCTGACCGAAAGTTCGATGCGGCCGGCACGTTCGGCGATGGCGACATCGACGATACCGCCCGACGGCGTATATCGAACGGCATTGTCGACAAGGATCTCCAGCAAGGCGCGCAGGTCGGCATTCGAGCCGGTGACCTCGGCTGACGCCATCGCGCCAAAACCGAGATCGACACCCCGTTGATCCGCAAGCGGGATCAGGCCCGACACGACATCCTTGGTCAATTCGTCCAGGCGGATCGTTTCATGTTCCGTCGGCCCGTCCATGCTTTCATAGCGCGCCATCCGCAGGAGCTGCGATGCGAGCGCGGACGCGCGTCTGGCGCCGGCCTGCAATTCGGCCAATCGCGCATCAAGCTCGGAATTGTTTTCCGCCTGCCGGATATTGCCGATCTGGATGGTCAGGGCGGCAAGCGGTGTCCTGAGCTCGTGGGCGGCGTCCGAGAGAAATTCCCTTTGGCGCGCCATTGAGCGTTTCAGACGCGACAGGAGATCATTGATGGCCATGATGAGCGGCTGGATTTCACGAGGGATTATCGCCATTTCAATCGGCGACTGATCCGTCGCTTCGCGTCGCGCGATATCGTCAGCCAGTCGCTCCAGTCGGCGAAAGGTGCGTCCGACAACGAGTGTCACGACCAGCCATGAAACCGGGATGGCCAGAACGAAGGGCAGGATCGCACGAATGGCCGCATCGGCCGCTATCTCCTTCCTGACAAACGTCTGCTGAGCCACCTGCACAGTTCGCTCCGGCGTTACGAGTGAAAATACGCGCCAGTGGCCGATAGCATTGTCGAACTCCGAAAATCCCGTAGCCGGCTGATCGGGAATGACAATTGCTTCATTGGAGCTGCGCGGTGCCCGGCCGTCCGTGTAGCTCACCTCGACGACATAGTCGTCCTCTGTATCGTGGGGAGGCAAAGCCACGTCGCCGGGTGCGACGAAAGTGAGATCGCCAACATAGCGAGCGATCTGGCGCTGCTGCAGGTCCAGGAATTCGTTGCTTTCCTTGCGTGCGACGATATAGGAGGCGGCGCCGCCGAACACCGCCAGGACGGAAAAAACTGCCGCCAATATCAGGGTCGTGGCCCAGCGAAGCGACGTCAAGATTTCAGCACCAGCCAGCCGGCACCGCGAACATTGCGGATAACGTCCTTGCCGAAACGACGCCGGATATAGTGAATCAGGACGTCGACAGCATTGCTCTCAACCTCTTCGCCCCAACCGTACACGCGATCTTCGATCTGCGACCGCGACAGGATCGTTCCGGGACGCTCCGCGAGCGCCCGCATCAGCGCAAACTCGCGCGCTGGCAGCATTTCGGTCTGTCCACGATAACTCAGCTCGTGCGAGGCGAGGTCGAGCACAATCTCCGATGTACCGATGCGGGACGTCGCGTGGCCGGCGTGACGGCGCAGGACGGCCCGGATACGCGCAAGAATTTCCGGCACTTCAAAAGGTTTCACCACGAAATCGTCACCGCCCGAGTCCAGTCCCCTGACACGGGTATCGAGATCGTCGCGCGCTGTGATCACGACGATTGGTGTGCTTATGCCGTGGCGGCGGACGTTCTCCAAAACTTGGATACCGTCGGAATCGGGCAGACCAAGATCCAAAAGGGCGACCGCATGGCCGCCGGCCAACAACGCCTCCTCGCCAGCACGGCCGTCGGCGACCCAATCCACACTCATGCCGGCGTCAGCCAGCGCCTGGCTGAGGCTGCGGCCAACCATCGGATCGTCTTCAACAAGAAGAATGCGCATTCTTTTCCCGCCGAACCTTTGCCTTCCGATATGATCGAATAATTAAGGGCAACTTAGGGCACGCCGCCGCGGTCCAATAGCTTAGTGCGGTCGTCGGTAAGGCCATTCGGCCTCGGCCTCCTCATTCCTACAGTCAATCGGAACAGGAACCGCAACGGGCGCATTGCCTGCTCGCTTGTCCTGGCCTGTGAGCTTACAAAAGCGTAAGACCTCAGCGAGGCATGTGTAAGCTTGCCATGTCATACTTATTCCATTGGCGAACACGTGCCGGGAGGAGCTATCTCATGCCCTCAATGGAATTGTGCAAGGCCGCTCTCGCATCGGCTGCGCTCTTATTGTTGCCGACGCTATCGCCGGCAAGTTTTCAGGGCGCGCTTGCCGCTGAGGCACCGGCTGCAGCGGAGAAAAATCCTCCCGGAGACATACCGGACAATCAGGTTTTCATCGACTACGTCTCAAGGCTGGGCTTTTCTCTAAAAGTGCCAGAGGGCTGGGCGCGCACCGACCTGGCGAATGGCGTAAGTTTCACCGACAAGCTCGACGGGATCGTCGTCAACCAGTCCGACATGGCCGGTGCGCCGACTGTAGAGGGGGTTCGGAAGGATTATATTCCGGGACTGGAGAAGGAAGCGGGAGCCGTCAGTATTGGTAGCGTCAAAGCCGTAAAACTACCAGCAGGCAACGCCATCCGTATCAACTATGCCTCGAATTCTGAACCCAATGCCGTGACGAATAAGCGGATTCGCCTCGAAAACCAGCGCTTTCTTTTCTTCAAGAACGGCAAGCTGGTTGCGTTGGAGCTTTACGCTCCACTCGGCGCGGATAATGCCGATCAATGGAAATTGATGTCGGAATCGTTTCGGTGGCATTGATCATGAACGTTCTGGAGGCGCACGAGCTCTACCGGTTCTTTCACATCGGCGATCACGAAATTGCTGCCCTGCGGGGCGTCAGCCTCACACTTGTCGAAGGTGAGTTGGTTGCCGTCATTGGCCCGTCGGGAAGTGGTAAATCGACCCTGCTGTCGTGTCTCACTGGGCTCGATGAACCCGATGGAGGTCATGTGATCGTCTGCGGGCGGCGCGTTACACGCCGCTCGGAAGCAAGTCGCGCAGCCATCCGGGCGGTGAGCTTCGGCATTCTGCAGCAATCGAACAACCTTCTCCCTCACCTCACGGTCGCAGAAAATATCAGACTCCCGATGTTGCTGACAGGCAGCGCGGATGAAGAGCGGATTGCCGAATTGCTCAAAGTCATGGGGCTCGTACATCGTGCCACGGCTTACCCGGCAACGCTCTCCGGCGGCGAGACGGCCCGTGCCGGATTGGCAGTCGCGCTCGCCGCCGATCCTCCTGTTCTGGTGGCCGACGAGCCGACCGCCGAAATCGATCGTCGTGCCGAGGCCAGCTTGATGGTCTATCTCGATGCGCGGCGAACAACCGGCAAGACAACGCTGCTGGCCACCCACAGTGCGGCATTGGCGAGTAAAGCCGATCGGATTCTCCGGCTACGGGATGGAAGGCTCGATGATGGATGATCCGCTCGCCGAGACACACAGTCTTTGCCGTAGTTTCGCGGATGGCAACAGGACGCGCTTGCCGGTGCTTTTCGATATAAATTGTCATATCGATGCCGGCAACAGCATTGCGCTCGTCGGCGTTTCAGGCAGCGGCAAGACCACCCTGCTGCATATCCTTGGCGGACTGGATATTCCAACAAGCGGCACCATCGCCTGGCCCGCTCTCGGTCCGCGTGAAAAGCTTCGTCCCGCAAAGATAGGCTTTGTATTTCAGAGACCTAGTCTATTTCCCGCCCTGTCCGTAGTCCAGAACGTCGCATTGCCGCTTCTCCTCCTGGACGGGAGCGACGATGCGCTAGTTGCGGCGACGGATCTTCTTGATCAATTCGGACTGCTTGATCTTGCCGAGAAACTTCCTGAAGAGCTTTCCGGCGGCCAAGCCCAACGCGTCGCCATGGCACGGGCACTCATCACGAAGCCCCGGCTGGTCTTGGCGGATGAGCCAACCGGCCAATTGGACAGCTCGACAGCTCGCCAATTCCTGGACGTCGCGCTGTATCTCATCGGCAGAAGCGGCGCCGCTTTCGTGTTGGCTACCCATGACGACGCGGTTGCGGCGCGGCTCGATATCAGATGGTCGCTTGATGCGGGGCGGCTAAGCATCGACGCATGGGCGCAGGAGGCCCGCCGATGATAAGGCTTTGGCTCAAGGCACTGCTGCGCCGCCGCTTCGGCCGGATCGCCGGGACGGCGATGGGTGTCGCGGTCACGGTAGCCCTGATCACTTTGCTCTCCTTATTCCTGACTGATAGCAGCGCCTCCATGACGCGCCGCGCCGTATCGGCCGTGCCGATCGACTGGCAGGTGGAGGTTTCGCCAGGCGCCGATCCGGCAATGATAAGCGATGCAATCGGTAAGGCTGCGCTGATCTCGGCTGAGCGGCAAGTGTTTTATGCGGCGATAGACGGTCTGGAAGCGAGTGCGCGTGGCACCGTACAAACGACTGGCCCTGGCAAGGCCGTTGCTTTCGACAGGGATTATCTCAAGGACTTTCCCAAGGAGATGCGCCTGCTTTCCGGTCGCGCCGACGGCATTCTGGTCGCGCAACAGACAGCCGCCAATCTCGCTATTGTCCCCGGCAACACGATCTCCATTACGCGGGCCGGCTTGCCGCCCTATTCGGTGAAGGTGGATGGCGTCGTCGATCTTCCCGACGCCGACGCGTTGTTTCAGGCGGTAGGGTTGCCGCCGCAGGCCGCGCCGAAGGCGCCGCCGGACAATGTGGTGATATTGCCAATGGAGACTTGGCAGGCCCTGTTTGGATCGCAACAGGTAGCGCGCGCGGATACCACACGCGTCCAACTCCACGTCCGCCTCGATCACGCGCGTTTGCCGGCAAGTCCGGTCGACGCCTGGAATCAGGTCGCAGGTGCCGCGAAAAATCTGGAGGCGCGTATCGCCGGACAGGCTTTGCTTGCCAACAATCTCGGTGCACGCCTCGACGCTGTCAGGGGCGATTCCCTGTATGCGACGGTGCTGTTTGTCTTTCTCGGCGTGCCGGGAATCGCTTTGGCTTGCCTGTTGACTTTTGCGATTGCATCGGCAGGCGGTGGCCATCGCCGAATGGAGCAGGCCCTGTTGAGGATCCGCGGCGCAGACACGCACCATATCCTTATCTTGTCTGCGGCGGAGGCGATCGTGGTCGCGATGATTGGAACCACTACCGGTCTGATCGTCGCAGTTTTATTTGCAAGCAGCCAATTCGGTACCGACACGCGGCTCAGCATCCCTCTAATAGCCCTGTCTTTTTTTATGGGGCTGTTACTTTCCCTCGCAGCTTTCCAAGTTACCGCATGGCGGAACGCACACTATCGGAGCGTGCACGTAGCGCGGCGCGCCATCCACCGGCCTGAAACGTCGCCTTGGCAACGGCTTTGGCTTGACGTCCTATTGCTTGCAGCATCGCTGCTGCTCTTCCTGCAATCGGCAAGCACAGGATATCAGGTCGTGCTAGCGCCCGAGGGCGTGGCAGCAACGGCGATCAATTATTATGCCTTCATTGCACCGGCACTATTCTGGATCGGTTCGGCATTGCTGGTGCTCAGGCTTTCAGGCCTTGCCATTGCTGGCAATGGTAAGGTGTTGAAATGGCTGATAGGTCCCGTTGCTGGACGGTTGACGCCCATTGTCTCGGCTGCGCTTTCGCATCAGTCCACCCGTATCACCACCGGCATTGCCATGACAGCGCTCGCTGTCTCTTTCGCAACGTCGACCGCAATCTTCAACACGACCTACAATGCACAGGCGCTGGTCGATGCCGAATTAACCAACGGTGCCGACGTTACCGTCTTCGGTACGACGGCCAACCCCGCCGGCGAAAAACGCGATGCGCTGGCGGCGCTCCCCGGCGTCAAAGGCATTCAGCCCATGCAGCATCGCTTCGCCTATGTCGGGAACGACTTGCAGGATCTTTATGGCATAGATCCAACGGCGATCGGCAAGGCCACCAGTCTCTCCGACGCATATTTCTCCGGCGGAACAGCCGCCAAATTACTGGCCGATCTAGCGGCGGCCCCAAACGGTGTCCTCGTTTCCGAGGAAACGGTGCAGGACTTCCAACTGAAGATCGGCGACACGATCAATCTGCGGCTGGTCAATGGCGCGGATAACCAATATCACGCCGTTCCATTTGTCTTTTTAGGTGTTGCCCGCGAGTTCCCGACAGCGCCGAAAGATTCGTTTCTGGTCGCCAACGCCGCCTATGTCGCGAAGATGACCGGCATCAAGGCGAGTGAATACGTGTTGATGAAGGCTGCGGATGACCCAGCGGTGCTGGCGCGCACAGTCAGCCGCATTCTGTCCGTCGATCCTTCACTTCAGGTCAAGGACATCGGCTCGGCTGCCAATATTATCGGATCCAGCCTGACCGCAGTGGACCTTTCGGGGCTAACAGCGATCGAGCTCACTTTCGCTTTCGGTCTCGCCATTTCCGCTGCGGGGCTAATGTTGTGGCTGGGTTTTGCAGACCGGCGTCGTGACTTCGCGATTCTCATAGCCATAGGCGCCAAGCCGGGACAGATAGCCACCTTTCTGTGGGGCGAAGGTATCGTGATCGCGGCCGGTGGTTTGGTCTTCGGTCTGTTGTCCGGGATTCTGTTGGCTTGGATGCTTGTCAAGCTTTTGACGGGTGTCTTCGATCCGCCGCCCGACACGCTGTCAATTCCCGTTGGCTACCTGGCGATGGTGATCGCTTTGCTGCTCGCTTCGATTGCAGCGGCGATCGTTTCGATGAGGATTTCCGGCGGGGAAGAGAGCGGGGGATATTTGCAGGATATCTAGCATCCGTCATTTCATTCGGCAGTCCGCGCATGGGTGCCACTAAACCAATATTTTAGTTATTTGATATATCCAATTCAGGCGAGTGTCAGCAATTCATAGCATCTATCGTGCAGGTCCGGTTATGGGGGCGACCGTGCGAATATTGCTCGTCGAGGATGATGCGATCTTGGGGGATGCGTTACGCGATCATGTCGCGGCTGACGGCTGGGATGTCGATTGGGTAGCCGATCTGCAAGGCGCGAAGCGCGCTGTGGATGCAGCATGTTATTCCTTGATCCTTCTCGACCCTGGTTTGCCGGACGGCAGCGGCTTGGAGCTGCTGACGCATTTGTCGGCGCGATCGCCCGCCACGCCCACGATCATCATCTCTGCCGACGATCAAGTTACCGACAGGCAAAGAAGCCTCCAGCTCGGCGCGGCTGACTGTCTTGTCAAGCCGTTCAGCCTTAGCACGCTAAGTGCGCGTATCAGAAATGTGCTCAGCACTTCCAGCCGCGTCTCGGGGACGAGCGCTCTTTTGGACCGATCGGGCGACGCTTGCGATGGCCCTGAACAGTCGACAGATACTGATGCCCCACAGAAAGGGGAAGGAAAAGCGGCGAGGTGGCTGTCGACACGATCACGCAGGACGAAAATCGCAGGCGCTCTGGCGGCAACGCTTGCCCTGCCAATCCTGGGGATCGGCATTTACCTCGCCGCACTGCAACTGAGCGGCAATTTTCACCAGGTGATCCCCGGGGAGCTCTATCGCTCCGCCCAGCTCTCGCCGGCGGAAATCGAGACCTACGTGCACGACAACGGCATCCGCACGATCATCAATTTGCGCGGCGAGAACAAAAAGCGGGCTTGGTACGATCAAGAGATAGACACAGCGCGGCGCCTGGGCATCGAGCATATCGACTTCAAGATGTCTGCATCGAAAATATTGACGCCAGACAGGGCCGATCAACTGGTCAGCATTCTGCGTTCGGCGCCAAAGCCTATCCTCATACATTGTCAATCGGGAGCGGACAGAACCGGTCTTGTTGCCGTTATCTACAGCCAGCAGATCGCCGGTATCGACCAGAAAACCGCTGAACGCCAGCTTTCCATCGTCTATGGCCACATCGGAATTCCATATCTGTCAAGCGCATTCGCAATGGACGAAAGCCTGCAGAACTTGGAGAAGCATTTCAGCCGTCTTGACTAGATCTCGCCCGCGTGCAACGGCGGTAACAAGGTTGTCCCACCGCCGTTAGATGCGGTCAGGAGTGCTGAAGATTGACCTTGTCCAAGGCGGACCTTAGCCCCCGTGCCAACTTATTCACGTCGTCGTTGGCCCAGAAATGCATGAAGAACAGCCGCGGTTCGTCGTCGAGCATATGATTGTGCACGGCGGTAACTTCGATTCCGCCCTCGCGCAACGCCTGCAACACAGGATTGACCTCGGAGGCGATCAACACGAAGTCGCCTGTTATCGCTGCCTTGCCGTTATCGGTCGGCTGGAAGTTGATGGCGATCGCTGAGCCCATGGCTTCCGGCACCTCCATGCCGTCGTCCTTGATCGTCTCCGCTCGAGGGATGCTGATCTGGTAAACGCCGGCGTTCGTCTTCCCCTTATGGCCAAGCGTCTGATCGATGGCGGAGGTATCGAGATCGACGGCAGCCGAGGGAGCACTCGCCGGCGAGTCGGAAAGCGGCGTTCCACTTTCCTGCAACGCGGCGTGTAACGCTGCCGCCAACTTGACCGGATCGCCATGCCCGAGGACATGCATGTACATGGTGGCGGGATCCGACCGCAGCAGATGATTGTGCAGCGCGGTCACGTCGATGCCGCTCTCGATGAGCTTCGTCATCACCGGATTGACCTCGGGCTGGGTCAGGACAAGATCGCCCATGACCATGGCGTCGTGGTCGCTCGTCGGCTTGAATGCCAGCCAGGAGCCGAGCGCCAGGGCTGGTTTGAGCTGCACGCCGTCCAGAGTGACTTTCAGGTCCGTGCGCGGCAGTCCCACGCGGTAGACGCCGCCGGCTACTTGTGCGCCGGATCGACCGAGCGCTTTGCCGACCGCCGTCCAGTCGGGATCGGAGTGCGCTGGCATCGTGAGTGCCAACAACAGGATTGCGGCCGTGGCTAGTCTTACTCGCATCGTCTTGCTCCTGTTTGCTTGTTCCCCCGTCTGAGAAAAGTCCCTCTCCGCCTTGCCATCAGGCAAGGTCTGATCCGTTTCGAACTGCCAGCAACCGCCTTTGCCAGCATCTCCTGCCAAGGCGGCCTTGGCTGAGTTCGTGGTGCCGCTGGGAGTGATCGCCGGTACGACGACCGCACACGCGCAACGCCCTAAAAGTCGAGCTCAAGCTGCTGTGGGCTTCATTGCAGGCGGCCAGCTATGCGTCTCGGTCTTGCGCCGCGAAGCCCATGCATAAAGCGCGTCATAGATAACGAATCCATGCTTCAGAACCTCGTGATCATCGGGCGTCACATCCCGAAGCCCCATGGAGATCGCAAGCAGCCCAGCCGATTGCGGCGTGAGGTCGTGCCGGTCGGTGTCCGCGCCGCGAACGATGGCGGCGATGGTCACGATTGCCGGATCGGTGTCGAGGCTATGCTTCGCAACGAAGGCGTCGAAGCTGCAGCCCTCGCCTACATGGGTGTATTCGACACCGGGCACGTCATAAGGAATGGCTCCTGTCTCCCCCGCCACCTTGGTCACCTGATCCGGCGGCACGAACAGGAATTCCGGTTCCTTGTCGATGAACCGTGCGATCAGCCAGGGGCAGGCGATACGGTCGATGACCGGACGTTCGCGAGTAACCCACTTCATGATGCTATCCTCCTTCAATGTTTTCCGATGCGTGCGAACGGGACGGTCGGGCCGCCGATCGCATGCCAGGCGGCAATTCCGCCCGAGAGCGCCCGTGCGTTCAGGCCGCGACGGCGCAGCTCGGTGACGGCGTCGCCGCTGACCTGGAAGCCATAGACGCAATAGATGACGATCGGCTTGTCCTGGGGCAGTTCGTCAGCCCAGCCGCCGATTGTCTCTGGTGGCTGGAAGATCGCGCCGGGCAGCATGTCGCTGCGGTTCGGCAGATCTTCGGCGAGACAGACATCGAGCAGGACGATGTCTTCCCGGCGTTGAATGCGGGCGAGCAGATCCTCCGCCGCGACATCCTGGTCTCGCGTTATCGTCTCGGTCGCGGCGGTGTCGGTCAGACGTTCGCCCATCCGCTGGAAGCGGGCAGCAACACGTTCCCAGTGAATGTTCTTCATAAAGGCGTCGACATAGGCGCCAGCCTTGGCTCCGAAATCGAGGTGGTAGGCATGCTCGTACATGTCGAGCGCCAGTATGGGGATGCTGCCGGCGAGGCAGTTGGTGTGGTCCGCCGCCCATTGGATCTTCAGACGTCGGTGGCGTTCCGACCACACGAGCAAGGTCCAGCCCGAGCCTCCCGCCTGCGCCTTGGCGCAGGCCGTGAAGCGGGTATGCCAGCCGGCAACGCTGCCAAAATCGCGTTCCAGCGCTTCGGCGAGATCGCCGGTCGCATCCCCCGATCCACCGAGCCCGTCGAAGTAGATCTCGTGGAGGATAGCGGAGTTCGCCGCGACAAGCTCCTCCCGCTTCAGACCGTTGATGTCGAAGACAGGAGCCGCGCTCCAATCGAGTTCATCGAGCCGCCGTTCGATCGCATTCAGGCGTCGCACCGCGCCGCCATAGTTGTTCTCGTAATGGCTCGCCAACAGCCGCTCGGAAAGTCCGTCGAGCCGGGGTGGCTTAAAGGGTAATGGGATGATCCGGTGCATGGTGCCCTCACTCAGGCTAACACGACTGAGGTAAGGATACGCCTGAATATGAAATGATACAAGTGTTGCTTTTTCAAGCTATGATGATACAGTGCAAACATGAACGATGATACGAAACCGGTGGAACAACGCTGGCTGCTTTTGATCCACCAATTGCCAAGCAAGCCAGCCTACTTCCGGGTGAAAATCTGGCGGCGCCTGCAGCGCATCGGCGCCGTCGCCGTCAAGAGCACGGTCTACGCCCTGCCGGCGAACGCCGAGACGCAGGAGGATTTTGAATGGCTTCTGAAGGAGATCGTCGAAGGCGGTGGTGAGGCCATGGTGTGCGAGGCGCGCCTCATCGACGGCCTCTCCGACGCCCAGGCGCATGCACTGTTCGATACGGCTCGCGACGAGGACTACGAAGCGATCGCCAACGAGGCGCGGACGCTTTCAGCACGACTGGAGGCACTTGCGAGGGTGGAGGAACGGGCCGAGATCCGCGCGCAGACCGATCGCCTGCGCAAGCGGATAGCCGACATCGCCACGATCGATTTCTTCGGAGCAACCGGCCGGCTCTCGGCGGAGGGCCTGATTGCGGACCTGGAGCACAGGCTGGAGGAGGATGCGGACATGGTCGAAGAACATCCGAAGGCTCCGCCGCTCAAGGCGGCCGATCTGAAGGGGCGCATCTGGGTCACCCGCAAGGGCGTGCATGTCGATCGTATCGCCTGCAGTTGGCTCATCCGTCGCTTCATCGATCCGGATGCGGTTATTCGCTTCGTGCCGGGCAAAGGTTACGTCCCGAATCCTGGCGAAATTCGCTTCGACATGTTCGAAGGCGAGATAACCCACGAAGGCGATCACTGCAGTTTCGAGGTGCTGCTCGCCGGGGCTGGCATCGCCGATTCCGCGTTGCAGGCCATCGCCGAGATCGTCCACGACATCGATCTGAAGGACGCAAAGTTCGGGCGCGAGGAGGCGAGCGGCATCGCCAGCCTGATTGCAGGAATCTGCGCCGCCAATCCGCAGGATGAACAACGCATCGTCCAGGGCGGGCCGGTCTTCGACAACCTCTATCAATATTTCCGCGCGAAACGCGGCTGATACGGACACGGATCATGAACAAGATCGAAAGTCTCGACGCCTCCCCGCTCCAGCGCGCTGATCCGCCCTCCCACGGGATTTCATTTGGCGAAGCAGTCCGAGTCTGGGCACGCGTCGCCGCCCTGAGTTTCGGCGGCCCCGCCGGCCAAATTGCGGTCATGCATCGGATCATCGTCGAAGAGAAGCGATGGATCGGCGAAAACCGTTTCCTTCAGGCATTGAATTATTGCCATCTCCTGCCGGGTCCCGAAGCCCAGCAACTTGCCATCTATATCGGCTGGCTTCTGCACAAGACCAGGGGCGGGCTGGTGGCCGGGACCTTGTTCGTGCTCCCCGGCGTCGTCGCCATCATGGCGCTGAGCTGGATCTACGCCATCTTCGGTAGTGTCGGATGGGTCCAGGCGCTCTTCTTCGGGCTGAAGGCGGCCGTATTGGTAATCGTTGTCGAAGCCGTCTTCCGGATCGGTCGGCGAGCCTTGAGGAACAATGTCCTGAGGGGATTGGCCGCCGCGGCTTTCATTGCGTTGGCATTCTTTCATGTTCCGTTTCCACTCGTCGTCCTAGCTGCCGCGATCATCGGCTATATCGGCAGCCGCGCCGGCTGGGCGGCGTTTGCCCCAGGCGGCGGCCACGCAAAGACCGACGGCACGCAACTCGCTGATATCGATAGCGCCCTTGGCGAGGAGACGCCCGTCCACGCCCGTCCGGCAGTAAGCTGGTCCATGAAGGTGGCCGGTGTTTTTTTGTTTCTGTGGTTCGCCCCCACTCTCATGTTGTGGATGACACTCGGCCAAGGGAACGTCTTCACCGACATTGCGCTCTTCTTCTCCAAGACGGCCGCTGTATCCTTCGGCGGCGCCTATGCAGTCCTGTCGTACGTGGCCCAGCAGGCAGTCGATCACTATGGCTGGCTGAAGCCGGGCGAAATGCTGGACGGCCTCGGCATGGCCGAGACGACGCCCGGCCCCTTGATCATGGTGACGCAGTTCGTCGGCTTCATGGGCGCCTACCGCGCGCCGGGCTCCCTGAATCCTCTGCTCGCCGGCACGCTGGGCGGCCTGCTGACGACCTGGGTGACTTTCGTTCCCTGCTTTCTCTGGATCTTCCTCGGTGCGCCGTTCATGGAGGCGATGCGCAGCAACAAGGCCCTCTCTGCGGCACTGGCCGCAGTCACGGCCGCCGTGGTCGGGGTGATCTTGAACCTGGCGGTGTGGTTTGCGCTGCACGTGCTGTTCCGCGATCTCCACGAAATGCGCGGCTTCGGCGTGGTCGTCACTCTTCCGGTACTGAGTTCCGTCAACGTGCCGTCCCTGATCCTGACACTCGGCGCCGCCGTCGCGGTGTTCCGTTTCAAGGTCGGCATGCTGGCGGTGCTCGCCGGCTGCTCGATCCTTGGGCTTGCCTATGGACTGCTCATGGGATGGGTGTAGCGCGAACCAAATCGAAGCGGGTGTCGGACAGGAAGGCGCTCGCCTCGGCTCCCCCCGCCAAGGCAAGGCGCGATCGAGAGCAATGATACAGGTTCAAAGCATCCAGCCGACGACATGGCTCTTCACGGCGCGCTCTTTGCGCGACTTTGGCGATGGCTTCATGGCGATCCTGTTGCCGGTCTATCTACTCGCTCTTGGATTCTCGCCTCTGCAGGTCGGCATCATTGCGACGGCATCCCTCCTTGGCTCTGCGCTCTTGACGATCGTCATCGGATTTCTTGGCGCACATCATGATCTCCGTCGCTTGCTTCTCGCTGCCGCCGGCCTGATGGTCGCCACCGGTGCCGCCATGCCCATTATCAGCGACTATGCGCTTCTGCTCGCGGTCGCATTTGTCGGCACAATCAATCCGTCAGCCGGTAGCGTGAGCATCTTTGTGCCACTTGAGCACGCAGTTCTCGCCCGCGAAGTGGCCAACGTCGAACGAACAAGGATGTTCGCCCGTTACAGCCTGGTCGGGGCGCTTGCAAGCGCCGGCGGCGCGCTCGCCGCGGCCCTGCCCGACTTCATGACACGGTTAGGTCTTGCGCAACTGACAGCCATCAAGCTGATGTTCGTTCTCTATGCGGTCGTCGGCATTCTCGGCAGTCTTGTTTATGCTCGCATACCGCCTCGTCCAGCGAGTCACGAAACCGACAAGCCGGGGACGCTTGGGCCCTCGCGCGCCATCGTCTTGAAGCTCGCGGCCCTCTTCAGTCTCGACGCTTTCGCCGGAGGTTTCGTGGTTCAGTCGCTGCTCGCCCTGTGGCTGTTCGAGCGATTTAATCTCTCGCTCTCCGAAGCCGGAGTGTTTTTCTTCTGGACGGGTATGCTGTCGGCATTCTCGTTTCCTGTCGCCGCACGGCTCTCGCGGCACGTCGGCCTCGTCAACACCATGGTGTTTACCCACATTCCGTCGAGCGTCGCCCTGATGCTCGCGGCCTTCGCGCCCACCTTGCCGCTGGCGCTCGCGTTACTGCTGGTTCGGGCGGCACTCTCGCAGATGGACGTGCCGACACGCTCATCCTATGTGATGGCCGTCGTCACGGAGGCGGAGCGTGCTGCCGCCGCAAGCTTCACGTCTGTGCCGCGAAGCCTCGCCGCGGCGGTCAGCCCTGCCATAGCGGGCGCCCTCTTCGCCGCATCTTATCGAGCCTGGCCTCTTTTGATCTGTGGCGCACTGAAGATCACATACGATCTCCTATTGCTGCTGCAGTTCCGGCATCTCAAGCCACCTGAGGAAGGCTGAGCCTAGCGCCGTCCGGGCCGGGTGCTCGCGCCAAATGTAGTTAATCACCAATCCCGACAGCAAACGGACAGCTTTGTCGTTCTATCGATTTGCCCGTCGCCCACAAGGGCACTAGCAAAGGGTAGAATCATGAAGCTGAAACTTATCGCCGCACTCGCGATCATATCTGTCACCCCGGCACTGGCGCTTGCGAGCCCGAGCTGCACAGGCGAACCGAAGTCCAAATGGATGTCCGAGGACGCCATGAAAGCGAAGATCGGTGCGATGGGCTACAAGGTCAAGACGTTCCAGATCACGGGTAACTGCTACGAAATCTACGGCAAGGACAAGGGTGGCAATCGCGCCGAGGTCTACTTCAACCCGGTCTCCGGCGACATTGTCCAGATGGGCGACTGATGATGACGGCGATCTCATCGAAGAAGGAGGGCGCTCAGCCCTCCACCGCCGCCCTATCCGTGATCAAGGTCTGGGATCCAGTGGTCAGGCTATTTCATTGGACCGTCGTTACGGCTTGCGTGCTCAACCTCTTCATCCTGGATGAAGGCAAATACTGGCACCGCGTCACGGGATATACTGTTGCCGCCGCCATCGCCGTCCGTGTCATCTGGGGATTCGTTGGAACGAAACATGCGCGTTTCAGTGATTTCCTGCCGACACCCGGTAAGATCGTGAGCCAGATCGTGGGTATTCTGGATGGCAACGAGAAGCGGTACATTGGACACAATCCCCTGGCATCGGTCATGATGCTTTGCCTGATGGCGCTTCTCGCGACAACGGCACTGACCGGCTGGATGACAACGCTCGATGCCTTCTGGGGCGACAAATGGCTGGAGGAATTGCACGGTATCACTGCCAACGGCATTATGGTGCTCGCTTTTGCCCATGCCGGTGCTGCCGTCATCGAAAGCTGGAGACACAGGGAAAATCTCGTCTGGTCGATGGTCACGGGTCGAAAGAAGGCATGAGGATACTGCTCATCGAGGACAGCGCCCGGCTTCGCGAGCTGCTTTGCGAGACCATCCGAGACGCCGGATGGAAAATCGATGCCTTCGCAACAGCGCAGGAGGGGCGGCTGACACTCGAAAGCGCGGATTACGATCTTCTCCTTCTCGACCTCGGTCTGCCTGACGAGGACGGCATCGACATGTTGAAATCACTCCGGGCCGCAAAGGTTCAAATACCTGTTCTCGTGCTGACAGCACGCGGAGCTATCGATGAACGCATCATTGGCTTAGATGCGGGTGCGGACGACTATCTCGCCAAGCCATTTCACAACGGCGAGTTGATTGCGCGTATTCGCGCCCTGATGCGGCGGGCGCCGGTGACGACCATGCCGACGCTGGAGTTCGCAGCCATTCAATATGAGGTGGCGCAGCGGCGCCTAACCTGTGCCGGCAGTGAGATTGCACTTACTCCGTCCGAGAAGGGGCTGCTCGAACTATTGCTGCGCAACGGCGGCACGGTGGTGCCCAAGCCAAAGATCGAGCATGCTCTTTCCGAATTCGGCGACGAGAAAAGCAGCAATGCCATCGAACTGGCCATTTCCCGATTGCGCAAGAAGCTGGAAGGACATCCGACCGGAGCCGTGATCGAAACCATCAGAGGTGTCGGATACATGATGCGCGAGGTACGCGATTGAGCCGGTCACGTCCAACGCTCGGCACCATTCTGACACGACGGATCGCGTTCTTTGCCTTGCTGGCAATGGTCCTGCAGCTCGCCGTCGTCGTCTCCGACTACTATTGGAATGTTGGTGAGCTCTCGCGGCTTTTTGTCGAACAGGAAACCCAGAGGCTCGCAGGCGGCATCGCCGTGACAAATGGGGGTGTCAGCTATGAGCTTCCCGAAAATGTGCGCCAACGCTACCAGCATGCCCAAACCGGCTATGTAGCGCAAATTCGGGATGCTAACGGCAGCCTGGTTTTTGAATCCTGCGACGACGCATGTGAAAGTCGGTTTCTTTCCCGGGAGGACAATCCGCCGGATTTCTGGCTGAGATCGCTGACGCCGGGCCGGCCGCTCACGCTGGTCGGCGGCCGCGCATTCCTCGTCGGAAAGCAACGCTTCGTCGTCGACGTGGCCACGACGGGCGATCCGCAGGATGTCGTCTCGGATGTCCTTTGGAACGAAATCATCGAGCACATGATCGTCCCGATGAGCATTCTCCTGGTGCTCGTTCTTGGCGCGACCTTGCTCTCCGTGCGCCAGGCGCTCAAACCCGTGCGGGCGGCGGCCGATGCGGCGGATCAGATCGACCCGATGAATTCGCGCTCGCACCTGCAGTTTCAGGATATGCCGCGCGAGATTGCCCACCTCGCGATTGCCGTGAACCGCGCCTTCGAACGTGTCGGCGAACTTATGAAGTCCCAGAAGGTTCTGACATCCGGGATCGCGCACGAAGTCCGCACGCCGCTTGCAGCGATCAAGCTGGAACTTGGCCGCATCGATCATCCGCGGGCGAGAAAGGCAGAGGCCGATCTCGACGATCTCGTGCGTTTCGTCGGACAGCTGACGATGCTCGCTCGGCTCGACACGTTCGATCATGCGATGTTCGAAAAGGTCGATCTCGTCGAACTGTCTTCAAGTGTCGTCGAGCAGCTTGCGCCATGGGTCTATGAAAACAATCGCTCGCTCGAGCTTTCTGTTCAGACCGACACGGCCGTGGTTCAGGGTGTTGCGGCTCTCCTGAAAGATGCTCTGCGCAATCTCATCGAAAACGCCGTGCGCCACACACCCGACCGCACCAATATCGTTGTGCGGGTAGGCAGCCGCACGATCCAGGTCGAGGATCGATATCCGGAGGGCCATCGGCGAAATACCTATGTTGGCCAACGCCCCGACAGCCTCGGCATAGGCCTGAAGATTGTGGAGCGCATTGCCCAAATACACCGAGGTTCGCTTCGTCGCTCCTGGTCCAAGCGGGGCTACATCTTTGAATTGGAAATTGGCACGCGAATTGGCGAAGGAACGGCCACGCGTCAGCACGCATAGTTCGACGAAGAAACGTAGAACAGCCTCGGAAGTGAACGGTTCAAGCAGATTGCCAGCGGAGAACGCGCCCAAGCGTCCGATGATCGAATCAATCATTCTGTGAATATTTGATTGAAAAGATCATGAGGATACGATTTCATGATGCTCAACAGCATGTCTCTTGATCGCAGATATCTCCAAGGACGGACGAATGGCGAAACCGATCATAGCAATCACCATGGGCGATCCCTCAGGCATCGGACCGGAGATCATCGCCAAGGCGCTGGCATTGCCGACAGTTCGAGAATTTTGCCGCCCCGTGGTCGTGGGTGATTTGGACCGGATGCGGAAGGCCACTGCCATCGTAGGAACGACGGCGCCGATCCGGCCAATCACCGCGATCGGCGATGCAAACGAGGAGATCGGGGTAGACGTCGTGCAAATCGGCAATCCCCTATCCGATCTGCCCTTTGGCATTGTCAGCCGCGACGGCGGCGAAGCCGCTTATCGGTTCATCGTCTCGGCCGTCAGGCTCGCGCAATCCAAGCAGATCGATGCCATTTGCACGGCGCCGATAAGCAAGGAAGCGCTGCATCTTGCAGGACATCGCTATCCCGGGCACACCGAACTCATCGCGCATCTGACAAACACCAAGGAAGTCTCGATGATGCTGGCCTCGCCGAAGCTTCGCGTCGTCCATGTCACGACCCATGTCGGTCTCATCGACGCTATTGCGAAGATCGAGCCGGGACTGGTTTTTCGCACGATCGAACGCGGCCGCGCGGCACTCATCGGCATGATGGGCCGCGAGCCGCGCATCGGCGTCTGCGCCATCAACCCGCATGCCGGCGAAAGCGGGCTTTTCGGGCATGACGAGGAAGCGATCAAGATCGCGCCGGCCATCGCCGAGGCAGTCGGGAAAGGCTATGACGTGTCCGGGCCGCTCGCCGCTGACACTCTCTTCTTCCGCGCCGTGCGGGGCGATTTCGACCTCGTCGTTGCCATGTACCACGATCAGGGGCACGGACCCGTAAAGGTCCTCGGCATCGAGGAGGGCGTCAACGTGACCGTCGGTCTGCCGATCATTCGCACGTCGGTGGATCACGGAACCGCCTTCGATATTGCCGGCCAGGGCAAGGCCGATGAGCGCAGCCTGATCTATGCGCTGCGTCAAGCCGCGATTCTATCCGGGAAGGCCGCCTGACCATGTTATTGGCCTGTCGGTGAGTTTGATGGGTCGCCGAATTCTTTCGTGTGGCCGGCTTGGATCGAATGGTTTCGAGGGGTCGTGATGAGCGGTTTCAACCAGAGAAAGGACGCGCTGCTTCGGCTGCTGCAAATAGGAGCGCCCACTGTCCAGGCCTTGAGCGCTGCGCTTAACGTTTCGGTCGCGACGGTGAGGCGCGATCTGGCAGCACTCGCCGAAGAGGGTGTGATTGCCCGCACCTACGGAGGCGCGACGCTGCTGCAACGAGCCGAGCCGACCTTCGATTTCCGCATGCGGGTCGCCGCCGCCGCAAAACGCAGGATCGCCGAAGCGGCATTCGATGCACTTGACGGAGCTTCCACGATCTTTCTGGATGCCGGCACGACCGTCGGCGCGCTCGCGGAAAAGCTAGCTCTCATGCAGGATAGTCTGAACGGTCTCGTTGTCGTCACGCAATCACACCGGGTCGCCGCCATTCTGGCGGATATCGCCTCGATCGAACTTTTCCTGCTAGGGGGCCGCTACCGGGCCAATTCAGAAGGCGTGTTCGGCCCGCTTGCAGAACGAACCATCGAAGCCTTTCGTTTCGAAAAAATCTTTCTTGGGGCAGATTCCGTTTCCGCCGAGTTCGGGCTCGGCGAAACGACGCTGGAACAGGTCCGCCTGAAAGAAATCGCCATGCAGCGAACCCAGGCGACGATCGTGCTGGCCGATGCGACCAAATTTCAGGATCAGGCCCTACCCTTTTGGGCAAGGCTGCCGGAGGGCGCCAAATTGTTTACGGATGAAGCAAGCGAACAAATGCGGCAGCGATATCGCGATGCGGGTTTTGCGATTTGCACCGCCCAGTAACAGGTATTTCAGATCGAGCTTGGGACTCATCGATCAAAGCCGGCAGTCAAGTCTCGCAATCCTTGGTGCCAGTCCGGGGTTTCCAATCAGAATGAATTGACGATATCGCCGCCGGTCTGCATTTGCTGGACCATCTTGTGTGCGTGATAGTGCATGGCGCATTTGATGGCATAGATTTGCAGGATTATCGGTGAACGGCGGCGCAGCAGGAGTTTCCAGAGGCGTTGACGATAGATATTGCGCAAGTCCGCCTCCTGTACCCGGCTCATCAATCTTGTAAAAATGCCCGCTGCTTCAAAAGCCCAGGTCAGATTTAAGGCAATCAGGCGGAGGGGATGGCGGCGCAGATGGCGCAGGCGCGACCGCTCCGGCTGGATATTGGCATCGAGATAGAGCGCGTCCAGCCTGTCGAAATAAGCGGCGGGTTGGTGAAGGTCGCTCAACACGGAGAGATAGCCATCGCGCAAAGTCTCGCGGCTGAGATTGAGAGGAATGACGTTGGTGCCGAAAGCCGGGGGATCGTCATGATCAAGCCGCCCTTCCTTCTCGAGGCGCGTATAAAGCGGTGTCTTAGGGATGGCGGCCAGCATGCCGATCATCGCACTGACGATCCGCGCGTCCTTGATGAAGACGCGTTGGGCGTCGAAGATCGTCGCGTCGTCGCTATCGAAACCTAAGATCATGCCGCACCACACTTCCATGCCGGTCTCTTGGATCGCATGGATCTTCTCCAGCATCGTCCCACCTTTTCGGAGATTCTGGAGCTTCTTGGTTTCGCGTAGCGCTGCTTCGTTCGGTGTCTCGACGCCGATGAAGACAATACGGATATTGGCATCGACCATGAGCTGCATCAGTTCATCGTCGTCGGCGAGGTCAATCGAAGCTTCGGTGAGGAACGTCATCGGATAGTGGTTGCGCTCCTGCCACGCCACGACGTCGCGCAGAACCTCTTTGATCGCCTTCTTGTTGCCGATGAGATTGTCGTCGACAATAAATGCCGTATCCATTCCGGCGGATAGCAACGCTTCCATCTCGGCGATGATCTGTGCGCTGGTCTTGATCCGCGGCTTTCGCCCGAACACGACAATGATGTCGCAGAAGTCGCAGGTGAACGGGCAGCCTCGCGAGAACTGGAGACTGCCGAGCGCATACTCATCCATCTTCAATAGATCGAAGCGCGGGACCGGCACCTTGCTCATGTCCGTCTTGTCGGATTGCTCATAGCGCCTGACGTGACGGCCCTCTTTCCATTCGAGCAGGAATTGCGGCCAGGTCTCTTCGGCCTCGCCGATGAATGTGACGTCTACAAGGCCTTCGAAATAGTCCTCTTTGACGGTGACCCACGGCCCTCCGACGACGATGAAGCAATTGCGCCGTTTGAGTTCCGCCAGAATTTCCTTCATCCGAAACCGTTGGACGATCATGCCCGTGAGTGCGACGATATCCGCTTGCGCGCAGAGGTCGTAGTCGATCGGCTCGACATTCTCATCCATAAGCGTAACGGTGTGTTCGGCTGGCGTGAGCGCCGCCAGCAGAGGAAGACAGGCGACGGGAAGATTCGCTTTTACGTCAAACAACGGAAGCGCGTGTTCCATGCCCCAATAGGAGGTTTCGAAACGCGGATTGATGATGATGATATGCGCCATTGATCCCACCGCTCCATGACCTTGAAGACTTAGTTCGGTATTCTGCTAAGGCTTTTCTCGTTTGGATCGGCTTGGTACTTGATCGCCCTGGCCCCAAACGGAACGGCACCACGCTCCCGGGGCACCGCAGGCGCAGTATTAGCAGCCGTAAATGAGCTCAAAATTAAATTACGGGAAGCCGCAGAAAGCCGTGGCCCCGCTATTGCCGAGGCAATTTCAAATTACCACGGCTCCGGGCCGGAAGAATAGTCCAACTTGTTCGCTGCCTCTTTCCGGGCTGTTGTCATGACGGTGAGTATCCGCGTGCAGAATACAAGGAACTATACGAACATATACGCGTTGAGGAAAATTCGTCGTTCGGGGGTTCTCTCATGTCGTGCTTCGCTCGTCTTCTCCTGATCTTGTTATTCGGCCTTTTCCCGAGTTTGGCCGCCGCAGACGAAAGCAATTTTCTGCAATCTCTGCAGGGAAAATGGACCGGCAAGGGAACTGTCATCCGACGGATCGGAACGTCGCCGATCAACGTCGCATGTACGTTTGCACTAGCGGCAGCCGGGCCCTCGCTCTCCATGCGCGGCAATTGTCGAGGCTTACTCGTCGTGAACCGCGCGATCTCTGCAGATCTTAGGGTGAATGGCACCCGCTATAGCGGCGTCTATGTCGGCCCAGCAGGGGGGCGTTCCGGATTGTCCGGAAAGCGCCAGGGCAATACCATCGACCTTGCCGTTCACTGGGCACAAGAGGTCAACGGCAATCGGTCGGCGAATATGACGATCCAGCAAGTCGGCGGCAACAGCCTCAATCTGCGAACGATCGACCGCGATCCGACAACCGGGAAATCGGTAGTAACAAGCGATATTGCTCTTCGCCGGCTGTAGTACGGCCGCCGGATCGGGCCTGAAGACACATGTTTTCACGCACCGGAAAACAGGCCTAACCGAGCATTTTCTGACTGCTGATGCCAAGAATATCGTTTACCAGAGCGATTGCGATCCCGGCGGCCACGATGAGGAGCCCAATCAGAAAAAGACGGCGGGCGCGGTCGTATTTGGCCACCAGCAGGGAATCCCGTGAAAGCAGGTCGGCGAAGACTTTCACCTGCAGGGCAATTCCAACAACCATCACCGTCATCGGCAGAATGTCGATGCGGCTCCAGTCGTTCGGATTGGAAACCCAGTTATTGATGAAACTCAGCGAGAAACCGGTAATGATCCCAACGGCCGTCAACGATCCATTGCGAAAGGTCGCATCGATTTTTTCCTGACCGTCCGTTTCCGACGCCATGCCGCTTCCCGTCAAATGACAACCTGAGTCGTCAAAATACCGTAGTCAGCCAAGCATCCTCTCCGCCTGATGTCCAGATCTATCGAGTCTTCGGCACGGTTTGGTTTTGCGCCGTCCTGTGCGGTTCGCCGAGATATTCGTCATGCAATTCTTCTATGCGGCGCAGCAGGTATTTTACGAAATCGTCGGAGACAGCTTTCGTAAACGTGAGCTTGGTTCCCGTCTTGGCGTAGTTCACTGTGGCAAGGGTCATTCCCTTGGAAACGACTTCTTGAACGCGGTCGCACGCCGCTGTGGGCGTGCTTTCGGCCATGGAAACCGCGTTCAGCACGGCGGAAAATCTGGCATCGCTGGAAAACGACCGAGCAGCCGGCTCCGCCAAAAACCGTTCCGCGATCTCCACCGCATCAGCATTCGTGCTCCAGCGCTCGGCGAGCTGCGCCCAGCGCCGCCTGCCGGTTTGCGGAGCAAAACCAATGGCCGTCAGAACCGTCTTCGGAAAGCTCCTTGCGATCTGAAGCATCTCGGAAACGTGCGACTTTCCGGTTGCCAGCGAGGCACAGATCACCTCGCGTTTGAATCCCGCTTCTTCCTGACCGAGGGCGAAAACGCATTTTTCAATGAAGGATAGGTCGTCGCGATTGGCATTCTCTTCGCCCTGGATGACGATTGCCTGTTCGTCCGAAAGATCGCGGATGATTGCTTTGAACTTGATGCCGAGGAGCTTTGCGGCCGCGAGACGGCGCCGGCCGAAGACGATCTGAAACTTGCCCCCCTGCCCGCTGACCGGCCGAACCAGGCCGGGGGTGGTTTGTCCGTGCTCACGCATGGACGTCAGGAGATCTTGAAGCCTCTCTTCATCGTAAGCTCCGTCGAACCGATCAGGTATGTGCGACGGCAAAATCGCATCCACATCGAGTTCGATAATATGATCCGCATCGCGGAGCAGCTTATCGGCAAGTTCGCCGCGCTCCTGAAGCTGTCGAACGCCGGCAGCAACCTTCTGAAGATGCGGGGACGCGGACGTCGAAAGCGACGTGGACGCTGCCTCCTGGCCGAGTCCGACCAGCACGTTCGCGAACATGCCTTTGGAATCTTTCCTGCTCATTCACGCCCCCATGCTTTCCAAAAAAGTTCTTCGATTTCGGCATTTGCGGCGTTGACCGATTCGATTGCCCGGTCATAGGTCTTCGGAGCGGAAAACCTCGCCCGCTGCACCTCATAAAGACTCTGCTTCCAGGTCAGCACATCAGCAACGGCGGTCGACTTGATCACCGAATTCAAAAGCAAATCTTCGCCGAAGACCTGGCGCATCAGCGCCGTCATATTCGCCTGCGGATGATCGTTCGGCTCGAATTTAGTGATCAGAAATTTGGCAAAGTCCCATTGCGCCGAGGTCCCCACCTGTTCGAGAATCTGCATGTAGGATCCGGCAAGCTCCAGAAATTTTGCCGTCGAGTCGACATCGAGCATGTGCGCAGGAACGGGTATCAGAACGCCCGTCGCCGCCGTGAGGGACGACAGGGTGAGAAAGTTCAGCGACGGCGCCGAATCCATCAAAATGATGTCGTAGCGATCCGCAACCTGCTCCAACGCTTGCGATACGCGCAGCAAGAAGCTTGTGCCGCCGGATTTGCGCATTTCAAGAGCGACCGCAGTTTCGAATTCCGTAAGTTCGAGACCGGCGCAGATGACATCGAAACCCGCGATGTGGGTGTGGTGGATGACCTGCTCGGTCGGGAGCGGATCTTCGAAACGAATGGCCGAATAAAGCGTGTCGCCATCGCGGTAATCGAAGTCAGGCAGACTTCCGTGAAGCGTGGTCAGCGACGCCTGCGGATCGAGATCCACCGCAAGCACGCGATAGCCTTTCAATGCGAGATAGTGGCCAAGATGGATCGTGGTGGATGTTTTGCTGGAGCCGCCCTTGAAATTCGTGATCGCCAGAATCTGGCATTGCTCGGCGCCCACCCGTCGTGGATTCATCCACTTCTTGCGGCCATTTTGCGCAAGATGCATCCGGAGTTCGAGGATCTGCTCCATCGAGTAGAAGCGCCGGCCATTTGAGACCTCGGGAGACGGTCCCTGCTCTTTCAGCGAAATCTGCCTGATATAAGCCTCGGTAACGTTGAGGAGCGCGGCAACTTCGGAGGAGGTGAACTTGCGCATCGTGCGGCGGGCATCCGGGGGATGCTGCGCGAGGCTCAGATTTCCCAACGCGACGTCCAGCTTCGCTGAGAATGTCTGCATGAAGGCGAGGCTGCTCAAATGTCGTGTCACGGCTCTCTCCCGTCTTGGCCAGGATACTAAGCGCCTCGATGGTTAACGTTTGATGAAGGATCGCGTAGTTACGCGAAACGCCGATATTGCCAATATTTGGCGTAGGTATTGGGATAACTCGATTCTATCGCCACTGACAACCGTCATACGGCCGTGTTCCCCGCGGGGAACTTTCGGTTCAGTATGGAATGCACAAATCGAATTAGAACATTTTCGTCTAAGCAATTGCGACAAAATCACACTGACCGATGCCGCGTCGAGTTTGCGATGCTCAACGCGGCCGGCGTTGTCGATCAATTTGCTTGTCGGTCGTAGCGCCGCTTACTGCTGTGCAGGCGCAGGCTGCTGTCCAGGTGCGGATTGCTGTGCAGGCGCGGCCTGCTGGATCTTTTCCTGAACTTTCTTAACGAGCGCAGGATCCTTCTGCGCAGCAGTTAGAATTGAGTTGTATTCCTGTACCGACATGCCCGGTGAGGTCTGAACAGCCTGTACCATCTGTTTGCCAGCTTCGGCCTGTAGCTGTTGCTTCGCGGTCGCATCCGGCGTCGCTCCGATCTTGGCTGAATATTCCTGCCTGATCTTGTCTACCTGGAGATACGCGACGGCAAAAGCTTGGATTTTCTGATCGCTGATAGGCGCGCCCTGGGTACCTGGTTGCTCTTGGGCCGGCTGCTTTTCTTGCGTTGCCTGCTGTGCGGACGCAGGATTGCCAAGAAACATTAGGCTCAAGGCTGCAGCGGTCAACGATGTAGCGGTGATATAACGAGTAATCATCTTCATTCCTCTTTGTAGCGCAGGGAGAGAACGCCTCTTTGATGGCGCAGAGTGAACGGCGGCATATCGCATTGATTAAGCCGTCGGTTAGGGTTGAGGAACGAACCGGCGACAATGTGGCTCTCAAACGTTTTCTGTAGGGCAATAGCGTGGCGATCCGCTGACCGTAGAGCGGCGGCTTTGTGGCCGCCGCCAGCCGACACACCACTCCACCACTCTACCAAACAGCGTGGGCCACCGTTCTTTTACCTAGTTCTTACATACCACTCGACCGTTGGGAGAGTTCCCCGCGGGGAACATTGGAACACAGCGAGCACGGCCGAGGCTGCTTCCGCTTACAGAACCACCGGGGTAAATGATGACCGTCGCAGATCCGACGTGCAGTCAGGCAGGTGGAGAGGCCGACCGCAAAGACGCGGTCCTTTGTAACCAATTGTATCCGAACGTCCGAAAGCTACATCGGCATTCAAAGCCTATGAGATCACGACACATCCCGGATACATGGAAGCGGTTTCTTTATGACGACGCCTGATCCTATTGGAGAGAGAGCAATGTCCGAAAATATCAACCATCACCGCCGCCGTTTTTTTGGTACCGCGGCTATGACCATCGCCGCCGCGCAGCTCGGTATGCTCGGCGTCGCACAAGCACAGTCGGCCCAGACGAAGCCGACGGCTTTGCCCGCGGTCAAGCCGGGAACCAGCACGACCTTTGGCGCCCTGAAGCAGATCAATGCCGGTCTGCTGAATATCGGATATGCCGAGGCTGGCCCCGCCGATGGTCCGCCGGTCATTCTTCTGCATGGCTGGCCCTATGATATCTACAGCTTCGTCGACGTCGCTCCCGTGTTGGCGTCGCAGGGCTACCGCGTGATCATTCCCTATCTGCGCGGCTATGGCACGACGCGCTTTCTTTCAAATGATACGGTCCGCAATGGCCAGCAGTCGGTCGTGGCTGTCGATATCCTTGCCTTGATGGATGCCCTGAAAATTCAGAAAGCCGTCCTCGGCGGTTTCGATTGGGGCGCCCGCACGGTCAACATTCTCGCCGCGCTCTGGCCGGAGCGCTGCAAGGCAATGGTCTCTGTCAGCGGTTATCTGATTGGCAACCAGGAAGCCGGCAAGACACCGCTACCACCGAAGGCTGAGCTGCAATGGTGGTACCAGTATTATTTTGCAACCGAACGCGGCCAAGCAGGCTACGCCAAATACCGGCACGACTTTGCCAAGCTCATCTGGCAGATCGCATCACCGAAATGGAACTTCGACGACGCGACCTTCGACCGCAGCGCCGCATCCTTCGACAATCCGGATCACGTCGCTATCGTCATTCACAATTATCGCTGGCGGCTGGGGCTGGCGGAAGGCGAGGCGCAGTATAACGATCTGGAACAGCGGCTGGCAAAGGCTCCGGTGATCAGCGTGCCCACCATTACTATGGAAGGCGATGCGAATGGTGCGCCCCATCCCGAACCGGCAGCCTACCGCAACAAATTCACGGGCAAATATGAGCATAGAACCATCGAGGGCGGCATCGGCCACAACCTGCCGCAGGAAGCGCCGCAAGCTTTCGCCCAGGCGATCATCGACGTCGACAAATTCTAATCCTCGGAGCACGTCGCCAGCAGTGGTGTAAAATACCATGCTGGCGTTATCAGGGGCTCAAGCTCCCCCTGATGCCTATCCCCGGCAAACGCCTATACATTTGTTTTGTCATAATTATTAATGTGATAAGCGAAACGCGGTTGCCCGGTTTGAACAGCGGCGGCATTGTTGACCTACCGGCAACAATCCGTTCAGTGGCCGTTCAAAAATTGCTGTTGCGCCGTCCGCAGAAAAGAGGCCCCCGACGATGGATCACATCGACCACATCCTGATCGTCGATGACGATCGCGAAATCCGTGAGCTGGTTTCGAACTATCTCAAAAAGAACGGGCTGCGCACCACCGTCGCGGCGGACGGCCGGCATATGCGGGCGTTTCTGGAAGCAAACTCTGTCGATCTCATCGTCCTCGACGTGATGATGCCCGGCGATGACGGCCTAGTTCTTTGCCGAGAGCTGCGCGCCGGCAAGCACAAGTCGACGCCGATCCTGATGCTGACGGCACGCGATGACGAAACGGATCGGATCATCGGCTTGGAGATGGGAGCGGATGATTATCTGACAAAACCCTTTGCCGCGCGCGAGCTGCTAGCCCGTATCAAGGCAATCCTGCGCCGGACGCGCATGCTTCCGCCGAATCTTCAAGTGACGGAAGTCGGCCAGCTTTTGTCCTTTGGCGATTGGCAGCTCGACACGACCGGTCGCAACTTGCTTGATCGCGAAGGAACCGTCATCGCGCTGAGCGGCGCGGAATATCGTTTGCTCCGTGTGTTCATCGACCATCCGCAACGCGTTCTCAACCGGGATCAGCTCCTGAACCTCACGCAAGGGCGTGATGCCGAGTTGTTCGACCGCTCCATCGACCTATTGGTCAGCCGGCTCCGTCAGCGCCTCGGCGACGACGCGCGCGAGCCTGCCTACATCAAGACCGTCCGTAGCGAGGGCTATGTGTTCGCGGTGCCGGTCGAAATATCCGAGCTGCGTCAATGAGCGCCGTCGCAGGGTTTCGCGGATTTCGGCCTTGGCCTCGCACCTTGGGATCGAGGCTGTTTCTCATCCTTCTCGCCGGCTTGATGCTTGCGCAGGGGCTTACCTTCGGTGTCCAGTCCTTGGAACGCTACCTGACGGCCAAGACGGTGATGCTCAACACGCTGGAGAGCGATGTGGCGACCTCGATCGCCGTTCTCGACCGTCTACCCGCGGCCGAGCGCGCCGATTGGCTGGACCGCCTCGACCGCGGAACCTATCGATTTGTGCTTGGTCCAGGCCTTCCCGGCGTGCCCGCGATGACTGATCAGGGCAGGCAGATTGCCGGAAAAATACAGGATGCCGTCGGCAAGCGTTTTCCCATCAGGTTCGAGTCGATACCGGGTGACGGCAAACGGCTCCAAGCCCACCTGACCCTGAACGACGGCAATCCGCTGACGATCGACGTCAACCCCGCACCCATCATGCCGATGGCTCAATGGCTGCCCATTGTTCTTCTCCTGCAACTCGGTCTCCTCATTCTCTGCACCTGGCTCGTCGTCCGCCAGGCGCTCCGTCCGCTTGCTGATCTGGCCAATGCCGCCGACGCGCTTGACCCGAACAAGAAGACGCCGCGCTTGATTGAGTCGGGGCCAAGCGAAGTCGCCCATGCCGCCCGCGCCTTTAACGCGATGCGCGACCGGATCGCCCACTATCTTGAAGAAAGAGTGCAGATCCTTGCGGCAATCTCGCACGATCTCCAAACGCCGATCACGCGCATGAAGCTTCGCGCCGAGATCGCGGAAGAGTCTGCGGAGAAGGAAAAACTGGTTCAGGACCTGGCCGAGATCCAGCGCCTTGTCCATGAAGGGGTGGCCTATGCGCGTAGCGCCCACGGAAATACCGAGAAACCCTCCCGCATAGACATCGGCTCCTTCATCGAGAGCCTCGCTTATGACTACCAGGACACCGGCAAGGCCGTGATGGTCGCCGACAAAGTCGACGGCGCGGTTGTCACCCGGCCGCATGCTCTGCGGCGGATCCTGACAAATCTCATCGACAACGCCCTCAAATTCGCGGGTACGGCGGAGATATCCGTGCAGAAGGACAGCGATGGGGCAGTTCTCATAAAGGTGCTCGATCGCGGTCCCGGCATTCCGGAGGATCAGCTCGATGCCGTGATGCAGCCTTTCTTCCGGCTCGAACAATCCCGAAGCCGGGGAACCGGGGGAACCGGACTGGGATTGGCGATCGCCGGACAGCTTGCTCAGGCGATTGGCGGCTCGCTCGCATTGCGCAATCGCGTGGGCGGCGGGCTATCGGCGGAAATCACCATCCGCTGACGGGTGCAAGGCCGCGCTACGTTTGTATCCCAACGTAGCGGCCCACTCTCTTCGAACACTTCGTTACACTTTCGCCCGATCGGGACACATGGGGGATACGTCAGCTCCCCCTTATGCGGTCAATGGCCGCTCATCAGCCATTGCGCCCTGGCGCCCGATCAATCCTTGAAAGGACACGATGATGACACTTCTTGTCATTGCCTATCTCGGAGGCGTGCTGACGATCCTCAGTCCGTGCATTCTCCCCATTCTTCCCTTTGTCTTCACCCGTACCGGGCAGCCTTTCGTTAGAAGTGGCTTGCCGATGCTTGCCGGCATGGCGATGACCTTTGCCGCTGTTGCGACGCTTGCGGCAGTCGGCGGCGGCTGGGCCGTTCACGCCAATCAATATGGCCGCTATGCCGCCATCGCATTGCTTGCTGTCTTCGGTGTGACCCTTGTCTCGCCGCAGATAGCCACAGTGCTCGCCCGGCCAATCGTGGCCTTGGGAAACAGGCTCATGAATTCGGCTGGCCAACGTTCCCGCTCCACGGTTGCAAGTTCTCTGGTTCTCGGCATCGCAACCGGGCTGCTATGGGCACCCTGTGCCGGTCCAATCCTCGGCCTCATCCTGACGGGTGCCGCCCTTCAGGGGGCGAATGCCCATACGACCTTGCTGCTCCTGGCCTATGCGGCAGGTGCGGCGACATCGCTCGCCGTCGCTATTCTGGCCGGCAGCCGGGTCTTCGCGGCCATGAAAAGCTCTCTTGGCTCCGGCGAAAGAGTGCGCCAAGCGCTCGGCGCGGCGGTCCTCGCCAGTGTCGCGGCGATTGCACTTGGCCTCGACACAGGGTTTCTGGCGCGCCTGTCCTATGCCAGCACCTCGACATTCGAGCAGGCCGTTCTCGATAATTTCAACGCCGATCGCCGGGACCAGGCGGCAACTATGGTGGCCAGCAACACACCGATGATGGCCGCCACAAAACCTCGCTTCAGGAGCAGGCTTCCCGTCGAAGGCCGGCTTCCTTCTCTGGATGGCGCCGTCGAGTGGCTGAACTCGCCGCCGCTGACCGCCGAGCAACTGAGCGGCAAGGTCGTGCTGGTGGACTTCTGGACCTATTCCTGCATTAACTGCATCCGCACGATCCCCTATATCAAAGCCTGGGCGGAAAAATACCGCGACCAGGGGCTGGTCGTGATCGGTGTGCACGCGCCGGAATTCGCTTTCGAGAAGAATATCGACAACGTCAAGGGAGCCCTTAAGGACTTCGAAATCGGCTATCCCGTCGCCATCGACAACAATTACAGGATCTGGCAGGCATTCCAGAACAGCTACTGGCCGGCTCTCTATTTCGTCGATGCCAAGGGGCAGATCCGACATCACGTTTTCGGGGAGGGGGAATACGACACCTCCGAAAAGGTCATCCAGGAGCTACTGGCAGACGCCGGCAGCCAGATGCCCGAAAACAGCATGGTCACGCCGAATGCGCGAGGCGCGGAAGCAGCACCCGATCTCGGCAATATCAGATCCGGTGAGACCTATATCGGCTACAAGGAAGCCTCGAACTTCGTATCGCCGGAAGGTCTGAACGGGAATGCCGCCCAGGACTACACCACCGGCGAACCCGGTCTCAACGAATGGGGCCTCTCCGGCAACTGGACCATCGGTCCCGAGCAGGCGACGCTCAACAAGGCCGGCGGTGGCATCACCTATCGCTTCAGTGCGCGTGACCTGCACCTCGTTCTCGGCCCCGGCGCCGACGGCAAGCCGGTGCGGTTTCAGGTCACGGTCGATGGCAAGGCGCCCGGCGCAAGCCATGGCGCCGACACTGACGCCGAGGGTAACGGCACGATCACCGAAACACGCCTCTATCAGCTCGTGCGCCAGGCCGGCGATGTCGGGGAACGGACCTTCACGGTTCGCTTCCTTGATTCCGGCGTCCAAGCCTACGTATTCACCTTTGGATGAGGCGCAGAACGATGCAGTCCAGAACGCATTCTAGGTTTATCACCCGTTTCGGGACCCTACGTCCCGTTCTCGTTGCCGGCGGCTTGCTTGGCTTTTTCGGAGCGCCGCTTCTCGGCAATTCGTCAGCCGCCGAGGAGCCGCGATTGGTGCCGCCTGCGATTCATGATGCGGCAAACGCCACCGGCCCGCAGACCGCCGTGTTCGCCGGCGGCTGTTTCTGGGGTATGCAAGGCGTGTTCCAGCATGTCGAGGGCGTCATTGCCGCAACGTCAGGTTATGCCGGCGGCAGCGCAGAGACCGCGAACTACGAGCTGACGGAAAGCGGAACCACCGGCCACGCCGAAGCCATCCAAATCGTCTTCGATCCGAAGACAATCAGCTACAGCAAGCTGCTGCAGATCTATTTCTCGGTCGCCCACGATCCCACGCAGGTCAACCGGCAAGGCCCGGACAGCGGCACGCAATATCGCTCCGCGATCTTTCCGGTCGACGCAGAGCAGCAGAAAGTCGCATCGGATTATATCGCCCAATTGGAAACGGCCCATGTCTTCAAGGCGAAGATCGCAACGACCATCGAGCCCGGTAAACCCTTCTACAAGGCCGAGGCCTATCATCAGGACTATATGGCCAACAATCCGAGCCAGCTCTATATCGCAATCAACGAGCAGCCCAAAGTCGACAATCTGAGGAAGCTCTTTCCCCAGTCCTTCAGGGAAAAGCCGGTTCTGATCTCGGACCAACAGGGCTGACGGAAGCGCCGAAGCCTTGCCTTGTGGGGCCACGACTGAGCTTCGCGAATTCTATTATCTGCCGAAATAAAGCTCCTCTGACATCAAGCCGGAGGAGTTTTTCGAACTCGTATCACTCGGCTGCCCTTTCGAGTGAAAGCCCCGACGTATCTCAGATGTTCGCGACCCTGCTTTGTACGACAATGTACAAGAGCCGCCACCCTCCCACACTCCGTTACACTTCTGCTTAATCCGGACACATGCGGGATACGTCGCTGCCGCTTTATGCGGACAATGGCTGGTGAGCAGTCATTGCGTCCCAAGGGGGCGCCATCAACCGCTTCAAAGGAACAGAGATTATGACCCAGACCGATAAGGTACTCTACACCGGCAAGACCCACACCACCGGCGGCCGCGACGGCGCGTCGCGCAGCTCGGATGGACGCCTGGACGTCAAGCTTTCCTCCCCCGGCACCTCCGGCGCCGGCACCAATCCGGAGCAACTCTTCGCTGCCGGCTGGTCGGCATGTTTCGAAGGCGCGATCGGACTTGCTGCCCGCAAGATGAAGGTCGCCGTCCCGGCTGACGCGGCCATCGACGCCGAAGTGGATCTGTGCCTCATCGACGGCGCATATTTCCTGCAGGCCCGTCTCAACGTCAGCCTGCCGGGCCTGGAGCACGATGTGGCTCAGGCGCTCGTGGACGCCGCGCACCAGACGTGCCCCTATTCCAAGGCCACCCGCGGCAATATCGATGTCGTGATCAACCTGGTCTAACCGGATTTTCCCCTGCTGGCCGTCACAAGATGGTCGCGAAGTCCTGTGACGGCCTTCTGCAGGAGCAGGAATTCTTCTGCCGTTAGACCGGAGGCTTTCGCCGTCACCTCGGCGAAGCCTAAGCCTTTCTCTCGAACACGGCGGCCTGCATCGGTCAGTGAAATCCGAACGTTGCGTTCGTCGTCCGTATCCCGGGTACGCCGGAGATAGCCCATGACCTCCAACCGCTTCAGCATCGGCGTCATGGTGCTCGGCTCCAAAAACAGCCTCTCGCTCAGCCCTTTGACCGTCTGCCGATCCTCTTCCCACAGGGAGATGATCGTTATGTATTGCGGATAGGTCAGGCCAAGCTCCTCCAGAACCGGTTTGTAGACCCGCGAATAGGCAAGATTGGCCGAATAGATCGCAAAGCACATAAAGTCCGCCAGTTTCCCGGTCTTGGTGCGGGCAGAGGTTTTCTTGGCCATCGGGTCTCCGGGAGCGGCTAAATAATTATGTTGCGAAGGATTATCACCGGTGTAAGCGCCTCAGCCGGCCGAAACAACTGCTATCCTAATGATTATGACAATAATTAAATGGCCCACAACGAATGGCGCGATCGAGACCGGCATCGCGACTTGAACGCAAGCCGACGCCCATCCATTTAATCCTTAACGAGAGCGCCATGGCGAACCAGGCATCCGTGTGATCGGTCCGCTGGCGGCAGCGACGATGGGCGCCGCTGTTTGAGGATCAAACGATGGGCTACATAGATAAGGACATAGTGCCTGCGGACGACGGGGCACTGATAGATGCATATTCTCAATCCATAGCAAGTGCGGTGGACACGGTCGGACCGGCAGTCAGCCGGATCGAGCGGGTTGGCGGCAGGGGCGGGCATGGTTCCGGCTTTGCCGTCTCGCCGGACGGGCTGATTGTCACCAACAATCATGTTGTCGACGACGCCAAGATCGTCCGCATCACCACGCCGGACGGCTCGGTCACGGAGGGACGCGTCCTTGGACGCGACATCGATACCGACATCGCTCTCATCCGTGCGAACTCCGGCGTCGGAGCCTGGGCTCGGCTCGGGGACTCCAAGCGTTTGCGCAGGGGCCATATCGCGATCGCCATCGGAAATCCGCTCGGCTTCGAATGGACGGTGACCGCCGGTATCGTTTCGGCGCTCGGCCGCTCGATGCGGTCTGCGAGCGGCCGCCTGATGGACGACGTCATTCAAACGGATGCAGCGCTCAATCCCGGCAACTCCGGAGGACCGCTGGTGTCTTCCGGCGGCGAGGTCATCGGGGTCAATACGGCGGTCATCCAGGGCGCCCAAAGCATCGCATTCGCGGTCGCTTCCAATACGGCAAACTTCGTGGTCTCGGAGATACTCCGCTACGGCCAGGTCAGGCGCGCCTTCATCGGGATCGCCGGCGATACAATCGAGCTGCCGCGAAGGATCGCGCTTGAAGCCGGCACCGGCCAGGCAACTTCAGTGCGCGTGAGGCGGGTGGAACCCGACGGTCCGGCCGCGCGTGCCGGCTTGCGAGACGGCGACTACATCCTGGCGATCGACGGCACGCCGGTCGGCGGCGTCGACGATATCGTCAGATTGATGAGCGGCGACAGGATCGGTCAGAACACCGATCTACTCGTTTTCTCGGTTGCGGGTCGGATCGAGAAGCGGACATTGCTGCCGGTTGCCCGGTCATAAGATATCCGACGAAAATGAAACGCCGGTCCGTTCAGTTGATTTGGTCGCCTGATATCCTGCGCGGATCGGAACCGCTCCGCGCGGAAGATGAACGCTTGGTCCGGTGCGGCGAAGCAAGGATGCCTCGTTTCGCTCCCAGATAACAATTATGTCCTATAGGTCGTCGGTGCTGCAGCGCCGACGAAGGAGAGTGTGAATGGAGAACCCAAGGCAGCATCCGGCATTTGAGGCGGTCTTCAAGCCGGGCAAGCTTTCGTTCGGTTTTGTGCTTCCTCTGACGCGGACCGCCGAGACCAGGCCGGATCTGCGTGCGCAACTCGATTTCGCCCGGCTGGCCGACCGGCTGGGATTCAGTGCCGTTTGGGTCCGGGACGTGCCCTTGAACAGCCCCGACTATCCCGACCCGGTCGAACATATGGACCCCTGGGTTCACCTCGGCGCGCTGTCCGCCGCCACCGATAGGATCACCCTTGTTACCGGCGCCATCGTTTCCCCATTGCGGCATTTCATCCACACGGCCAAGGGAGCGGCGTCCGTCGATCATATGTCGAAAGGCCGCTTTCTGCTTGGGCTGGGCTCAGGCGATCGACCGGGGGAGTTTCGCCCGTTCGGACAGGAGCTGTCGGATGCTGCAGAGCGGTTCCGGGAGAATTGGGAGCGGATCTCCGGGTTGTTGAACAATGACGGGCGCACTGACCCTTCAGGTGCTACGGCCAACACCGGCTCCGAAATTCGCCCGAGACCAATGCACGGAAGCATTCCCATGCTGGCGGTCGGGTCCGCTGGACAGACGATAGGCTGGATCGCCCGCAACGCCTGCGCCTGGGCAACCTATTACAGACCTCTCGCAAGGCAGCGTGACCGCTATGCGATCTGGCGCGCGGCGGTGCAGAAGGTCGATCCGACGAAATCGCCCGCGTTTGCATCATCTCTTCGTCTGCAGCTTGAAGACAATAACCGTGCGCCAGCCCAGCAGCTCGACCTCGGTCTGCGGGCCGGCCGGGACGGACTGATCGAGGAACTTCTGGCATTGCGCGAAATGGGCGCCCAACACATCATGTTCAACCTGACAAGCGACAAACGGCCGGCAGAGGAGGTAATGCAGGAACTTGTGTCGGACGTCATCCCGCAGTTTAGCTAGCACCACAGCCAGGACGCTACGAAGAGTTATTCACCGCAATCGCCCGCTCACGCGCACCAAACAAAGGAAATCCTAATGGCCCAGCCCGCCCTTTTCACTCCGCTCCGCGTCCGCAACCTCGACTTGGCCAACCGCATCGTGATCGCTCCCATGTGCCAATATTCGGCGGAAGACGGGTGCATGAACGATTGGCATTTGATCCATCTCGGCCAGCTTGCCCTTTCGGGAGCGGCATTGCTGACCATCGAAGCAACAGCGGTTCTTCCGGAAGGCCGCATCAGTTGGGCGGATGTCGGGCTATGGAACGATGAAACCGAAGCGGCCATGCGCAAGACGTTGGAGGGCCTCCGGCGCTGGTCGGACATGCCGATCGGAATTCAGTTGAACCATGCCGGCCGCAAGGCGTCGACCGAAGTACCCTGGCTCGGAGGGGCGCAGATCGCTCCGGGCAAACCACACGGCTGGCAGACGCAGGCGCCCTCCGCCGTGCCGTTTGCCGAGGGCAGGGTTGCGCCGACCGCCTTGGATCGCGACGGGTTGCGGCGGGTTCGCGACGCCTTCGCGGCCTCGGCCGTCCGCGCCGGCCGACTTGGGCTCGACTTCGTCCAGCTTCACGGAGCCCACGGCTATCTCCTGCACCAGTTCCTGTCGCCGCTCTCGAACCGGCGTGAGGACGAGTATGGCGGTTCGCTGGAGAACCGGATGCGGTTTCCGCTGGAGGTGTTCGATGCGGTGCGTGCCGCCTTCCCGTCCGATAAAGCGGTCACCATGCGGGTGTCGGCTACGGATTGGGTCGAGGGCGGCTTGACCGTCGATGAGATCGTTGCTTTCGCGAAGGTGCTCGATGCCCGCGGCTGCGATGCAATCCATGTCTCCAGCGGCGGCCTCCACCCAGCGCAGCAGATTCCGATCGGACCGAGCTATCAGGTGCCGCTTGCCCGCGCCGTCAAAGCGGCCGTTCGCATGCCAGTTGTTGCCGTCGGGTTGATAACCGAGCCAACGCAGGCCGAGGCGATCGTCTCGACCGGCGACGCCGACTTGATCGCACTCGCGCGCGCCATTCTCTACGATCCGCGCTGGCCATGGCATGCGGCCGCCGAACTGGGAGCCCAGGTGCGCGCGGCCAATCAATATCTCCGCAGTCAGCCGCGTCAATTCAAGGACCTCTTCGAGATGAGCGGCACGGCTACCCGCAAGTAAGCGAGGCCGCCGAGTCTCCTCCCCACGACTGCGGCTGATGCTTTTTCGGCCGTGAGGATCATAGCAGGCGGTGGGCATGTCATGGCGACATGCCTCATCGTCTTGGTGATCGCATCACTGCGGATGAAGGACGCGATCGCGTTCTGGCGATACCACCGCAGGATAGCGGCCCAGGAGCCGGGGGAACCGCGAACTACCCCGGTCGTTATGACATTAGGTTATAGCGATGGAGAAACACCATGGAGATCGCAGGTAGACCTGGTTCGCATGCGCTCAGCGCATTTTTTGACGACGAGTCCGATGCTGAAAAGGCGTCCGAAGAACTCATGGAGGCCGGCATACCGAAAGATGCCATCACCATGACGCCCGGAAACCGGCCCGACGTAGCGCCGATTGATCATATCGGTTTCGTCGACGCCTTGAACGGGTTCTTCTTTACCGAGGAGCAGCGCAAAAACTATGCGGAGGCGCTTCGACGCGGAGGCGTCCTTGTGACCGTGCAGGAAGTCAGCAGGGAGCAGCATGACGCCGCACTCAAAATCCTCACGGAAAGGGGAAGCATCGATATGGATGAGCGCGTAGAGGAATGGCGGCGCGAGCACTGGAAATGGCCGCGGTCCGCTGGCCGGCGAACACGCCGAAATCGGTGAAAATGCCTTCGGGGTGGGCGTCAACGGCACCACGACTCTTGGCGCTGAGAAATCATCCCGTGCCGAGATGAGCACCGGCATCCTTTCGCGATAGCCTCGCGCGACATCAGCAACGCTTATAGGAATTGTTTTGCCGAGTAACCTTCCAGCAGACAAATAAAACCAAGGGAGCATGTCGAAATCGCGCCGGCTCGAGCGTCTTTAGGAGATGGACGGCCACGCCGAATAGGACCGCCCATGCCGCATTAAAGATTGATCGCACAGATATGGGGTTTAGCGGATATGAGCGTTTCCTATCGTTGGGTCATCGTGGCCGCCGGCGCACTGATGACCTGTGTTGCGCTTGGCGCAATGTTCTCGCTGGCTATTTTTCAGGTGCCGATTGCCGCCGCCACCAATTGGTCGCATGCGGGCATTGCGAGCGCGATGACGCTCAATTTCCTGGTGATGGGCCTCGGTGGCTTCCTATGGGGTGCGGCGAGCGACCGTTTCGGTCCTCGCATCGTCGTATTGACGGGAGCGGTGTTATTGGGGCTCGCGCTTGTCCTGGCAAGCCGCGCAGGATCATTGCTCCAATTTCAATTGACCTATGGCATTCTCGTCGGGCTTGCCGCCAGCGCATTCTTTGCGCCGATGACCGCGGCCACCCTCGCATGGTTCGAGGAAAACCGCAGTCTTGCCGTTTCGCTGGTCTCCGCCGGCATGGGCGTCGCGCCGATGACGATTTCGCCGTTCGCCCGTTGGCTGATTTCGGCCTATGACTGGCAGACTGCCATGATGCTCATCGGTATTCTGGCCTGGGTGTTGTTGGTGCCGGCGGCGCTTTTGGTACGGCGCGCGCCCACGGTTGCGGGCGGTCCTGCCGCCGATCTCGCGCTCGAAGGTCCCGGCGTGCCACTTGGACGGATATTCCGATCGCCGCAATTCCTCGTTCTTGGGGGAACCTTCTTTGCCTGCTGTGCGGCTCATTCGGGACCTATCTTCCACATGGTAAGCTATGCAACGATCTGTGGCGTGGCGCCGATGGCGGCCGTCAGCATCTACAGTGTCGAGGGGCTGGCGGGGCTCGGTGGCCGGCTTCTATATGGCACACTTGCAGACAGGCTCGGCGTCAAGCCGGTCCTCGTCGCGGGCTTGCTGGTGCAGGCGGCTGCGCTCGCGACCTATCTCTTTGTCAGTCAGCTCGGCGAATTCTATGCGCTCGCAGTCATCTTCGGCAGCGCCTATGGCGGGGTCATGCCGCTTTATGCGGTGCTTGCACGCGAATATTTCGGCCCGCGCGTCATCGGCACGGTTTTGGGCGCGGTGACGATGTTGTCGAGCATAGGAATGGCGTTCGGTCCGTTGGTTGGCGGCTGGATCTTCGATACGTTCGCGAACTACTCCTGGCTCTTCATCGGATCGTCCATGGTCGGGCTCGGTGCCGTCGCCATCGCGCTCGCCTTCCCGCCATTGCAGCGCGTCACGCTTCAACCGGCATAATCCGAGCACGGCGCCAATGCACATGACCGAAATGATCACGGCCCCCATAGACATGAGATGGAGGCCGCGTAGAGCCGGTCGCCACAGCCTACGCACCAGCATGGTCTTTCCGCACTGTCGCGGACCGTTGACCAACACAACAGGCGCATCGACCAGAGCTGTCGAGATATGCTCGGTGACCCCTCGACGATAAAGGGGGGACAGCTAGCTTCTTTAGGTAAAGGGATACGCCGTCCGATCCGGATTTTATGCTCATCCAATTCGGATCTTAAGGTCGTCCAATCCAGAATTGGCGCGATTTCGGCGGTCCGAGGCTATGGCTTCTGCGGAAGCTTATCTTCTCATGCTTAGATTGAAGATCGCACTTGGTATTCTTCAACCACGGCGGCTAAGGAAAGAGCGTTATCGCTGGATTACCTTGCCCCGTTCGACGCCTTACACACAGTTTTAGGCAGTGGACGCAAGTTGCGGGCATTGCATTTTTCAATTTTTGCTTAACACTTCTCTTGTGCATCGGGTGCGTGACCTCTGGGAGGAGGAGATCCGGAGGCATGCACCGGCGCTGGTTTATCGTGCCAGTCCGGCTGGGGAGCCTATGCACAAATCAACATGGAGGACATGGCAAGGTCTGATTGGCCATGCCCTTGGTGCAACTGGGAGGAATAAAAATGGTAACCACCTCTGTGGGTGAGACTTCTGGTCGAGGTATGACCAGGGAAGAGAAGAAGGTGATATTTGCATCTTCGCTCGGAACTGTTTTTGAATGGTATGACTTCTATCTCTATGGCTCCTTGGCCGTGTTCATCGGCGCGGCCTTTTTCAGCGATTATCCGGAGGCAGCCCGCAATATTTTCGCACTGCTGGCTTTCGCGGCTGGCTTCCTTGTTCGGCCATTCGGCGCGCTGGTGTTCGGACGGATCGGCGATCTCGTCGGCCGCAAATACACGTTCCTGGTCACGATCACGATCATGGGCCTGTCGACCTTCCTCGTCGGCGTCCTGCCCGGCTCGGCCAGTTGGGGCATCATTGCCCCGGTCATCCTGATCGCATTGCGCCTGCTGCAGGGCTTGGCACTCGGCGGCGAATACGGCGGCGCGGCGACCTATGTCGCAGAGCATGCGCCCAACGACCGGCGCGGCTACTACACATCCTGGATTCAGACGACGGCAACCCTCGGGCTTTTTCTGTCGCTCATCGTTATCCTCGTGGTGCAGAATTGGGTCGGCAAGGACGCCTTTGCCAGCTGGGGCTGGCGTGTCCCCTTCATCGTGTCTTTCATCCTTCTCGGCATTTCCGTGTGGATTCGTCTGTCACTCAGCGAATCGCCGGCCTTCCAGAGGATGAAGGAAGAGGGCAAGGGCTCCAAGGCACCGCTGTCGGAAGCATTCGGGCAGTGGAAGAACGCCAAGATCGCTCTGCTCGCGCTTCTCGGCCTTACCGCCGGTCAGGCGGTCGTCTGGTATGCGGGCCAGTTCTATTCGCTGTTCTTCCTGCAGAACGTGTTGAAGGTCGATGGCCAATCGGTCAACATTATGATCGCCATCGCGCTTCTGATCGGCAGCGGCTTCTTCGTGGTGTTCGGCTGGCTGTCCGACAAGATCGGCCGCAAGCCGATCATCATGGCCGGCTTTGTCCTGGCGATCCTGACCTATTTCCCGTTGTTCAACGCCTTGACCTATGCGGCAAATCCGGCTCTCGCCCGGGCACAACAAACGATCCGCGCCACCGTCACCGCAGCCCCCGGCGATTGCACATTCCAGTTCAACCCTGTCGGCACGGCGAAATTCAACAACTCCTGCGACATTGCGACCTCGTTTCTATCCAGGAGTTCCGTCCCCTACGTCATCGTTCAAGGTCCCGCCGGCCAGCCGGCTACGGTTAAGGTTGGCGACACGACCGTCACCTCGTTCAACGCGGCCACCGCCGGTGCAGACGCCGCGGCAAAAACCGCAGCGTTTACGCATGATCTGAACCTGGCTCTGCAGAAGGCCGGCTTCCCGCTCGCACGCGATCCGGCAAAAGTACCGGACGCCAAACTGGACGGCTTCATTGCGGCAAACCCTGAACTCGGCCTGAATGCAGCAACAATCCGCGCCGGCGAAAAGACGGTCACTCCGGTTGCCGACCTCATCAAGGCGAAACTGCTCACTGCGGAACAAGCCGCCGGGGCGACGGAAATGCCTGTTTATAGCATACCGAACGCTGGCGCGTTCAAAATGGTCGCCGATCCTAATGCCGTGAATTGGCCGCTCACCATCGCCATTCTCACCATTCTCGTTATCTATGTGACAATGGTCTATGGCCCCATTGCTGCGATATTGGTCGAGATGTTCCCGACCCGCATCCGCTATACCGGCATGTCCCTGCCCTATCATATCGGCAACGGCTGGTTCGGCGGCTTGCTTCCGGCTACCGTCTTTGCGATGAGTGCCGCCAAGGGCGATATCTATTACGGCCTATGGTATCCGATTGCGGTTGCGGCGATGAGCCTGGTCATCGGCCTTATCTTCGTCCGCGACACAAAGGGCGTTGACCTCCACGCCATCGAATAGCAACGCATGAAAAGCCCGGCGCGAAACATCTCGCCGGGCTTTTTGTCCCTGGCGCTCGGCTATTTTTCAGCCTAGCGCCATCCAACAGTGGCTCGCGGCTCCCTAGAATCTATAGGGGGAAAACGCGGAAAGATCGATGTTCGGCGTCTGCTCCGCCAACAAGTCCGCGACGAGCCGTGCCGTTCCGGCAGACTGGGTAAGTCCGAGATGGCCGTGGCCGAAGGCATAGGTGATCGCTGGAGCCGCACGGGCGCGGCCGATCGCCGGCAGGCTGTCGGGCAGCGACGGCCGGAACCCCATCCACTGCGTGCCATCCTGCGGCTTCAATCCCGGCAGGAAGGCTTGCGCCTTTTTCAACATCGTCTCCGACCGCCGGAAATTCGGCGGCAGGTCGAGACCGCCGAGCTCGACCGCGCCGCCCACGCGAATGCCGGTGGACAGCCGCGTCACGACGAAGCCATGGCCGCCGAAGGTCACCTGAGTCCGCAGGTCGAAAGCGCCAGGAGGCAAGGTCGTGTTATAACCGCGCTCGGTTTCAAGCGGGATATTGTCTCCGATCGTCCGCGCCAGCCGATGCGAGAATGCGCCGGCTGCGACCACGACCTGGCTCGTGCGCCGCGCCTGCCCGTCCTTGGACAGGATATCGACACCGCCCTCGACGGGTCGCAGGCCGATGACATCCACCTTCTCTATCCGACCGCCCCGCTGCCGGAAATGATCCGCCAGCGCCAGCGTATAGAGTTTCGGGTCCGCGATCGAATACCAGCCCGGCGTGAAGGTACCGTGGGTGAAACGGGAGGCAAGGCCCGGCTGGATCTCCGCCATGCGGGCCGCATCCAGATGGTGAAACTCGATGCCATGCTGCTCGCGGACCTTCCACCCGGACAGAGAGGCATTCAGTTCGGCCTCGCTTTCGTAAAGCTGCAGATTGCCTTCCTTGCGCAGCATCGAGACCGTTTCGGTTTCCTGCAGGAACGGTTCGAGTTCGGCTTTGGACAGGTCCATCAAGGCCGTTTGGGCAGCCGTCGAATGCGCGACCCGGGCTGGCGAACAGGCGCGCCAGAACCGAAACATCCAAGGCGCGATCTGGAGCGCGTAGGCGGGTGGTATCGTCAGCGGCCCAAGCGGATCGAGCAGCCATTTCGGCGCCTTTTTCAAAATGCCCGGTGAAGCGAGCGGCAGGATATCGGTGAAGGCGAAAGCCCCGGCATTGCCGGCCGAGGCGCCCGCAGCAGGACCTTCCCGATCCAGAATAGCAACCGCAAAACCGCGTTTTTGGGCGGCGATCGCTGCGGATAGTCCCACCACGCCCGCCCCAATGACGATAATCTGGGATTCAGTCTGACTTGCCATCATGCCTCTCTGTGGCAGGCGGAATTGCTCGCATGCGTTTTTCGTATACTTTATGTATGCAAACATCAACTGCCTTTGCCATGCCGGCAGGCTCAACCGACGAAGATCCATGAACCAGAAAACGACATTGACCATCGACGAGCTGCAGGACCGTGTGGAGACGGTTTTCCGCAATGCGGGCCTCAACGCCATTCAATCCGGGTCCGTCGCCCGCGTAATCGTCGCCGCCGAACGCGACGCCTGCAAATCGCACGGAATCTACCGTATCGAGGGCACGCTGCGTACGATCAAAGCAGGGAAGGTCAAGCCGGATGCGGTTCCCGAACTCGCGGCACCGTCAAATTCGGCAATCGCGAAAGTGGACGCCAAGGGTGGATTCTCTAATCCGGCCGCCGAGCTCGGCGTGCCAGCGCTTGCAGAACGTGCCCGCAGCCTCGGCCTTGCTGCGCTCGTCATCAATGACTGCACGCATTTTTCTGCCTTGTGGCCGGATGTCGAGGCGTTGACGGAGCAAGGGCTTGCGGCGCTCGTCATGTGCCCAAGCTATTCAGCGGTGGCTCCCGCCGGCGGCAAGATGCCGCTCCTCGGAACCAATCCCTTTGCCTTCGGCTGGCCGCGCGAAGGGCAACCGCCTTACGTCTTCGATTTCGCCACCTCGGTGGCGGCACGGGGAGAGATCGAATTGCATCGCCGGGCCGGTAAGCCGCTGCCGGACGGCTGGGCGATCGGCCCCGATGGCGATCCGACCACGGAGCCGGAAGCCGCACTTGCGGGCGCCATGCTGCCTTTCGGCGGACACAAGGGGTCAGCGATCGGCACGATGATCGAATTGCTTGCCGGGATCATGATCGGCGACCTGACGAGCCGGGAGGCGCTGGACCAGCTCGGCACGACCACGCTCGCCCCGGCGCACGGCGAGCTCATCATCGCTTTCTCTCCAGAGGCCTTCGCTGCCGGCCGGGCGGGCAATCCGTTTGCGCGCGCCGAATTCCTGTTCGAAGCGATTGCCAGCCAGGGCGCCCGCCTGCCCTCTCAACGCCGCTTCGCTGCCCGGGCTGCCTCGGAAGCCGCCGGCATCATCCTGACTGCACAGGAGATGCAGCAGCTGGAGCGTCTCGGCGCGCTGGGGCTCGATGCGGTCGATTGACCGCTGGCCGCCGACTGCTTGCGATGCCAGCCAACGAAAAGCCCGCCGATGCGGCGGGCTTCCATTCAGGTTTCGTCAGTCGAGGCTCAGGGCTTCCACTTCTGAACCGCACCCGGAAGCTTGCTCCACTCGGCATACCACGTGTTAAACAGCTTGAACTGCGCTTCGACATAGCCGCGCTGGCTCTCGGTCAGCGCATCAGTTTCGTTGAAATGGAGCGTATATTCCTCGTCACCCTTCAGCACCATCATATGCTTGAAGTAGAGGACGAGATCTGGCCCTTCGTCGAAGGACGACAGGACGGCGAGCGCCTGTTCCAGTTCTTGCGCGCGCAGGCGTGCATCGACATCGCCGGCCGCAGCGGCCTGCGAAAGGTTGGACAGATGGATGACTTCCTTGGGAAGCACGTTTCCGATGCCGGTGATGGCGCCGGTCGCACCGCAATTCACGAAGCCGTGGAAGACGGCCGTGTCGACGCCGATCATCAGCGAGACGTCATCGTCACGGCTGGTGATGTTTTCGGCGGCATAGCGCATATCGGCAGGACCGCCGAATTCCTTAAAGCCGACCAGATTGGAATGTTCGGCGCGGAGCGCGAAAAACAGGTCGGCGCGGGTGGCGAAGCCGTAGTAGGGGCTGTTGTAGATCACCGCCGGCAGATCCGGGGCTGCCGAGAGGATCGCCTTGAAATGCGCTTTCTGAGCGACAAGCGACGGGCCGCGCGACAGAACGCGCGGGATGACCATTAAGCCCTGCGCGCCCACTTTCTGCGCATGCGCGGCATGGGCGACCGCCGAGGCGGTGTTGACGGCGCCAGTGCCGACGATCACCGGCACGCCGGCTTTGACGAGATGTTTGACACCTTCCATGCGCTGCTGGTCGCTCAGCAGCGGCCAGTCGCCCATGGAGCCGCAATAGACGACGGCCGACATGCCTTCAGCGATGAGCTGCTTGCCCTTGCGAGCGAGCGCCTCGAAATCCGGGCTGCGGTCTTCCTTGCAAGGGGTCATGAGCGCCGGAACGACGCCGGAAAAAATCTTGGCTTTCATTTAATATCCTCAGGGACTGCGGGCCTCGTGACACAATCGTCCGCCTGGAAAGGCTGAGCCTCGTAACCGTCATAGCGCCTTGTATTCTATTTGTCGACAACAATCGTGTAAAGTACTATGAAGATTTGTAGGGAACGCACGCGGCTGGGAAAAGGCGCCGGATATCGCTCGTCGCGCACGCCTGGCGGTGCCCGCGATGACAATGCTTCACGACCCGCGCTGACGCCCTGCTTGACTAGGCGGCGTCCGTCGTCGACAAGCTGCATTCATACCGGTGGCCGCTCCGAGAAAGAGGACGAGACATGGCGCATATCGAAGCAGAAGAAAGCGATTTTCGTCGTGCACGCGGCACCGGCACCCAAAGCGTCTATACGGTGCTGCGCAAGGAAATCCTCGACATGACGCTGCCGCCAGGCGACGCGCTGGAGGAAGTCAGGCTTTCGGAGCGCTTCGGCATGTCGCGCACGCCCGTTCGCGAGGCGCTGCTGCGCCTCTCCGGCGAAGGCTTGGTCACGACACTGCCGAACCGCAACACGATCGTCTCGCAGATCGACTTCGCAGCGTTGCCGACCTATTTCGACGCCCTGACGCTGATGTACCGCGTGACGACGCGCGGCGCTGCACAGCGCGCAACGCCCGAGGCCATGGGTAACATCCGAAAGCGGCAGGAGGAATTCGCCGCCGCCGTTACGGCCCGCGATGCCATGGCGATGATCGAGGCAAACCGCGAATTTCACGTAGCGATCGCCGAGCTTGCCGGCAATTCCTACTATACGGCCTTCTTCAGCCGGCTCCTTGACGAAGGACGGCGCATTCTTCGGCTCTATTACCGCACCTTCGACGACCGGCTGCCTCGCCAATATGTCGACGAGCATGAAGAGATGATCGCGGCAATCGAGGAGCGCAAAGTGGAGCTTGCCGACAAGCTTGCCTCCAAGCACGCTGAGCAGATCGTCAAGCAGATCCAGGATTATCTCGCACGCGATCTTAACGACCCGATCGATCTTTCTGCCGGGTGAGCCAGCATCCGCCCTTTGCCAAGAGCGATGCGGGTGAGCCGGCGAAACTCAATCGGGATGCATTACGCGCAGCACTGCCCGAAATTCATCATCTCTCGATCTGCGAAACGTGATTGAGCGCAATCACCCATTGGCCGTCCCGTTTGCGCATCAAGCGGGTGTTGACCCCGGTCTGGCTGCCGGCGGAACGCACGAGATTGTAGTTGCTGATGAGTTGAGCGGCATCCGGCGCCAGCATCTCGATACGGATGTTCGAGAAGGTCAACTGCCCCTGCGAACCGGGAGAGCCACCGTAATCGGCAATATAGTGATCCAGCGTTGCCTGCCAGTCCTTTTGGATGCGACCTCGGGACACGAACACGATGTCGGGATTGGCAAACCCGGCCATGTAGCCATGGAAATCGCCACGGTTCCAGGCTGCCTGCATGTCCGAGATAACGGAGCGGATAGCGTCTTGATCGGTGTTCGCGGACATTTCGAATTCATGCCTCTTCGATAAGATTGGTTTCGGTCTGGGAGTCTTCCTCGCGCCGGCGGCGCTTGAGCAGAACCTCCTGCGCGGCCGACACGAGATGGCGGCGCAGTGCGTTCTCGGCCGCCTTCGGGTCCTGGTCGAGAATTGCATCGACGATCTGCTGATGTTCGCTGCATGAACGCTTCAGGCGTCCCTTGTCCTTGAGCTGGTATTTGCGGAAAGGCGCAAGCTTCAGCCTCAACGTCTGGGCGGCGGCGATCAGGTCGCTATTGTGGCTGCCCTGGAATAGCAAGCTGTGGAAACGGGTGTTCAGCTCGTTATAGCCGGTGTGCTCGCCCTCGTCGGCAAGTGCATTCATTTCGTGATGGATGTTTTCAAGTTCCGCGCGCTCGCTCATCGTCATCCGATGGGAGGCGAGACGGCCGCAGGTCGCCTCGAGTTCGGCCATGGCCTCGAACATTTCGTCAATTCGCTGCGCCGAAATCTGCGTGACGACTACGCCCTTGTAGGGCTCCCGCGCCGCAAGCCCGCGCCCGCAGAGAATATGCAGCGCCTCGCGCACCGGCGTACGCGACACCCCGAATTGTGTGGCGATGGATGCTTCATCGAGCCGCGAGCCTGCCGGGATCGCACCGTTGATCACAGCCTCTTCAAGCTGTTCGGCAATGAAATCACTGCGACTTTTCCTGCCGGCAGCCGCGGTTTCCAGCATTCTCTCATCCTTTGCCATAGCGCTGACTCCCCTGTGTCAGCTTTTCACGATTATGCAATTGCCCATTATTTTACACAATCTGCTTGCCACGGGCGCTTCAAATATACAATATGTCCACAGGAATGACGACATCTGGTCATTTAGGCCTTGTTGTAATCGGGCTGCGTATATAATTCGGCCGATACTGGCTGATATTGTGGACAATGTAATGTCTTTCGGGTCGGCCGAGGCCGATAGGGAGCGAGGGATTGAAATGACTTTTACGACGCGTCCGGAGCTTAGGGGCACATTCGGTGCGGTTTCGTCCACACACTGGCTGGCGTCGACCGTCGGCATGTCGATCCTCGAAAAGGGTCACACCGCCTTTGATGCGGCTGTCGCGGCCGGCTTTGTGCTACAGGTCGTCGAGCCGCATCTGAACGGTCCCGGCGGAGAGGTTCCGATCATTGTCACGCCGGCCGGCGCCGACAAGCCGACGGTGATTTCCGGTCAAGGCCCTTCTCCCGCCAAGGCGACAGTTCAGCATTTCAAGGATCTCGGCCTCGACATCATTCCGGGCACCGGCCTGCTCGCGGCCTGCATCCCCGGCGCTTTCGGCGCGTGGCTGACGCTCTTGCGCGACTATGGGACCGCCGACCTCGAAGACGTGCTGGCTCCTGCGATCTATTATGCAAAGAACGGCCATCCGCTAGTGCCGCGCATCGCCAACACGATTGCCTCGATGCGCGAGCTCTTCGAAACGCATTGGCCGAGCTCCGCCGAACTCTACCTGCCGGGCGGCCGCGCGCCGCAATCTGGCAAGCTCTTCCGCAATCCGCAGGTCGCGACGCTCTATCAGCAGATTCTCGACCAGACGAAATCGGCAAAAGGCCGCGAAGTGCGCATCGAGGCCGCACTCGATTTCTGGTATCGCGGCCCCGTCGCCGAGCGCATCGAGGACTATTGTGCGACCGAGGAGGTCTGGGATGTTTCGGGCCGCCGGCACAAGGGCCTCATTACCGCCCAGGACATGGCCGATTACAAGCCGCTGATCGAGACTCCGGCTTCCGTCGCCTATGGCGACTTCGAGGTCTTCAAATGCGGCGCCTGGTCGCAAGGCCCGGTTCTCCTGCAGATGCTGCAGATCCTGAAGGGCACCGATATCGCCGATCTCGATCCGATGGGCGCCGACTTCGTGCATCTGGTCGTCGAAACCGCCAAACTCGCCATGGCTGACCGCGAAGCCTGGTACGGCGACAGCTCCGACGTTCCGCTCGAAACATTGCTTTCCTCGCGCTACGCCGACGGTCGCCGCGCCTTGATCAGCGGCACGGCATCGATGGACGTGCGCCCCGGTTCGCCTGACGGCCGCATCCCGAGCTTGCCGCCGCTGCGCACGGTCGGCACTATTCCGCAGCCGGGCCTCGGCGGCGGCGAGCCGACGGTCGCACGCGAGCCCAAGCTGCCGAACGACAAGGAAGGCGAACCCGCCCTCACCCGCGAAGGCGCGCAGCGCGGCGATACCGTGCAGGTCAGCGCCGTGGACCGCTGGGGCAACATGGTATCGGCAACCCCTTCCGGTGGCTGGTTCCAGTCGAGCCCCGTCATTCAGGGCCTTGGTTTCAGCCTCACCACCCGCGGACAGATGTTCTGGCTGGAAGAAGGCCTGAATTCCACCTTGATGCCGTCGAAACGGCCGCGAACGACGCTTACGCCGTCGACCGTTTTCCGCGACGGACGCCCCTACATGGCCTTCGGCACGCCAGGGGGTGACCAGCAGGATCAATGGCAGCTCATCATGCTGCTGCGCCACATCCACAAGGGAATGAACCTGCAGGAAACGATCGACGCACCGTCCTTCCATACTGACCATTTGCCGAGCTCATTCTGGCCGCGCGAGATCAGTTTCGGGGCGCTCACGCTGGAATCGCGCTTCTCGTCGGCGGTCCAGGAAGAGCTGGCCGCGCGCGGACACAAGATCACCGTCGGCGACGCCTGGTCGGAAGGGCGGCTTGCCGCCGTCGCACGAGAAATGGACGGCGAAACCCAGCTGGTCAAGGCCGGCGCCAATCCGCGCGGCGTGCAGGGTTATGCCGTCGCCCGCTGATCGCGGCACATCAATCAAGAACAAAGAGGGAAGATCAATGAAACCACTATATCTCGCATTTGCGGCCGGCTTAGCCTTGAGCGGCCTTGCGGCGACCACCGTGCCTGCTGCTGCAGAATCCGTTCTGAACATCGGCCTGCAGGACGATCCGGATACACTCGACCCGGCCTCCAACTGGAGCTTCGTCGGCCGCCACGTCCTGCAGTCGCTCTGCGACAAGATCGTCGATGTCGACGATAACGGCCAGATCGTTCCGATGCTCGCGACCAGCTGGGAATGGAATGCCGACAGCACGGTGCTGACGCTCAAGCTACGCAAGGACGCACTCTTCCACGATGGCACCAAGGTGGATGCCGCCGCGATCAAATATAACCTCGATCGCGACCTCAATCTGAAGATCTCCCGCCGCAAGCCCGAAATCAGCGCCATCAGCAGCGTCGATGTCGTGGACGATTACACCGTCCGCATCAACCTCAGGGAACCGTCCGTTCCGCTGCTGGCCGCGCTCAGCGACCGCGCAGGCATGATCATCAGCCCGAAAGCCGGCGAGGCGCTCGGTGAAAAATTCACCAATGCGCCGGTCTGCTCCGGCCCGTACAAGTTCGTGGAACGCGTGGCGCAGGACCACATTACCCTGGAGAAGTTCGCGCAATATTATAATGCGGACCAGTATCACTTCGACAAGCTCATCTATCGCGGCATGCCGGACTCGAACGTTCGCCTGCTCAACCTGCGCTCCGGTCAGCTCGATCTGATCGAGCGCCTTGCTGCCACCGATGTCGACGCCGTCAAGGCCGAACCCTCGCTGGCTGTCGCTCCCGTCGTCGGCCTCGGCTACTACGGCATCACCTTCGACATCACTGGCGAAGGCGCAAATCTCGATGCCGGCAAGAAGGCCGCCATCCGCGAGGCCGTCAGCCTCGCGATCGACCGCGACGCCATCAACAACGTCGTTTTCAACGGCCAGGCCAGCACCGGCAACCAGCCCTTCCCGCCGACCAGCCCCTATTTCGACAAGGACTACCCGGTTCCGGCGCGTGATCTGGACGCTGCCAAGAAGAAGATGGAAGAAGCCGGTGTGAAGTCCGTCAATCTGGAACTGCTTGTTCCGACGGATGCGGAGCGCCAGCAGGTGGCTCAGCTCGTCCAGGCCATGGTCCAAGAAATCGGCATCAACGTTACCATCAAGCCAACCGAGCTGATGACGCTGCTTGACGTCGCCCGCCAGGGCAAATTCCAGTCCCATCTCGTCGGCTGGAGCGGCCGCGTCGACCCCGACCTCAATATCACGCCGATGCTGGCCTGCGGCGCAGCCGGAAACGACGCGCATTATTGCAACAAGGATCTCGATGCGATCCTAACCAAGGCCCGCTCCCTCGGCGACGTCGAGGCCCGCCAGAAGGAATACAGCAAGGCAATCGCGATCCTGCTCAAGGACCTGCCGATCGTCTACATGTATCACTCGCAGTGGATCTTCGCGCATAACGCCAACATCGTCGGCTTCAAGCCGGATCCGGACGGCATCATCCGCCTCGCCGGCGTCAGCCGCAAGAACTAAGTCTGCGCCTGTTTTCGATGAGCACGCCCCAACCTATGGATCACAACCCGTCAGCCCGATCTCTTCGGGCTGACGACTCCGCTCCGTCCATCCTCGATATCTCGGACCTGCGTATCGTCTTCCAGACAGACACCAGGACCGTCACCGCCGTCGACGGCGTGAGTTTTTCCGTCAAGAAAGGACGCACTCTTGCCATCGTCGGGGAGTCCGGCAGCGGCAAGAGCGTCACGTCGCTTGCCGTGATGCGGCTGCTGCCCGAACATGCGGCACGCATTTCCGGCAGCGTCAATTTCGATGGCCAACAGCTTCTGGACCAGACGAAAAGCGCCATGCGCCATCTCAGGGGCAATCGGCTGGCGATGATCTTCCAGGAGCCGATGACGTCGCTCAATCCCTCCTACACGATCGGCGAGCAGATCAACGAAGTCATCCTTCGCCATCGCCGCATGTCCAAGAAGGAGGCGACCGAACGGGCGATCGCCATGCTGAAGCTGGTGCGCATCCCCTCACCCGAGACCCGCTATCACCAATATCCGCACAATCTGTCCGGCGGCATGCGCCAACGTGTGATGATCGCCATGGCGCTTGCCTGCGACCCAGAGCTTTTGATCGCCGACGAGCCGACCACCGCGCTGGATGTGACCATCCAGGCGCAGGTGCTCGAACTGATGCGCGAGCTGCAGCAGAAGACCGGAACGGCCATTATTCTCATCACTCACGATCTCGGCGTCGTCGCCGAATCTTGCGACGACGTCATCGTCATGTATGCCGGGCAGGTGGTAGAGCAATGTTCCGTCGAACAGCTTTTCACCTTCCCGCAGCATCCCTACACAGTCGGCCTGCTCGGCTCGCTGCCGCGCCTCGACGAACGGCGCGAGCGGCTCGTGGCGATTACCGGCACCGTCCCCGACATGGCCAACCCGCCCTCCGGCTGCCGGTTCCAGGCGCGCTGCCCGTTTCGCGTCGAAAAATGTGCGGAAATGCCGGCGCTCATGGAAATTTCGGCAGGCCATTTCAGCCGCTGTTGGCGTGCGCCCATGGAGGATCTCGTTCCATGACCCAACCCTCTTCCTCCTCGTCAGCCCAGAAGCCGATCATCGAAGTGCGCGGGCTCGGCAAGAACTTCATCATCAAGCGCAGCATCCTCGGCCGTCCGCTGGCCCAGGTGGGCGCCGTCGACGATGTCACGTTTTCCCTCATGCCGGGCGAAACGCTGGCAATCGTCGGGGAATCCGGCTGCGGTAAATCGACCCTCGGGCGGCTCCTGATGCGCCTCATCCGGCCGACCGCCGGCGAAGTACTGATCGACGGAGAGAATGTCACCAATATCAGCAGCGCGGCGATGCGCCGGCAGCGCCGGCATATTCAGCTGATTTTCCAGGATCCCTATGCCTCGCTGAACCCGCGCATGACGATCGCGCAGACGATCGCAGAACCGCTCATGCTGCACAACGTCGTGCCGGCCGGCCAGCGCGCCAAGCGGGTCGCGGAACTTCTGGAAATGGTCGGCCTTCGCCCCGAACAGGCAAACCGTTATCCCCACGAATTCTCGGGCGGCCAGCGCCAGCGCGTCGTGATCGCGCGTGCGTTGGCTTCCGAACCGAAAGTGATCATCTGCGACGAAGCGGTTTCCGCACTCGACGTCTCGATCCAGGCGCAGATCCTCAATCTCCTGAAGGACCTGCAGAAGCGCCTCGGGCTCGCTTTCGTGTTCATCTCGCACGATCTCGGCGTGGTGAAGCATATCTCGGATCGCGTCGCGGTTATGTACCTCGGCAAGGTGGTCGAAATCGGCGCATCGGATATGATATTCGAGACGCCCCGCCACCCCTATACCCGCGCCCTGCTTTCGGCGATTCCAGTGGCCGCGCCCCCCAGTCACCAGCGCTCGCGCGCGGCACAGCTCCACGGCGACCTGCCGAGCCCTCTGTCCCCGCCGCCGGGCTGCCGGCTACACACACGCTGCCCCTATGCCCGGCCGGAATGCCAGACCGCCAGCATGACGTTGCACGTGGAAGCGAACGGTCACGCCAACGCCTGCGCCTTCTGGAACGAACTGCCAGGACACGACGCGACAGCACCTGTTCGCGAACCCAGAAATCCAAAGCTCGAAAAGCTGTTTGCAGCCTTCGAAGCCATGGCCGTTCGGCCGGTCCAGCCCGCGGCAGGAGGTTGAACCATGTCATCGCTTCTCTTGCGCCGTCTGCTGCAGCTCATCCCGACGATCATCCTGCTGTCGATGATCATCTTTTCGCTGCAGCATCTCCTGCCCGGCGATCCGGCGCTGATCCTGGCCGGCGACAATCCGGACGAGGCGACGCTCGCGGCCATCCGCGCTCAGTATCACCTCGATCAGCCCGTCATCATCCAGTATCTCTTTTGGATGAAGGGCGTCGTGTCGGGCGATCTCGGCGAATCCATGCGCCACAACTTGCCCGTCCTCGACCTCATTCTGCTGAAGCTGCCGGTGACGCTGCAGCTGGCGGTCATGGGCATTATCGTGGCGCTCGTGCTTGGCATCACCGGCGGTGTCATTTCCGCGCTGAAGCAGAATACCGCAATCGACTATGCGACGAACGTCGTGTCGCTCGCCGGCATTTCGGTGCCGAACTTCTGGCTCGGCATCATGCTCATCCTCCTCTTTTCGGTGCATCTCGGCTGGTTGCCGGCATCCGGCTTCGTCAGCCCCTGGGAGAACTGGCGCATGAGCCTCGCAACGACGATCATGCCCGCCTTCGTGCTCGGCATGGCGATTGCCGGCGTCATCATGCGCCATACCCGAGGCGCGATGCTGCAGGCGCTCGAGAGCGATTATGTGCGCACAGCACGGGCAAAGGGCCTGAGCGAGTGGGTGGTCGTCTTCAAGCATGCGATGCGCAATGCGCTGACGCCGATCATCACGCTCGGCGCGCTTGAATTCGGCGCGCTTCTGTCCGGCGCGGTCCTGACTGAGCAGATCTTCACGATTCCGGGCTTCGGCAAGCTGATCGTCGATGCGGTCTTCACACGCGACTATCCCGTCGTGCAAGGCGTCGTGCTCGTCACCTCGCTCTTCTACATCATCCTCAATCTGCTGGCGGATATAGGATATATTCTCGTCAACCCGCGATTGAGAGGCTGATCATGCTGACGATTACGGAACCCAAGGCCCCGACCAATTCGGTGACGCGCTTCTTCCAGAGCCGCCTCTGGCGGCGGCTTGCGCGCCGGCGTAGCGCGCTTATCGGCCTTGTCGTCGTACTGTTCATGGTGCTCGTTGCGGTTTTGGCGCCCCTTCTTGCCCCCTATGATCCGGCGGCACAGAGCTGGAGCGCCGTACGCAAGGCGCCATCCGCGCTGCATTGGATGGGGACGGATGAGGCGGGTCGCGACATTCTTTCCCGCATCGTCTGGGGCACACGCGCTTCGCTGCTGGCAGGCCTGACATCGGTCGGAATCGCCATGGCGATCGGCGTGCCGCTCGGGCTTGCCGCCGGCTTCCTCGGCGGCCTCGTCGACGGCTTCATCAGCCGCTTTACCGATGCGATGCTCGCCTGCCCCTTCCTTATCCTGGCGATTGCCTTCGCCGCCTTTCTCGGTCCGAGCCTCACCAATGCGATGCTGGCAATCGGCATTACCGCGACACCGCTGTTCATCCGCCTGACGCGCGGCCAGGTGCTGTCCATCAAGGCAGAGGAATATGTCGAGGCGGCGAGCGCGGTCGGCAATCCGCAATGGCGCATCGCGGTCCGGCACATCCTGCCGAACATCCTGCCGCAGCTCATGGTTCAGGCAACGCTGACCATCGCCTCGGCGATCATCGCCGAAGCCAGCATGTCGTTCCTCGGCCTTGGCCTACAGCCTCCGGCTCCGTCCTGGGGATCGATGCTGAACTCCGCACAGCGTTTCCTGGGCAACGCACCCTGGATGGCCCTTTGGCCCGGCCTGGCGATTTTCGCGACGGTGCTGTCCTTCAATCTTCTCGGCGATGGCCTGCGCGACGCGCTCGATCCTCGTTCGCGATGACGACTGCAGCACGTCTCGCGGACTAGAAAGCTTCTGCGCTCGGGATGCGCCACTGATCGACTGACTCATCTGTACGCCGCCGATGTGGGGGCCAGAAGTTCCGGTGCCCTCGCTGTGTAAGCCACACCGCTGCTACTCCGCTATTTACCTCTGTGTCCGGGACATTGGGGAGGTATCGCTGAGAAGATTTCGATAAAATCTTTGACGGATCCTTCTCTAGTAAGGCCGATGGGATGGGTATGCGCTTGGCTCTCTGCCGGTCGATCATCGCGGACCACGGCGGCACGATAAGTGCCGAAAATGACGAGGCGATCGGAGCAATTTTCACCGTCACTTTGCCGGTACCAAATGGTGGCGGGATACCGCCGCAGGTACAAGTTACTCGTTAAATTGCAAATAGATAGCATACCTTAGTTTACTTGTCCGCGGAGCGGATTGCAGTAGGATAGACGTGAACTGAGGCCTTTTTCGGTTGGAGGACCAAACATGGCAGCCGCTTCCAGCAACGCCGAGTCTGCTCCTTCACCTCTGCAAATCGTCCACATAGTAGAAGACGACGAGCAATTGCGGCTTTCGCTGCTGGACCTGTTTCAATCGCTTGAAATGCCTGCGGATGCCTTCGAGAATGCCGACGACTTTATTGCCCGGGCTTCGCGCGAGCATGGCGGGTGCATACTTCTCGATGTCCACCTTCCCGGCGTGAGCGGTATCGAATTTCAAGGCAAGCTGGATGCAAATGGGTACCAGCTGCCTGTAGTCTTCATGACCGGTCATGGTGACGTTGCTACGAGCGTCAACGCGATGAAGGCCGGTGCGATCGATTTTCTTCAGAAGCCGCTTAGCACTTTTGAGTTGTTGGAAGCGATCAACGCTGCATTCGCGGTCGACAGCGAACGGCGCGAGGCCCGGGTTCTTCTCCAGACTTTGCGTGCTCGGGCGTCAAGTCTGACGCCGCGCGAAACCCAGGTCATGGGGCTTGTCGCTAGCGGCCTCATGAACAAGCAGATCGCTTTCGACCTCGGCATCAGCGAGATCATGGTCAAATTGCACAGAGGCAGTGTCATGAGAAAGATGGAAGCTGGGTCTTTGGCCGAACTCGTGCGTCAATTCCAACTTCTGCACTAACCGACAGTTACGCTTGAAACCCATTCCACTCACACAAGGCCCGCTCCGTTATGGCCGCAGTGATAATCCGAGGTTCGATGCAGCCCAAAACACCAATCACGGTCGCCATTATCGACGACGACCATTTCCTTCGGGAATCGCTGGGCGACTTCTTTGACGCGATGGGTATCAACAGTGTCGCCTACGGATCTGCTGACGCGTTTCTGGCATCGGGCGATCTGGATTGGGTGCATTGTATCCTGGCCGATCTCAGGATGCCGGGCACGAACGGTATCGACCTTTTACGGAAGGTGGTCGCGATAGACGGCCCTCCCATTTGTATCATGACCTCCTTTGCCGACAGCCACACGCGGGGGCTCGCGCGATCCTGCGGCGCGGCGGGCTTCCTCGAAAAGCCGATCAGCTCCGCCTATCTCCTTGAATTCATTTCAAGACCAAGGCGCGACTAAACGGGTCGCGAGGCCGGCCAGCTGCGCTCGCTCCGCTTCAGAGACTGACTCGGTCCCAACTTCCGTATAGCTTTCGAGCACGCAGACTGCCTCCTACCATCCTGCAGCTCCGAAATCGTCGAAGCGGTTCGGCATAGGCTGGCCCGCAAGGAATGCTAAGCTTCGAGATCGTTTGGCTGACGAGAAACCAAAGTATATCTTCCCAATCAGCGTCATTTCAACAATATAACTTCCGCATAACTGAGCTATACAAGTATTATTTAGCTCTAAGCAGCCAATTTTGACCAGTTTACCGATCAGGAGACAGGAATGGAATTTCGTTCTATCACGCCGACGCGGCGAAATATTATGACGGGGACATTGGCGCTCACCGCCGCAGCGGTAACCTTGAGCGCTGAATCAGCCCAGGCGGCGAAGCCTGAGAAGATTGCAGCTGAGAGGTCGAGCGGCAACTACGTGACATCGGCCGACGGAACTGAAATCTTCTACAAGGATTGGGGTCCAAGGGACGCCCCGCCGATCGTGTTCCATCATGGCTGGCCGCTCAGCAGCGACGACTGGGACGCCCAGATGATCTTCTTCCTCCAAAAGGGCTTCCGCGTAGTTGCGCATGACCGCCGCGGTCATGGCCGCTCAGCACAGGTCAGCGGCGGACATGACATGGACCACTATGCGGCTGACGCTGCAGCGGTCGCGGACCATCTCGATCTGCGCAACGCCGTTCATGTTGGCCACTCCACGGGCGGCGGTGAAGCGACGCGTTACGTGGCGCGTCACGGTAAGGGTCGCGTTTCCAAACTCGTTCTTATCGGCGCAGTCCCGCCCATCATGGTCAAGACATCAGCCAATCCCGGCGGCATTCCGATTGAGGTCTTCGACGGACTCCGGTCCACGCTCGCGGCAAACAGAAGCCAGTTTTATATCGACTTCCCGAGCGGCCCGTTCTACGGCTTCAACCGTCCGGGCGCGACGATATCCGAGACTATCGTCCGGAATTGGTGGCGCCAAGGCATGGCGGGCGCCATAAATGCTCACTATCTCGGCATTAAAGCGTTCTCCGAGACGGACTTCACGGAAGATCTCAAGATTATCGACATACCGACTCTCGTCCTCCATGGTGAGGATGACCAGATCGTCCCGGTGGCTGACTCGGCCGTACTCTCGGCAAAGCTTCTGAAGAACCCGACGCTGAAGATCTACAAGGGCCTGCCGCACGGAATGGCGACGACCCATGCGGATATCATCAATGCCGACATTCTGAGCTTCATCAACGGATAATCGGCATGAGGAGGGCGCTGCCTCCGGCCCCATCCTCTCATTTATCGGAATAATCGAGGACGCACGGGCAGCTACTTCCCGCAGCGCCTCCCTCCATCAATTCCGCTGAAGCCGTTCGGCTTTCCGAACAAGATCGGCAAGCGACCGACTCTCCATCTTGCGCATCAAGCTCATGCGATGGAGTTTTACCGTCATTTCGCTGATGCCGAGTTGATAGGCGACCTGCTTGTTCATCAGACCGCTTACCACGGCGAGCATGACTTCCTGCTCGCGGGGAGTGAGCGTGTCGGCGAGTGCCTGAATACGCTCCCGTTCCGCATCGGTCTTGCGCCGCTCCGAATCCAGGCGGATTGCATGATCGACGGCATCAAGAAGATCCTGGCTGGCGAAGGGCTTCGTTATGAAATCCGTGGCGCCTGCCTTCATCGCTTTCACGCTTGTTGGAATGTCGGCGAACCCCGTCAAGAAGATAACCGGCAGCCGGCTACCAGCAAGAGAAAGATGCTGCTGCAGATCCAGACCCGTTCCACCCGGCATTTTGAGATCGACGACAAGACAACCCGGAGCACTGATATCGGCCCTTTTGAGGAATTCCGGGCCATTCGGAAACGCACTGGCCCGCTTCTTCGTCACCATGAAAAGGTCAAGCAGCGTCTCTCTCATCTCTTCGTCATCGTCTACGACATAGACGATCGGTTCGGCAGACGTGTCCGCTTTCGGTTGAGCGTGTTGCATGGCATTGCCTCAATATATGTGTCGGAAACGGCCTCTCCCCGCGCTCTGCGAACATCGCGCCCAGCTCGGAGCTTCAGGCGGCGCCCATGAGCCTGTCGCAATGGCGACGTCCTCGTATTGCCAAACGTTTTGTACCATCAAAGCAGTCGGCGGTGATGGTAGACCTTGGGTTAGGTCGGGCGATCGGATGGGTTGGACGCTCGGCTGCCATTTCATTGGCCGCGGTCCGCTCACCATGCATAAAGACCCGCATCGGCATGGAGAGCCTTCCCCCCTAACAAACGTATAGCTGTTCGCGCATCGATTGCTCGGTCACCATCGCTCCGTCCAAAGGCGGATCTCATCCGCTTGGAGATTTCAATCCTACGAAAACGGATGACAGATTATGACTCAGCGACTGAATTTCGCTCAACTCTCGCCTGATCTGTTCAAGGGCCTGATGACCTTGAGCAACGAAGTAAAGAAGGGCTCGATCGAGCAATCCATTTTGGATCTGGTCGATATTCGTGCGTCACAGATCAACGGCTGCGCTTTTTGCCTCGACATGCACTCGAAGGAAGCCACCATCCACGGCGAACGTCCGCTTCGCCTCTATCACATCGCCGCCTGGAGAGAATCGAACCTTTTCAGCCCGCGCGAGCGCGCTGCGCTCGCCTGGACCGAAGCCGTGACAAAAATGCCGGAAGGCGGCATTCCCGACGAGCTTTACGAGCGCGTGCGTGGGCAGCTTTCGGAAAAGGAAGTCTCCGACCTGACGTTCCAGATCATGGCGATCAACGCCTGGAACCGCGCCAGCGTCGCCTTCAGGGCCGTGCCGGGCTCGGCCGACAAGGCCTACGGGCTCGACAAGGCCGGACTGGAATAAGCCTTTCGCCTTGAGGTCCCATCAAACGATGCGCGTCCGCATGGGCGACTGCGAACAAAGACATCTTGTGAACATCGTCACTAGCGCTGGAACCGACCTGATCGGTTCCAATACCGCGATCAACAGGAGATAAACATGATCCTAGAGAACACCTCTCATCCCGTTAAATCGAGCCCCGAAGAGCTGGTTCCGTCGCGCTATGCGGTGCGGATCGGCGAGATCGACGTGCTGGTGATCAGCGATGGGGTGCTGCCGCTCCCAACCAAGATGTTGGGACACAATGCCGACCCGGCCGACCGCGCAGCCTGGCTGAACGACATGTTCCTGCCAACGGAAGCTTTCGACTGGGCGCTGAACGCGGTCGTGGTGCGTAGCGGCAAGCAGACCATCCTCATCGATGCCGGGCTGGGATTGGACCCGGAGTTGAACTTGCCGCGAGCCGGGCAATTGATCAAGCGACTGGAGGCCGCCGGCATCGACCTTGGATCCGTAACCGACGTAGTACTGACCCACATGCATATGGACCACGTTGGCGGGCTGCTCGTCGACGGGGTGAAGGACCGGTTGCGTCCGGATCTTAGGATCCATGTGGCGGCGGCAGAGGTCAAATTCTGGGAGGCGCCCGATTTCTCTCATGTGTCAATGCCGCCCGGGTTCCCGGACGCGCTGCGAGCGGCCGCCAAGCACTTCAGAAAGGTGTACGACAGTCGGCTGCGATTGTTCGATGATGAGTACGAGGTGGCGCCGGGCGTGGTCGTCTCTCGAACCGGCGGCCACACACCCGGGCATAGTGTGGTCCGCGTGACGTCCGGCAAAGACCGGCTGATGTTCGCTGGCGATGCAGTGTTCGCGGTCGGGTTCGAGCACCCCGACTGGCACAACGGCTTCGAACACGACCCGGAAGAGGCTGCCCGCGTCCGCGTTCGTCTTTTGCGGGAGCTGGCGGAGACCGGCGAGCTTCTGGTGGCTACTCACATGCCGTTCCCCTCCGTTGGCCATGTGGCAGTCGACGGCGACGTCTTTCGCTGGGTACCGGTCTTCTGGGACTACTAACCGCCTGATAGAGTGGCGCCGAGCCGGCGCGCAGCCTTAAGGGCCGCGCGCCGGCTCGGCCACAATCGGCACTCGTCCCTCGGTGAGCCCTATTATGTTTGGCGAACATCATTCCCTGCCGCTCGTTCTGATCAATCTTCTGGGGCTGGCGGGCATTCTCATTTGGCATATCCAGGGGCGCCGTCATCCGACCGCCCGTCTGATCGTGCAGATCCTGTTTTTCGGCGGCATGAGCCTCGTGCTCTGGCTTGCTGGAATTTCACCTTACCATCTCGACGATGGCGAACTTCAGGATGCCGGCCTCTTGCTCGCCAGATCTGCGAGGGTCCTCTGGTGGCTCCATCTTGCATGGACGATGATCGGCTTCGTCCATATCTATCTCACCCTCAATCGGCGACCGCAGGAAGCGCATCTTCTCCAGGATCTGATCGTCGGCGTCGTCTATCTCGGTGTCGCATTGTCGGTTATCGGCTTCGTCTTCGGCGCGCCGGTTGGCCCGCTCATTGCAACCTCGGGCATCGTCGTCGTCATTATCGGTCTTGCGCTGCAGAACACGCTTTCCGATGTCTTTTCCGGGATCGCGCTTGCGCTCGGCCGCGCCTACGTCATCGGCGATTGGATCGAGCTCGCCGATGGCACCGAAGGACGGGTTGTCGAAACCAACTGGCGCTCCACCAACCTGCTGACAGGCGGACATAATGTCGTTGTCCTTCCGAACAGCGTCCTGGCAAAACAGGGTGTGACCAATCGCAGCCGCCCCGACGAATCACACCAGATGACGCTTACGTTGCGCATTGCCGCTACCCATAAACCGCGGCTTGTCGAGGAGATTATGCTCGCCGTTCTGCAGGGCTGCGAAAGGATCGTCAGGGATCCGCCGCCGGCCGTCGCACTTAAGACGATCGATGCGGTAGCCATCGAAGTCGAACTGCTGTTCCGTGTCGCGAGTGCGGCCAGCCGCATGCCGGCCCAAAACGAGATCATCGATCTGGTCTATGAGCATTGCAAGGCGAACGGAGTCTCATTGGCAACGCCGGCTCAAAGCCTCGTCATCGCGCCACCCGCGCCCACCGAACATGCCGCCTCCGTCAGGCCGATGTCATCCGATGCGCTTTAGCACCCTTTCAAAGTAGCTTTTCCAAGCTCCGCCGAGATCTCCTTCGAAAGCATTTCGACGAGATCCGACAGTACTGATATCATTCGGCGCAGAAGAAGGCCGTATCGCCTACACGCGACCCCGGCCGGCTACGATCCCACAGTCATCTGGAATCGCTTTGGAGTTAGCCACCGGTCACTCAGGGACCGGGAACAGCGAAGAGCCTGACGGCCGACCTCGGGATCCACGGCTTTATGACCGTCCCACGCTCGCGCCCATGGCGACGAGAAGTTCGTCCAGTTGCTCGAACGTCTCGGGCATCCCACCCTCCATCCCGGCGATGGCACGATCGAGGGCTTCCTTCGAAGGATAGAGTTCGTACATGATGAGCAGCGTCTTGCCATCTTTTTCCTCGAAGGTCACGGTGGTGACGGACCCGTCATCACTTTCCTCATTAGTCCAGACGAGGCGTGAGTGCGGTATCACTTCGATGTACCTACCGAAGAACGCCATAGGCTTTGCGGCATCGTGGCCGAACTCGAAACGGTACCTGCCCTCGACACGAGCATCCACTTCGCATGAAAGCAAAGACATGCCTGTCGATTTCGGCGCCCACCACCGCTTGAGCAGCCCGGGCTTGGTCCACGCCTCGAACACGATGCGCGCGGGGCCGTCGAAGGTTCGCGTGACGACCAGCTCACGCTCGGACTTCCGTTCCACTGTCGTGCGGTTCTTCATGGGGGCGGGCTCACTCTCTCTTGTTGCGTCCATCGAGCTTCTCCTTCCGTTTGAGTTCCTCGACAACCTCGTCCAGATCGTCGAAGCGTGCGTCCCAGAGCTGGCGATAGCTTTCGATCCAGGCAGCCTCTTCGTCCAGTCCACGTAGGCCGAGCTTGCAGGTGCGCACACGCCCGACCTTCTCCGTGGTGACGAGCCCCGCCTGCTCCAAGACGCTGACGTGCTTCTTCATGCCCGTGAGGGTCATGTGGAACTTCTCGGCAAGGTCCGTGATCGAAGCGTCTGCACGTCCGAGCTGCTCCAGAACGCCGCGTCGGGTGGCGTCCGAGAGCGCAGCGAACGAGGCATCGAGACGGGCTTTCTCATACTGAACCATATGGTTCAGTATGAGCGCAAGAATTGGCGGCATGCAAGGGGAAACCGACCGCGCTGCGTTGCCTGTCGCCTTCTCTCTAAACCGACCCGACCTCGCCGCTGTCTCCGCTAACTCGCGGTGAATCTCAACACGCCCTGGAGCAGCCGCATCCTATACCGTGCCACTTCGACGGTTAACCGACCGGTCTGACATGCAAGTCTGAGCGCAGCACGCTAAGCTGCGGCAAGGAGGATTGATCGGCCTTACAGCGCGCCCACGCGATTCCATCATCGAGCGATGTCGCCTTGTAGGCCAGATCCGTATCGCCTGAAAATGCGGCCATGAACCGACGTATCTTGCCGTAGTTGTTATCCAACACCGCATGGGGACGTCCAAGTAGCAGCGAGCAAATGTGGACGTGAAGCCTGTCGGTGACGATCGTGTGGCCGCGGGAGATCTGGCGGATGCCGCGACGCAGTCGATTATGGGCTGCCGCGTCGAGTTTGCGCAGCCGTATTTCGGCCGGTTTGAGAGCCAGAAGAGCCGTTGCCGCCCCAAGCGCTTTGGAGACGCGCACCCGCCTGGCGGATTCGGTGGTCCAATCCTCTTTCGGAATATCAGGATAGGCGGAAAGATCGGCGTCTCCGACCTTCTCGAGATCGGATCTCAGCATAGCCAAAACTGGAATTTCAGATTTCTCCGGCTCGATTGGACCGATACAGAAGGCCATGTCGGGGCAGAGCCTCACTTCGCAATCGAAGTGCTTAAGGGCGAACTCCTTCGACTCCTCGTCGCGCACCAGCAACACAAAGTTCTTATGACGCCCGATGACGCGCGCGCTTTCGTCCAGGCGCACCTGAGACTTATAGTGGATGGATTGCGGAAACTGAATCACCTGACGGTTGGGAAATCGCTCCAGCACTTGTTCGCGGAAGTCCTGATGCGCATCCCAGATATCGCCGAAATTGCCGCCGCCATGAATGAAGATGGGACCCGTCGGCATAATACGCTCGAGCTGCTCGGGCGAGAAATCGGTGATCCGCGATACATAGGTCGGCCGTTTGTCATATCTCTTTTTGAGATAGGCCATTTCGCCCAACCAGATGGCCGAGTCGCCGCAGTTGCGGATGTCGGGAAAGTCGAGGATTGCCAAAGGCTCATCATGGCTGATGTAGTCTTTCAGGCAATCGTGGATCATGCCCTCCAATTTCGTGATCAAGGTTTGATTTGATTGCAATGTCATTTCCCCACTCCCCGTTTAGATGACAAGGCAGTCCAGCCGTGATCGGCCGCACCTTCTTCAGGCAAGACGTAGTCTCGGCAGCACTTTGCCGAGTATGGTTCGGACCTCCGTTTCCGGGCCGGTCGGCCGCTTCATCAACATCCACAGCAGGAAGGTTGAGCCGCAGTAGAGCAGGCCGCCGAGCAAGGTCAGTATTGCGAGATGCGTGACCAGCACGACCTTGTCGTCCGTGAGCGCGAGATGGTTCGAAGCGAGCCAGACCCCGGCTGCCATCACGGCGACGCTTACAAGCGCCCGCAGGTTGACGGACAACTGCTTCAATACGGAAATCCCCGTGAAGCGCCGTACGAGCATCATGTTGACGAAAGTGCTGAACAGGCCGGTGAACACGCGGCCCAGGATGACCCCTGGAAGGCCATAGAGCATCAGACCGGCGATCATGATCGGCACCCGCAGGCAGAACATCTGGGCATCGCGGACGAACAACACCCGTGTTTCGCCCTTTGCCATGCCGAGCGGCTGAACCAGGGAGCCGAGTGTCTGCAGCGCGAAGACCGAGGCAAGCGACTGAATGATGAAAATGACTGGCGTCCACCTGTCACCCAGCGCGAGCCTGACCAGCGGATCGGCGGTCACCGCAACGCCGATGCCGGCCGGGAGCGCAACGGCGGCAACCAGCGCCTGCACGCGCTGATAGGCGGCGGCAAGCCTGTCGGGATCGTTGCGGATGCCGGCGAAGGCCGGATAGATCGTCTGCGTGAGGGGCGCGGTCGCTTCCCGCGTCGGCATCATGGCGAGATTGCTCCCCACCGAATAATAGCCGAGCTGGATCCCACCGAGCATCTTGCCGACCAGCAGATAATCGAAGCGCCAGTTGAGTGTGCTGACGATCTGACCGGCGGTGAGCCAGGCAGAGAAGGAGAAAAACTCCCGCATATGCTGGAAGGTGATCCTGGGCCGGAAGGGCAGCACCAGATAGGAGACAACGACATTCGTCGCCTGGGCTACGAGGGTGCCGATGACCAGCGCCCAATAGCTTTGATAGATCACCGCTATCGCGACGGAGGCAAAAAAGCCGGCGAACTTCTGCGAAACGGCAAGCACGAATTCCTGCCAGAAGATCAGATTGCGCTGGAGCATGATACGGCGCGGATTGATGAGACCACCCATAAACATGTTGATGCCAAGGGCCAGCATCACACCCGTCAATTTCGGCTCGTTGAACAGGCGGGCAGTTGGATAAGCAAAGATCGCGAACAGGATACAGATCGCCAGCCCACGGGCGGCATTGAGGGTCCATGCAGCGCTGAAATGGGATTCGTCGGGCGCCGCATGACGGATGAGCGCTTCAGAAAGCGAGAGCTCGGTCACTGTCGTGACGATCAGGAGTATCGTCATGCCGAGAGCGACCACGCCGAAATCAGCGGGTGCCAGATACCGCGCCAGCACGAACGTACTGAGGGTCGCAAGCCCGTTCACGATCGTCCGAGACAGGCTTAACCACATGCTGCCCTTGACGAGCCGTCCGGTGATGCTGGTCATACGATGTTGACGTCCCATTATGCTGTGATGCGGCAATTTACGGCACAGATATTCCCTTCCGTATCAACACCTTACGGGTTGTGACGGCTGTACAGAATCACAATGTCAGTCGATGGGGCGGACCCCGGCGTCTCAGCGGGAATTAGTCCGCAGAATCAGCATGTCAACATTTCCAGATCATTTTCGCGTCAGTTTCGGTTCATTTTCGTATCATTTTGGCATCATCTTGTCCGTGGTGTCGGCAGCCCGCAATAAGCGCCCGGTTCGCGACAGCGCGCGAAGCCGGACTCCGCGACGACGTTTCTGTAAGGCTACGGATTGGCCGGCCGCCATGTTGTCGCTGACAGCGCCGTTAAACAGAAAGCTGCAAACGCAAGCACGGCATTTGCCGCATGAGAATATTCCCACTGCCGCCTGAGTGTTTCCCAATGTCGAGGAATCTCGGTCCAATTCGCCGTCGCGTTGTTGGCGGGCAGCGTCCAGAAAAAGAATATTGCCAACATGAAGGCGAAGCAGAGAGCGGCGAACGCCGCGAACCAAGATGGCCATTGCTGTGAGCGGACGATCACTGCAAGCAGCGCATTCGCGATGATCGCGGCCGGCCACAGCAGTCCCAAAATCGCCCACCCATTATAAATGGTTTGAATCGTGAAATATTCGGTTTGCGGTAGGGCGATCTTATTGGGCAGAGCGGCAAGATGCGCTCCCGACGGAATGAGCGCGAGCGCGGAAACCACGAGTGCCAGAAATTGGGCTGCTCTGACTGCCATTGTCGATGACCCCTTTGCCGTTAAGCTGGCACTGCAAAGAGAAGTTCCAGGTAAGCAAAGCGAGGCACGATCTGTCCTTCGTTGGCTGTTGGGATGCGCTTGCAAAACCAAAGCCGCAGACAATCGTTCCCAACTTCATGACAGAACGGTCATGGTCGACTGCCAGACGCGATTGCCGAAGATCGCGCTGTCTGAGCGCTTTATCGAAGGAATTGACGGAAGCGTCGCAGGGAGAATGCGAACAATATCGTCCCTATAGCCAGCAGCGCCAGCAATTGCGGCCACACGACGTCGATCCCCGCCCCCCGAAACAGGACCGCCTGAGCCATGATGACGAAATGCGTGTTGGGAGCCGCGAGCATGATGTCCTGGATGATCTGCGGCATACTTTCACGCGGCGTCACGCCACCCGACAGCACCTGCAACGGAAGCAGCACCAGCATGAGCAACAGACCGAATTGCGGCATCGAGCCGGCAACGGTCGCCAGGAAAATTCCCATCGACGTGGTGGCGAACAACTGAAGCGCCGCTCCGAGCAAGAACAACGTGAGCGACCCCTGCACCGGCACCGAAAGCCAACCCTTCACCACGACCACCAACGAAAAAGCAGTGGCAATCAAGACCACTAGGCCCATCGACCAGACTTTGCTCAGCATGATTTCGGCGGGTGTAATGGGCATGACGAGCAGGTGCTCGATCGTACCGTGCTCGCGCTCACGAATGAGCGCAGCTCCAGTCAGGACGATCGACAACATCGTAACCGACGAAATCACGTTGTTGATGGCGCCGAACCAGCCCTTGTTCAGTTCCTGGTTAAAGCGGGCTCGAAGAGCCAGATCGACGGGGGCTGCGTTTGTCCCGCGGTAGCGGTTCAGGAATTCGGCGACCTCGCTTGAAACGATTGACTGCACGTACCCGCCACCGGTGAAGGCCTGACTCATGCGCGTGGCATCGACATTGAGCTGTATAGTCGGCGACTTGCCAGCAAGCAGGTCGCGCTGAAAATTGGGAGGGATGTTAAGCGCGAAGGTATCTATACCAGCATCCATGCGCCTATCCATTTCCTGTTGCGAGATGAGCTTCGGAACGATGAAGTAGGGCGGATAGAAAGCCGTGGTGATCCGCGAGGAAACGGGAGACTGGTCCTCGTCGACAATCGCGATCGTCGCGTTGTTGAGCGTTTCCGGCTGGGCGGTAGACGCCGTGTAGATCGACAATGTGAAGGCGTAGACGATCAAAATGATCATCATCGGATCGCGGGTCAGACCGCGCAGCTCCTTGATTCCCAAGTGGAAAACATTTGCTATGCGCATGGTCAGGTCGCCTGCTTCTTGAGGAGCACCACGCCCAGCCCGAGCAAAACGGGCACGGCGATCAACAACGGCACAAAGGAGCCGGCGAGATCGTTAAAGCCGAGCGCCTTCGAAAAAACGCCGCGGGCAATGGTGACGAAATGCGTGGTCGGGTAGATCTGGCCAATGATTGCGCCGGCGCCCTGCAGGGAGGATACCGGATCGATCATTCCCGAATATTGCACCGCCGGGATCAGGGTGGCGAGCGCCGTGCCGAAGATGGCCGCGATCTGGCTGTTAATGAAGCTCGAAATCAACAGGCCCATCCCGGTAGAGGCCATCACGTAGAGAATGGCCGCAGCAGTGAGCGTGATAAAACTGCCTGTCAGTGGCACCTTGAACACGAACACCGCCAGTGCGGTCAGCATCAAGAAGTTCAGAAACCCGAGGATCACATAGGGTATCTGTTTCCCGATAAGGAATTCGAGCCTTGTGACGGGCGTGACGTAGAAGTTGATGATCGATCCGAGTTCCTTTTCCCGCACCACGCTGAGCACGGCGAGCATGGCTGGTATCATCATGAGAAGAAGAGGAATGACGGCCGGCACCATCGCGACCAGGCTTTCGACACCCGGATTGTAGCGATAGCGTATCTCCAGCTGAAAGTCCGCTGCGCTGGCCGCACTGCTGCCTCGCTCGCGGGCCTTGCGTGTAAGCCAGGCTGAATGCATTCCCAGGACATAACCTTGAATGGTTTCGGCGCGCGAGGGCATCGATCCATCGATCCAGGCGCCGATCTGTACTGTATTATAGCCTCGAGCAATGTCGCGTCCGAAGCCGGGAGGAATTTCGAGCGCGAGGCTCAGTTCGCCGTTGCGCATGCGCCGGTCCAGATCGTCATAGTCGATGATCGGGGCCTTCTCGGTGAAGTAGCGCGAACCGGCTATTTGCTGGATGTAGTCGCGACTGACCGTCGTGTCGTCGCGATCGAGGACCGCAAATGAAAGGTTTGTAACATCCATATTGATGCCGTAACCGATGACGAGCATCAGGATGATGCTTCCTAGCATCGCGAGCGTCGCCCTGATCGGGTCGCGCTTGAGCTCCAGAGCCTCGCGTTGCGTGTAGGCAAACATACGGCGCATGTTGAAGACTGAGCGGACGGCCTGCGCCGCAGACGGCGTGTGGCCGTCCGCGTGGCTTCCCTGGGCTACGGCACCCGAAGGCGAAGACTGTTCTCCGATCGCGTCCTGCAGATAGGCAATAAAGGCATCCTCCAGCGACTGAGCCGACCTCTTGCGGACAATTGCCTCCGGCGTGTCGCTGACCAGGACCCGGCCGGCGTGCATAAGCGAGATCCGATCGCAAAGTTCCGCCTCGTTCATAAAGTGGGTGGAAACGAAGATGGTGACATCGTCGTTTCGCGAAAGGTCCGACAAGATCTGCCAGAAGCCGTCGCGCGCGATGGGGTCGACGCCGGAGGTGGGCTCGTCGAGGATCAATATTTTCGGTGCGTGAATCATCGCCACGGCAAGCGACAGTCTCTGGCGGATGCCAAGCGGCAAGGCCTCAGGCAGCGCGTCCATCACTCCTTCGAGGTCGAAGCGCTTGGACATTTCCGCAATACGATCGGGGATCGCCTCGGCATTCATGCGAAAGAGCCGGGCATGCAGATCCAGGTTCTGGCGGACCGTAAGTTCGGAATACAACGAGAAGGCCTGGCTCATATAGCCGACCTGGCGGCGGACTTCGATATCGTTAGGGTCCACCTCCTTCCCGAACAGCTTTGCCGTGCCCTCCGTTGCCGTTAAAAGGCCCGTCAGCATCTTCATTGTCGTGGTCTTGCCGCACCCATTCGAACCGAGGAAGCCGAATATCTCGCCGCGCGGGATGCGGAAATTGACGTGGTCCACGGCGGTGAAGTTACCGAAACGCATCGTGAGGTCCGTGGCTTCGATGGCGACATCAAGGTCATTTTCGGTCGACCGCGGCGGAATCGTCACCTTATGGTGCCCTTCCCTCTTCTCCGGCGGAAGGAGGGCTATGAATGCCGCGTCGAGGTTGGGAGTGCCAGTTTTTCCAAGCAGCTCCGCCGGGGTCCCTGTCGCCAATATGCGGCCGCCATCCATTGCGACCAGCCAGTCGAACCGCTCCGCTTCCTCCATATAGGCCGTTGCGACAATGACGCTCATGCCGGGTCGATCGCGACGAATGTCGTCGATCAATTCCCAGAACTGGCGCCGCGAGAGTGGGTCGACGCCGGTTGTCGGCTCGTCGAGGATAAGAAGGTCGGGATCATGGATCAGCGCGCAGCAAAGACCAACCTTTTGTTTCATGCCACCCGACAGCTTTCCGGCTGGCCGATCCGGGAACGGAGAAAGGCCGGTACGTCGAAGAAGATCAGCAATACGGCTTTGGCGTTCGGCTCGGTCCTGCCCGAAAAGGCGGGCAAAGAAATCGACGTTTTCAAACACCGAAAGGGTGGGATAGAGATTCTTGCCCAATCCTTGCGGCATATAGGCAATCTGGGGACAGGTCCTCTCGCGGTGCACGGTGTCGGCGATGTCGCCGCCAAGGACCTGAATGCTCCCCTGCTGTACGACGTGGGCGCCAGCGACCAGAGACAAGAGGCTGGACTTTCCCACCCCATCCGGGCCGATGAGCCCCACAGTCAGTCCCTTCGGGATATCAAGTGTGATGTCATCCAGCGCTTTGGTGCTGCCGTAGGAAAGACTAACCCTGCGAAGGCGCGCAACGCAGTCTGCGCCTCTTTGATCAGGCAAGTCCGCGCTAGGGCCGGTCATTGCACGGCTTCCGCCAAATGGGCTGGCCATTCCGTGTTGGAGTCGATCTTCACATAGGCCATGCCTGGCAAGCCGGTCTTTACCTGCTGGATATATCTCTTCAGGAGTTCCTCCGGAATCCTGGCCTTTACGCGGAACATCAGCTTTTGCCGCTCCTCTTCCGTCTCGACCGTTTTTGGCGTGAATTGTGCGACATCCGCCACGAACGTCACCTTGGCCGGAACGACATATTGCGGCGCCGCATCAAGCACGAGGCGCACATCGCTGCCGATTGCAACCCGCCCCGCCTGCGCCGTGGGCAGAAAGAACGTCATGTAGACGTCGCTGAGGTCCACCACATTCAGAACCCGGCCTCCGGCAGATAAAACCTCTCCCGGCTGTGCGACCCGATACTGAACGCGGCCAGGCCTCGTCGCCCTGAGCGTGGCGTCGTCTATGTCGGCATCGATGCTGGCGATCGCCGCCTTCGCCGCTTCGACAGCCGCCTCCGCGTGCACCACCTGCGCCTTGGCGGAGCCTATTGCTGCCTCGGCTGCGGCAAGCTGCGCCTTGGCGGCGCCGAGCGCTGCCTTGGCTCCCTCGGCCGTAGCCCTGTCGTCGTCCACCACCTGTTGGCTGGTGACGTTCGAGGTCATGAGCTGTTGCGACCTGGCAAGTCTTCGCTGCGCCCCATCGAGCTCAGCCTGCCGTTGGGCGATGGCGGCAACAGCGGCTTCGCGTTCCGCGTCGCGCTGGGTCACGAGACTTTTGGCGGTATCGACCCCAATGATGGCCTGTTGTAATGTCGCCTGGGCTTGGCTGCGGTCGGCGATTAGTTGCGTGGTGTCCATCTGGGCAAGGATGTCGCCCGCCTGAACGAAATCGCCCTCGTTCACATGGATCTCTTTGATCCGGCCGGCGGTCTTCGTCGAAATATCGATTTCCGTGGCTTCGATCCGACCGTTGCCTGACGCAATGCCGGGAGGCAAACCGCTTCCTTGATAGCGGCTCCACGCGTAGTACCCGCCGATAACCAACGCTGCCACAATGAGACCAGGGATCCATCGGCTTATCGACTTTGGCATCTCGCGCTCCGGTGTTCTTCACTGAAGGAAACTCATCGGAGGCTCTGGCGTCGTCTACGATTGGTGCCGGCATGCCGAGGAGTGGCATTTCGATCATCGCTGGAGCCCGGCTGCCCGAACCCCCATTAAGCCAAGAATGAAGATATGCAATCATCGGCTGAGAAATCAAGCCGCAATTCGCAAAATGGTATTTCGGTTTCAACCCCGGAAAGACGAACGCGGCAACGGCCTCAAAAAATCCAAGGCACTTTACCGCAGCGTTGGTTGATGGGAAACCAGCACCAGCGAATAGGCTGCGGCCTCTTGCTCGCCCTCGCCGGTCTGTACGTGAAGAGCAACTATAGCCTGAAAAGCGCTAACCGAGAATGACACGTGCTGCGCGACAGTTACTGGACGAAGTCTTCAGCGGCTAAAGGCGCCCACTGTCAGCGATTTTGGAGCGTTGGTCCACTGCGGTTCGAGAGGCGAGCCGGAGACGCCGCGTAAGCTACCGTAAAATACGTTGGTGCGGCGGCGCGGCATGCCTATGCTGCAAATGCTAAGAGACGGCGTGGTGGTGCGTTCACAGAGCGGACGCAGCTTTAGTATATTATCATCCCAGCATAAGCCTTTGAGCTCCCGCCAAGAGCGGTGAACGAGGAGTTTTGCATGCGGTACTCTCCCTATTTCCCCACAACCGATTTCGCCACTCAGTTTGGTCCGGCCGGTTTCGCCTTCGACTATGCCTTGGACGCCGCCCAGCGCAGCGTTCTATTCTGGGATGTCATGCGGAAGCGCGGCAACCAGTATCAAACCCATGCCGAAGCGACGGCGCCGCATGTGCTGAGCTTCACGCCCGAGGTCCTGCTGGATGGACGAACACTGGAGAAGCCGGTTAACTACGCGCTGGTCCGGATCATCCCACCGAAGGGCGTGGAGGTCGATGAATCGCGCCGGCCTTTCGTGGTCGTCGACCCAAGGGCCGGACACGGACCGGGGATTGGCGGCTTCAAGGCGGATAGCGAAATCGGTGTTGCGCTGAAGGCTGGGCATCCCTGTTATTTCATCGGCTTCCTTCCGGAGCCGGTGCCGGGCCAGACGATCGAAGACATTGCGCTGGCCGAAGCGATCTTTCTGGAAAAAGTCATTTCCCTGCATCCGCAGGCTGATGCTAAGCCTTGCGTGATCGGGAACTGTCAGGCCGGTTGGGCCGTCATGATGCTGGCGGCCCTGCGCCCGGAATTGTTCGGCTCGATCATCATTGCCGGTGCGCCACTTTCATATTGGGCGGGCGAACGCGGCAAGTATCCGATGCGCTATACCGGCGGGCTGCTTGGCGGCACCTGGCTTACCGCGCTCACCAGCGATCTCGGTCACGGTCAGTTCGACGGTGCGTGGCTCGTGCAGAATTTCGAGAACCAGAATCCGGCCAATACGCTCTGGACAAAGCAATATAACCTCTACTCGAAGATCGACACGGAGGCGCCGCGCTACCTCGGTTTCGAGCAGTGGTGGGGCGGCCACGTCAGCCTCAACGCGGAGGAAATCCAGTTCATCGTCGACGAGCTGTTTGTGGGAAACAAACTCGCTGCGGGCCGCATTGAGACATCGAAGGGCGAGGCGATCGATCTTCGCAACATTCGCGCTCCAATCGTCGTCTTCTGCTCGAAGGGAGACAACATCACCCCGCCCACGCAGGCGCTCGACTGGATCCTGGACCTTTATGACGATGTGAACGAGATCCGTTCGCATGGTCAGACGATCGTCTACACCGTGCACGAAACGATCGGCCATCTCGGGATTTTCGTGTCCGCAAGCGTCGCCCGCAAGGAGCACGGCGAATTCTCCAACAATATCGACCTGATCGATGCGCTGCCACCTGGACTCTACGAGGCGATTTTCGAGGCGAAAACCGATGAGACCGTCGGCGGGGACCTCGTCCAAGGCGATTGGATCATGCGCTGCGAGGCAAGAACGCTGGATGACATCCGCGCACTCGGTTGTAATGGTCCAGCGGATGATCGGTGTTTCGCGACTGTGGCAAAGGTGTCGGACATCAACCTGTCGCTTTACCACACTTTCCTTCAGCCTTTCATCCGCGCCATGGTGCCGGATTGGACCGCTAAGCAACTGCGCGAACTACATCCGCTCCGGCTGCAATATGAACTGTTTTCTGACGCCAATCCCTGGATGGCGCCGATCGCGGACCTTGCCGTCGATGTGACGGAAGAGCGCCGTCCCGTTCCTGCCGACAACCCGTTCCTGGCTTTGGAGCAGACGTTCTCACGCCAGATCGTCGCGGGGCTCGATGCATGGCGCGAAGGGATCGAGGCGCTGAGCGAGGCGACGTTCCTCTCCGTCTACGGGTCTCCGCTCCTGCAGGCGGCCGTCGGCATCGATCCGTCGGATAGCAAGCCGCAGCGCCGCGCAAGCAAGACCGCACTGCATGCTCAGGTGCTCAAGACGAGGATCGAGGAGCTCAGGGCGCAAATGGACCATGGAGGACTTCGGGAAGGGCTGGCGCGCAGCCTGCTCTACGTTGCCCTCGCAAGCGGCGCGGCGGACGAGCGGGGATTTGCCGCCATTCGCCGGATGCGGCGCGCCAAGGATGGGATTCCGGCAATGACCCTGACGGAGTTCAAGGCCTTGATCCGCGATCAGTTCCTGATGTTGGTGATCGACGAGGAGGCCGCCGTCAATGCAATCCCACGTCTGTTGCCGACGGAGGTGGGTGTTCGCCGCGAAGCCTTGTCCTCGCTGCGCGAGGTCTTGAACGCTCGTGGTCCGCTCGCCGGTGAAGCCGAACAGCGTTGGCAGAGGATCATCCAACTCTTTGACGTTTCCGAAGAGCCGCCTTCCGCATCGCCGACGCCGAAGCCGACACCGGTGAAGGTTGTCCGGCGCGCAAACTAGCCGATGAATGCCCAAAACCGAGGGCTTGAACTCGTCTTTCAACGGGGAGCATTGCAGATGCCGGAACTGGAGAATGTAGAGGAAGCCGGGCGACACGAGAAATATGAGCGCCTGATAGCCAGGGCCAAACAGGCTCCTGCAATGACGACGGCGGTCGCCCATCCTTGCGACGAGACGTCGCTGCGGGGGGCAGTCGAGGCGGCCGAAGTCGGACTGATGCGCCCGATCCTCGTTGGACCGGCGGAAAAAGTGCGCGCCGTCGCGAAAGAGTACGACCTCGATATCTCGCCTTTCGAGCTGGTCGACGCGCCGCACAGCGACGCAGCCGCAGCAAAGGCCGTGGAGATCATCCGCGAGGGCCGCGCTGACCTTCTGATGAAGGGGAGCCTGCACACGGATGAGCTCATGCGGGCGGTAACCTCGTCCGCCACGGGACTGAGGACGGCGCGGCGGATCAGCCATGTCTTCGTGATGGATGTTCCGCACCATCCGGAAACGCTCTTCATTACCGACGCCGCCATCAACATCGCGCCGGATCTCGATGCCAAGCGCGATATCATTCAGAACGCCATCGATCTCTTCACCCAGGTCGGCCTTGGTACGCCCCGTGTGGCGATCCTTTCGGCGGTCGAAACGGTTACCTCGAAGATTCCTTCGACGATCGAGGCGGCGGCTCTCTGCAAGATGTCCGAGCGCGGACAAATAACTGGGGGCATCCTCGACGGACCGCTCGCCTTCGACAATGCGATCGATCCGGAAGCGGCAAGGATAAAGGGCATCCAATCGCCAGTCGCCGGCCGCGCCCAGATCCTCGTCGTCCCCAATCTCGAGGCCGGCAACATGCTGGCAAAGAATCTGACCTTCCTCGCGAGGGCGGATGCTGCCGGCATTGTCCTCGGCGCCCGCGTGCCAATCATCCTGACATCGCGAGCGGATTCCGTGCGGGCACGCCTTGCTTCGTGCGCCGTCGGCGTATTGCTGGCCGATGCCCGCCGCCGCACGGCGCCGATACAGGGAGGTTGATGCCATGGACACCATTCTGGTCGTGAATGCCGGTTCCTCCAGCCTGAAGTTCGAGGTCTTCGCCGTAGCAGGTTCGCTCACGCGACAGATCAAGGGAAAGATGGACGGGATCGGCACCGCGCCGCATCTGACCATCAAGGGCGGCGACGGCGCACGTCTTGCGAATGAAGACTATCCGCGCGAGACGGTTCCCAATTTGCCTGCGGCGATGCGGTTGGTGGGGGAATGGCTGCGGGAGCGCCACGAGGGCCGCTTGATCGCTGTCGGCCACCGCATCGTCCATGGCGGGCCGGACCACATGCGTCCGGCCCGCATCAATGAAAAGCTGCTGGACGGACTGGAGCAGTACACGCCACTTGCACCGTTGCACCAGCCGAGCAACCTTGCGCCGATCCGCGTGCTGCTGGAGCGCCAGCCGCAGCTTGTGCAAGTTGCCTGTTTCGATACCGCCTTCCATCGCGGCCATGATCCGATGGCTGATCACTATGCCATTCCGGCGCGCTATTTCGACGAGGGTGTCCGGCGCTACGGCTTTCACGGGCTGTCTTATGAATATGTGGCCGGAAGGCTGGCCGAGGTTGCGCCGGGCGTTGGCGGCGGACGGGTCATCGTCGCGCATCTCGGCAGCGGCGCGTCCATGTGCGCGCTCTACCAGGGGCGAAGCGTGGAAAGCACACTCGGGTTCACGGCGCTCGATGGATTGCCGATGGGCACGCGATGCGGGCAGATCGATCCTGGTGTGCTTCTCTACCTGCTGCAGCAGCATGGCATGACGCCCGCGCAACTGCAGGATCTCCTCTACAAGGAATCCGGCCTGAAGGGACTTTCCGGCATCAGCAACGATGTGCGCGATCTGCTCGCCAGCGACGCCCCCGGTGCGAAGTTGGCGCTCGACCATTTCGTGCACCGCATCGGCCTCAACGCCGGCTTGCTGGCGGCAACACTCAGCGGGCTGGACGCCTTCGTCTTCACGGCTGGCGTCGGGGAAAATTCGCCGGTGATGCGGGAGCGGATCGTCGAAAAGCTTGGCTGGCTCGGCGCGTCACTCGACCCTAAGCGGAACAATGCCGGCGAGCTGCTGGTGTCGAGGGATAACAGCAAGATCGCAGTCTATGTCGTGCCGACCGACGAGGAATTGATGATCGCCAGGCACACGCTCGCGCTTATCGCTGCATAGCGAGACTGTACGCCACACCGCAAATTTTGAGGCTGAAAAGAGGGCTGACATGATTCCCGAGGCAAAGGCTAAGCTTCTTGAAGGAAAACGCGGACTGGTGGTCGGCATCGCCAATGACCAGTCAATCGCCTGGGGCTGCGCCCGGGCCTTCCGAGCCTTGGGCGCGGAGCTCGCGGTGACCTATCTCAACGACAAGGCCAAGCCCTATGTCGAGCCGCTGGCTGAAGCGTTGGAAGCGCCCATCTTCATGCCGCTCGACGTCTCTGCGCCGGGGCAGCTCGAAGCGGGGTTCGATCGCATCGCGGAACAATGGGGCGAGCTCGATTTCGTCCTGCATTCGATTGCCTTTTCGCCGAAGGATACGCTGCAGGGACGCGTCGTCGATGTGCCCCATGACGGGTTCCTGAAGACGATGGATATCTCCTGCTGGTCGTTCATTCGCATGGCGCACCTTGCCGAACCTCTGATGAAACGCGGCGGGACGCTATTCACCATGACCTATTATGGCAGCCAGATGGTAGTGAAGAACTACAATGTCATGGGCGTTGCCAAAGCGGCGCTGGAAAGCGCCGTTCGCTACATCGCCGCCGAACTCGGACCGAAGGGCATTCGCGTTCACGCCATCTCGCCTGGCCCGCTGGCAACACGGGCAGCCTCCGGCATCCCGGAATTCGATGAACTGCTGAACAAGGCACAGGAAACAGCGCCGACCCGCAGCCTCGTTTCGATCGACGACGTAGGCATGGCGACTGCTTTCCTAGCGCATGACGCGGCGCGATTGATTACAGGCGATACGATCTACATCGACGGCGGCTACCACATCATAGATTAGGCCACCGCGAGGGTTCGCCGGGCGGACCTTCGCGAGGTTTGCGAAAACTCAAGATCCTAACTGTCTGCGATCCTGCCACTTGCTTGCCAAAGCCCTCGCCGGTCAAACCTGATCCGGTCGCAGGCTGAATGATAGCGGCTCAAAAATCAGCGTTTGCGCACGAACTCCGTGCGCAGGACCAGACCCTTGATCGTGTCGTGCCGGCAATCGATCTCTTCCGGGTTGTCGGTCAGCCGGATCGACCGGATTACGGTTCCCTGCTTCAGCGTCTGGCCGGCGCCCTTGACCTTGAGGTCCTTGACGAGAACGACGGAATCCCCGTCTGCAAGAACATTGCCGGATGCATCGCGAACCTCCGCGGCCCTGGCTTTTTCCGCAGCGATTTCGGAAGCGGGCCGCCACTCGCCGGTTGCTTCGTCATACATGTAGTCGTCGTCCTGGTCGTTCATGTCTGTCGTTTCTCTTGTCTTGACGAAGTGCAGCACGTGCAGTCGTCTGTCGGCTGCGGTGGATCGGGCAATCACGGCCTCTATCGGATAGAAGTGCCGGCGTAAAGCTTGGCGATCGCTGTTTTGGGCCACGAGGCGCCGGCGAGTGGCCGCCAAGCTTCGATCGCCGATCGCGAATTCGGTTATATCGTCGCCGACTGCGATGACTCGTCGGCCCGGTCGCGACCGGGAACGCTCGGCATGGACAGCAAGAAATGAGACCGGCTCGCAGTCCCCGATCGAAGGGAACGGCACTGGCTGCCGCCAGGCCGACCAATATCTGACCTTGCCCGGCGCTTGGATCGGGTAGGTCGAGATAGTGCGTGACATCGGCGGGGCATGCCCGCGGTACCGGATCGCCTTTATGTTCTCTCTTGTCGGATTTCGTGGCGCAGCAAAACAAAGTTTATGCTTGAAATTATTTCGGCCGCGGGCTGGGATACAGTTGGAAGAAGCCCCATCGGTTCCATCCGCAAGAAACGAAAATAAAGAGGGAAACATGATCAAGTCGCATCCGCTGAAAGGTCCGAACCGGCTGAAGCTCGGCGTGTTCTCCGCCAATGCCGATGGCGGGCTGGCGATCACCGATGTGCCGGAGCGCTGGGCTGCCGGCTGGCAGGACAATCTGACGGCGGCGCAGATCGCCGACCGCGCCGGGTTGGAATTCTTTCTGCCGATTGCCCGCTGGCGCGGCTTCGGCGGCAAGAACCGGGTGCGCGAATGGTCGTTCGAAACCTTCACATGGGCGGCAGCACTGGCCGCGGCGACCGAGAAAATCGGCCTGTTCATGACCGTGCATGTGCCGCTGGTACATCCGCTTTACGCCGCCAAGTCGCTGGCAACCGTCGATCACGTCAGCCAGGGGCGGGCCGGCCTCAACATCGTCTGCGGCTGGAATCCGAAGGAATTCGGCATGTTCGGCGTTCCCTTGGTCGAAAAGGGCTATGACCAGGCGGCGGAATGGCTGGAGATCGTCGAAAAGCTCTATGCCTCCGATGAGCCCATCGACTATATAGGCACCTACTATACGCTAAAGGAAGCCGTCAGCCGTCCGGCGAGCCTGCAGATACCGCGGCCGGTGACGATGAACGCCGCGTTCGGCGGTCCAGGCCGGGATTTTGCGGCGGCCAGCTGCGACTATCTCTTCACCACCTTCACCGAGATCGCCGACGCCGGAAAGCATGTCGTCGATATCCGCGAGCGGGCGGAGAAGAAGGGCAGAGATGTCGGCGTCTATACCGTCTGCCACGTCGTTTGCCGCGAGACGCAGCAGGAGGCGGAGGACTATTACACCCGCTACGCTGTAACCATGGCCGATCACGACGCCGTCGATCAGCACATGGCCGGCAAGAAGGAATTCTCGCAGTCGCATGACCGCGACGCCTATGACCGCTACCGTCAGCGCTTTGCCGGCGGCGCCGGCAGCTATCCGCTCATCGGCACGCCGGAAAGGATCGCCGAGGAGATGATCGCCATATCGGCTCAAGGCTACGCCGGCATCGCCCTGTCCTTCGTCAATTACACGCAGGAACTGCCCTATTTCTGCGATCGGGTCATCCCGCTTCTCAAAAAGGCAGGGCTTCGCGTCGAATGAAAGGGCGTAACATGGATGGGATGCCACACGACGACGTGGAGACGGCCCGTCTGGCCTTTCGGGAGGGAATGGCCAAGCTTGCCGCCGCCGTCAGCATCGTCACGACCGATGGACCCGGCGGGCTGGCGGGCTTTACCGCATCCGCCGTCTGCAGCGTCACGGACACGCCGCCAACCCTCATCGTCTGCCTTAATCGGTCGAGCTCAGCCGCTGCCATATTCGATCGCAACCGCTCGCTCTGCGTCAACACGCTGGCCTCCGGGCGGGAGGCATTGTCCCGGCTGTTCGGCGGCTCGACGCCACAGCAAGAGCGTTTTGCCGCTGGCGAATGGCTCCCCGGCAGAACCGGAGCGCCACGTCTCAAGGATGCGATCGTCTCCTTCGATTGCGAGGTCGAAAGCTCGGTTGAAAGCGGCACGCATCGCGTGCTTTTCTGCCGAGTCCTCGATATCGCCCACGGGCAGGAGGAGGAGGCGCTCATCTATTTCCGACGGCGCTATCATCGCATCCGATAGAGCATTCCGCTTCAGGTGGAAGCACCTGCAAGCGGATAAAATGCTCTAGATCCAAAGAGTAGAGCGACCTTTGTGCATTCAAATGAACGCACGGCGCTCCAGCCTTTCAAGCACGCTCCGCCCAGATTTTCGCGAGTTCGACCAGCGTCTTGACGGCCTTCTCCATGTCCTGCCGGCTGACCCATTCGAGCGGTGAATGAAAGGCGTGGCCGCCGGCGAAGATGTTGGCGCAGGGAAGGCCCATGAACGACAGCCGCGAACCATCGGTGCCGCCCCGGATGCTGCCGCGCACCGGAGTCATGCCAGCGCGCCGGACGGCCTCGATGGCGTTGTCGGCAATCTCCGGATGGCGGTCGAGGATGGCCTTCATGTTGCGGTACTGCTGCTTGACCTTGAAGCTGTAGGAGGAGCCGGGATATTCCGCCATCACCTCCTTTACGACCGCCTCGAGCATGGCTTCCTTGCTGGCGAGACCATCGTCGTTGAAATCGCGGACGATAAAGCCGAGAGCTGCCTTTTCCATCGAGCCGGTCACGCCCGTCGGATGAACGAAACCGTCCCTGCCATCCGTCGTCTCGGGTGCTACGTCCTTCGGCAGCCGGCTGATGATCGCACCGGCGATCTTGATGGCATTCTCCATCTTCCCCTTGGCGAAGCCGGGATGGATCGCCACACCTTGAATGGTGATCTCGACGCCATCGGCGGAGAAGGTCTCGTCCTCGATATGACCAGCCGTTTCGCCGTCGATGGTGTAAGCGAACTCCGCGCCGAGCTTCGTCAGATCGACCTTGTCGACCCCACGCCCGATCTCTTCATCCGTCGTGAACAGGAGCTTGATCGTCCCATGCTCGATCTCCGGATTGTCGACGAGGAATTGCGCCGCCGTCATGATCTCGGCAAGGCCGGCCTTGTCGTCGGCACCGAGCAGCGTCGTGCCGTCGGAGGTGATGATGTCGTTGCCGATCTGATCGCGCAGCACCGGGTTGTCGCTGACGCGAATGATCTGCTGCGGATCGCCTGGGAGTTGGATGTCGCCACCGCCGTAGTTTCGCACGATTTGCGGCTTGACGTTCGTTCCAGTGAAATCGGGCGCTGTGTCCATATGCGAACAGAAGCAGATGACCGGGACCGGCCTGTCGATATTGGAGGGAATGGTTGCGTAGACATAGCCATGCTCATCAAGGTGCGCATCCGACAGGCCGATCGCGAGCAACTCTTCGACCAGAATACGACCGAGGTTCTTTTGTTTTTCGGTGGAGGGCTGTGTCGATGACTTGGGATCCGACTGAGTATCGATAACGACATAGCGAAGAAAGCGATCGGCAACAGTATCGGTCATGAGCTCAGGGTCCAATGTGTGTTCGTCAATGACGGACAGCTATAGCCCTCGACGGCATCGCCGTGAATCTATTTTCGCTTGTCCGCTGCGTTTTGTCAGTGCGGCAACCGGCCGACTCCGTCGAAATTGGTAGGAAAATTACTCCATTTGGCCGATTGAGATAACCTGCACTGGCACTAAGCTCTATAACAATTAAGGGATGCTGGATCCGACGCCGACGCGCCGCTGCCAAGCCGCAGCGGGCCCGCGTTGCTCGATGTACAGCCTACCGAAGTCGTCAATCCGGAGATGAGAATGCCACTGCTGTAATTCGGAAGCGAACGGGAGCAGATCATGAGTGGCGCACCGGCGAACAATCCACCCGCTATCACGGACATCACCATATGGGAGGATGATCCAGTAAGCGGAGTATTCACAACAGCAGCCAAACCGGATATCACGCTACCGCCTCTCAAGTTTTTGATTCCAGGGGCTGTACCGCCTGTCAGCAACGATATCAACTCCGCAGCATTCCGATACTGGACCGCCGCAGAAGCCCTGAAACGGGGCGTGAATTTCTGGGCTCCGGTAATCCCGCAACCACAATTGTGGCAACGAGGCGGCGACACTCTCGAGGTGCATCTTGATCGATGGGAAGATTTGGAAGCCGACTACGACAGGGATGCATTGAATTTCTATCACGGGCCATCGGCTTCCGGGACAGTCTATTCCTGCGCGAGCCCGGATGTGCTCTGCCATGAATTGGGGCATGCCATCCTTGATGCGATCAAGCCAAGCCTGTGGACGGCTCATCTTCAAGAGGTCGCGTCTTTTCATGAAACCTTCGGCGACATGAGCGCCATATTATGTGCGCTGCAGTTGCCGTCATTTCGCCAGGCCATTTTGGTGGAGACAAATGGCAACCTCAATTGTGACTCCCGGCTTTCGCGGATAGGCCAGCAATTGGGAACAGCTGTGCACGCTCTTTATCCCAAGGATGCCGATCCCAACTGCCTTCGCAATACGTCGAGTTTTTTCAGCTATTGCGACCCGTCTAGCCTCCCTTCCAGTGCCCTGACGACAAGTCTCTCGTCAAATCCGCATTCTTTTTCACGGATATTCACCGGCGCGCTGTTCGAAGCGCTTGCGGATATGCTGACTGTTTGTGCCGCCAATCCCAATGCGCCGACACCGAATGAGTTGCAAGCTGTCAGTGAGGATATGAGAGACATCATGGCCTCTGGCGTCACAAATGCTCGGCAAATTCCGGGTTATTTTGCGGAGGTTGCCACGACCATCGCGCTTGCGAGCGCTCAAAAAAATCCAGCCTATCCCGGAATATTCTTAGGCGCGTTCGTCGGCCATGCCATTTTATCGATGGAGACGGCTGCGACCATACAGTCATCTCTAAATGTTCTTCAAAGCGAATTTGAGGGGATGGCGAATGATCGCCGAACGGCTGAATCGCTGACGGTTCTTCCGGCCTCGCGTTACGGTCTTGCCGAAGACCTCAGCATCGAGATGATCACTTCCCCACTAGGTTTTATTGCTCGCAGCGCGCGCACGGATGGCAAGCCGATGGAGCACACAAGCCTCCCGGTTGCGGCCGAAGCTTTCGTCGACGAGTTATTTATCATTGGGCAGGTTGATTACAATGGATTCGGTCTCAAAGGCTTCAACTCCTACGGCAGACGTCGAAGCAAGACGCACGAACTCGTCCGCAGAGATGGCGGCCTGATATTGCAGCGGCGACTTTTCCATTAGCCAGATACTACGATTGGGGGAAATGTCTTTTAGCAAGAGGTTGTCTTGGTGGAGGTCCGCCGAGATTCATCACCGCCGGGAGGATGGGATGGCAGCCGTAAGAGGGGACTTTGCAAACCGCGTTCTGCGCACGAAACTAGCGCTCGGCATGGCTGTGGTCATGGCATCAGCCGGCCCGGCGATTGCTCAATCCGATCCCGCGGATCCGGCATCCACGATGCCGGACTGCACCTATCAGGGCACCAACTATCTACTATCGGTCACCAATCCGCCTTCCGCCGACAGGCAATTCATCATGGATCTCCTCCATCGGTACAATTGGGCGCTCGACGAGGGCTCGTTAATCGGTGTCGACGAGATGCTGCGTGATGATGTCACCTATGAACTTTGTAACTCCATCGAAAAGCAAGTGGAGCTGAAGCAAAACAAGGTGGAGTTGGAAGAGTATCTCGAAAATCTTTCGAACGAATTGGGCCACAACAGCGCGATAACGAGACATATCGAGAGCAATACACTTTTGAATGCGGTCGACGCAGACACGGTGCAGGGAAAAACGACCGTCGTCGTTACTATCCAATTCGGCGGAATCGAAACGCCGGTGCTCGACTATACGGGAGCCCTTCACACCGTTTTCAAAAGAGATGCCAGTGGCTGGAAGTTCGCGAGCATCATCCTCATCACGGACGGCCCCAAGATCAGTTTCAGGGCGCGCTAGGCAGCCGGCTCGTCTGCTTACATGCCGAGGAGTTGATTTTGCGGCATATTGGTTTGAGATCGATCTCGATTGCATTGGTCGTGAGCTTGCCGCTCGGCTCGAGCTGGCCGACGGGAGACGAGGCCGGGACCGCCACCATTTACCGCCTTGCCGAACAAATGGCGGCCCTTGCAATCCCCAGAGCCGAGACTTCGCGCTGTAGCGGGAACGAGCGTTGCGATCGAACGACGGGTTGCATCGCCCCCACGCCTCCGCGGGAACCCGTTGCGGAGGCGCTGCCTGACGATGAGAGCCATCGGCTCTACCTACGAGATCTACAGGTTTTTCAGCTCTGCCGACAATTGGCGCTGACCGCACCAAGCGCTACGGACGCTACTCTTCAACTGATCGGCGATGGCGACCAGGACGCCGTGGAACGCAAATTCGCAGAAACTGTTGAGCGCTGGAACGGCAATTTCCTGTGGGCACCCGCATCTCAAACCAACGATATAATCACCCGGTTCGGTGACGAGGCCCGCGCTGTTTTCGGCCCGATCCCCGACGGCGATTGTACGGATGAAGGCGCAAAAAACATCGCGCTGGAGATCGACGGCAATGTCGTCGACCTTAAACCTAATCCCGCGAAGCCTGGAAACCCACTGGAATTCCAGCATCGCGACGCGGCCGGTACCATCGTCAAATGGACAGTTACTGTAGGGCGATGCGACAAGCCTTCGCTTGCTGGCAGCGTCACCTATTGCGGCATGAATTCGCGGATAAGCCGTATCGTCAAAGGCAATGTCGAATGGCTCTCCTTCTGTCGCAAATCCACATCGAGCCTCGAAATCGAGCCCGACGCCTATTGGCAGAGATCAAACCCGAAATTCTCGCGCCTGGGCATCATCGGATTCAACGCAACGAGCGGGGAAATCGTGTTCTTCGATGGCACGAAGAAGCGGAAGGAGTTCGACTGGACGCAAACTTTCGTGCCGCCGGGCGGTCATTCCTATTCCGATCGACAGGGCCGCGGGGCGGCGGAGGCGCTATATGATCCGACCTTTCAAATCGCATGCTCGGCCTGCCACGACAACAAGAGTGCCTATGTCATCGATCCTCATATCGGCATGTCCAGGGTCGGATACTCGTCCATCACGGGCGACGGCAATAGCCCGACACTCGGCCTCGGTGACTATCTACCTCAAACGCGACGCAGGAAAGACTCGCCTTTCCGCATCATCGGCTCGGGCTATACCAGCACGCATGCCGCCGCAATCCGGCGCGCAAAAACGGTCATCGATCCCAGCGGCAACTGCACCACCTGCCATACGCTGACGACGCAGGCTACCGGGCAGCGCTTCGCCGCTGACGCTGTTGCTTTGGATCCGTGGATTTCGCGGCCGCGTTGGGCGCAGCATCTGCAGCTGCAAGCGGAACAGATGAAACTATATCAGATCGATAGACACAGGACTGAGTGGGCGCGCCAATCCGGGCGGGGGAAAATCCATCCATGGATGGTTCCGATCGACGGCAACGACCTGTCGACCTCAATGCCGGAAATCAGTCCCGACGACTGGCGCAGACTCAGCAATTGCCTTTGGGACGCAGGCGGAGCCGAATGCGGTTACCAGCCGCTCTACACGCAGTGCCCGGCGCCTGGTACAGGATCGCAAGGCGACAATGCCAAGCCCACGGAATTTGCGGCCACACAATTTCCTCTCCCGCCAGGAGAAAAGGGCAGTGGCCGCATGTTTCGATTGAGCTGGAACTATCTGAACGATCTGGGTGGCGTACCTGAAAGGGATGACGTCCGCTTCGATGTCGCGCTCAAGTCGGTGGCAATTCCCCCTTCCCTTCAGCCGCCGGTGAAGGAGGACTATCCAACCATGGACGAAACCAAGGGTAAAGACTTCAGCGCCGTCGATGGCGAGATCGGCAAATCGGGCTCGGCTACGCTGATCCGCAACATCGCCTATTTCGGGCACGCAAAATTCACCGAGCCGGTCCCATCGACAATGCCGCGGGAGTTCAGGTTGGATCTCCCGGCCCAATGTGATCGTCGCTATCTGGCCCGGATTCTTCCCAAAAGGTTCTGTTTCGATCAGAGCGGCATCAAATATGCGGACGAGGGCAATCTGCTCTATGCCGACATTCGGTGTGACCAGCCGTAAAGTTTTTATATTCGAAATAGCTTATGAACGACGATCAAGAATGCTAAGCTAAGGGGCTCGGGGTACTCAAAGTTAGAGTGGCAAAGGCATGCAGCGTTTCGCGTTGGGGGAGCCATGGACAATATAAGGAAATGGCTGAGTGAACTGAGGCTCGATCATCTCGTTGGTATATTCGCGAAGAACCAAATAGATTTTGACAGCCTCCGCCTCCTCTCCGAGGAGGATCTGCAGGAGATGCGGATTCCTCTCGGCCCGCGCCGAAAAATCCTGGCCGGCATCAAGCAACTGAACAGTGAACAAGGCCATGCACTGTTGTCGCCGCCGGTCGAACGCCGGCAATTGACCATATTGTTCTGCGATCTCGTCGGATCGACCGAATACGCGACCCAGCTCGACCCAGAGGATTTCACCCAGCTTACCCAAACCTATCTGGCGGCCTGCACGCGCGCCGTAAAAAGCCATAACGGCATCGCCGCGAACTATATCGGCGACGCGTTCCAGGCCCTGTTCGGATATCCGATCGCAGAGGAAGACGATGGCGAGCGAGCGCTGCGGCTTGCCTTCGATATTTTGCGGATCGTTCCACAGATCGAGGTGCCACGTGGACCGCCTCTGCGCGTGCGGATCGGTATAGCAAGCGGACTGGTGGTGGTCGGAGATTTCGTCGGAGCGCCTGCGGGCGTCTCGACCGTCGCTCTCGGTTCGATCCCCAATCTGGCGCAGAGGTTGCAGACGCTGGCTGAACCGCAGGCGATACTGACCGATCAGAAGACCTATGAGACCACGGCAGGCGCATTCGAGTTTACGGATCTTGGACTGCAATCTCTCAAGGGGTTTTCCTCGCCGCTGCAAATCTGGCGCGCCGAGAAGGCCAAGGACCTGGAAAATCGCTTTGCAAAGAGAACAAGGTTGACGGAACTGGTGGATCGCCAGGAGGAAATGACGCGCGTCCTTGGGCTGTGGCGCGAGGTGATTTCCGAGAATCGCGGCCACGCGCTCTTGATCTCCGGTGAACCGGGAATTGGCAAATCGCGGCTGGTTTTCGAGGTTCAGCGGCAGATCCCGCAATGCACGGTACTGACACTTCAGTGTTCCAGCGCCTATTCGAACAGCGCGCTCTTTCCATTCCTCAGCTTGCTCAAGCGTTACGCCGGTATTGATGCCGACGATGCGCCCGACGTATCCTTGGATAAGCTCGAGGCCATCCTTTCGCTCAGCGAGGTTCCGATTTCGAGCTCGCTGCCAATTTTCGCCGATCTGCTATCCGTGGAGCAGACACGTTATCCGGCTACCGATTTGACCCCGATGCGCCAACGCGACGTATCGCACAGGATCCTGATCGACTGGCTTCATCATGTTTCTCGGATCAGCCCGGTTCTGCTAACGATCGAAGACGAGCATTGGATCGACCCTTCCTCGCGCGAGGTCGTCGGAATGCTCGTCGGAGAAGCCATCTCCTTTCCGATGCTGATTTTGATCACCTCTCGCGAGAAGTCGCTCAGCAATGGCGCAGAACCGGAGACATTATCCAAAATTGGCTTGGAAAGGCTGAGCCGTGCCGAAGCTGAAATGCTCGTTCGCCATATTGACGAAGCCAAGAGCTTGTCCAGCGAAACGAGCCTTTCGCTGTTGGCCAAGGCGGAGGGCGTTCCACTCTTCGTGGAGGAACTCACCCGCGCGTTGCTTGCAACGGATCCCTCTGCCGGTGGCGAAGTGCCGGATCCGCGGACAGCGACGCTCGCCGTGCCCAGCTCCCTTCAATCGTCACTTCTCTCGCGTCTTGACAAGATCGGCCCAGCAAAGGCAGTGGCCCAGATCGCGGCCGTGGTGGGACGCGAATTTGACGCAAAGCTCGTCGCTCACCTATGCGGTGTCGCGCCACCCGCCCTCGATCCAACACTTAGGCGGCTCGTTGAATCGGACATTGTCATCCGGCAGCCATCAACCGGCGGCCAGAACTACGCATTTGCTCACTCACTTTTACAGGAATCTGCACGCGATACCTTATTGCGTGAACGATGCCGCGAACTTCATGGCAAGGTCGCAGAAGCTATTGAGCAGGTGCATCCAAAGCTTGCGGCGGAACATCCGGAAGTCCTGGCCCAGCATTTTGCCGAAGCGGGGCTATTCGAGCGCGCTGCCGATTGCTGGCTTGCCGCTGGTCTTAACGTCGCCAAGACCTGGGCCAAGGTGGAAGCGGCAAACATGTTCGCGAACGGTCTGGAGTGCCTGGCCAAACTACCGGCCTCGGCCGGGCGCGATCGCAAGGAGCTTCGTCTCGAACTGGAGCGCGGCGACGTACTCTACGCGACATTCGGCTACGTAACCGCCGGAGGTGGCGCAGCCTACCGCAATGTCCTGCAGCTCAGTGAAAAACTGGGGGATACCGAAGCGCCGATACGCGCGCTCGACGGCATCTTCGGAACCGCCTTCAACTCCGCCCGCTTTGCAGACGCGCTCTGGGCGAGCGAACAGTTGATCGATATCGGCAGAACTCGCGGTAGCCTCAGGGCAGCCGTTCTCGGGATGCAATTCAAGGGTATGAGCCTCTTTGGACAAGGCCACTTCGCAGAAGCCCGTGAATATCTCGAGGCGGCACTTCGCCATATCGGGGATGCAGACGAAATCGGCAGCGACTTTCCAAGCATGGCGATGTCGTATCTTGCATGGACTTTACAACTGATTGGGCTGGATCGCGAAGCCATCGAATTGTATCGTGCCGCGGAAGCTGACGCGCGTCGACATTCCGCCTATAGGCTTGCAGCCTACCTTGGCAACGGCTGTATTCTCCACGCATTCCGTGAGGATATTAAGCCACTGCGTCGCATGGTCGACGAACTGTCCGTTCTTGCCGAAGAAAACGGCTTTCGCATGTGGCAGAACATGGCCTATTTCTTCCATGGCTGGCTCATGGTGCGACTGGACAGTAATCTGTCCGGCCTCGCAAAGATGCGACATACATGCGACAACCTGGGAGAGCAGGAAACCGACAAATCCTGTTATCTCGGCTTGCTTGCCGATTGCTATCTGCGATCGGGAGATCTCGACGGCTGCTTCGCAACCCTAAACCAGGCCCTGGAACTGGTCGCCAATACCGGCGAGAACTATTTCACGGCCGAGCTGTTGCGCTTGAAAGGCGAAGCTTTATCACGTGCAAATTCAGCGCAGGGCGAGGCAGAGAGCTGTTTGTCCAAAGCTATCGAATTCGCCCGCCAGCAGAAAGCACGAACCTGGGAAATGAAGGCGTTGGACAGCCTCCACCGGATTCAGGGATTGAACGCATGAGCCCGTGCTTGAGGTTCATTGATCGTCACCCCCACGGGCACAAGCCTGGCCGAGGAGCGGCCATGGCCACGTTTCGAACCATCAGCGGCCCGTCCCCTGGGCGTACCCTGCTTCGAGGCAAGGCACGCCCATGGCCGATGGAATATGCAGATATGCTCAGTTTATCGCAGTCAACGTCACCGATGTGCCGGTTGCGGCGACATTTAGGCCAAGCTGACCGGTCACGCTGACCAACTGGAGGTGGACAGAGCCGGAGCTGCCGCCGAGAAGAATGTTGGCGCCCACGCCGGCACCAACGGTCGCTTCGGCGGTAATGCCCGTATAAAGGCCGCTCAATGCACCATGATGATAGCCGGCTGTCGGGGCGAAGACGAGCCAAACGAGCCGGCTGCGGGTCGTGAAGCCGAGATCGACGCCTAATTTTCTGATAGCACCACTATAGTGGTCTACGCGCTCCCTGCCGACGGACGAACGGAAAACACAATCGACTTCCTTGGCCGACCCGAGCACGTATCCGACACCGCCGCCAACGTCGCAAGTAAGATAGCCGATCTTCACGCCGTTGCGCTGGTCCGGTTCCTCATAGGTTGTCTGCAAATCGGCCGCGCGCGCCGTCGCCGCGCCGGTGACGATCAATGATGCTGCTGAAAATGCTGTCGCGAGTAATTTTTTCATCTTTCTCTCCTGTCAGAGTATTCAGGGTGCAAGGCCCCCCGCTCGTCGGGCCGTTGAGTCGGCCCTAACTAACGTCTGTGATCGCAGAACGATCCCACAAAATTGAGGCGGCTATCATTGTTATCCCGTTCATAATATAAGCAATTATGCAAAAGACGACAGCCCCACACGCTTCACGTTTTGCGATCAGCGTTATCATATCTTAACGTGCGACAATTGGATCAAGCGAGCGTCCTGGCCGCAGGTATTATGATCTGGCTTTCTGACGGGCCATGCTATTTCCGTTCGTCGCGAAGGCGAAGACATCGACGGGTTCGCCAAGGCCCTTGAGAGGAAAGGCACCGAGGCTTTCCATCGCGATTTCACAACCTGCCATGTCGACGAAGGCCTTGGACAACAGCACGGGCCGTTTGACCTCCTTGGTCAGCGTCTCCAGGCGCGAAGCGACATTGACAGCCGGCCCGATAACCGTGAAGTCCAGGCGGGTGCGAGACCCGATGTTGCCATACATTACGTCACCGACATGCACCCCAACACCATAGCGCAGCACCTCACGGCCGTTCCGGCTATTTTCCTCATTCAGCGCGTCGACCGCCGCCTCCGCTTCACTGATCGCCTGCAGAAGATTGGCGCAAGCCTTAGGGTCGCTGAGCGGGAAAATCGCCAGCAGGCCATCACCCATGAATTTGAGGATCTCGCCGCCATGTTTCTCGATCGGCTCCGACATCGCGTCGAAATAGGCGTTCAGAAGCTCGATCACGTCATCGCGCGGCCACATGTCTGAAATCGTCGTGAAATCGCGCAGATCGCAGATGAGGATGGCCGCGCCGACGGTGGTGCCGCTGCCGCGGGTGGTTGCACCGGCCAGGATCTGCTCGCTGGCATGTGGTCCCACATAGGTGCGCAGAAGTGTCCGCGCTATAATGTTCTTCAGCCTGATCTCGCTTACCAGCGTCAGGGCCGGCAAGAGATCCTTCAGGAAGGCGACATGCTCTTCGGTAAATCCGCCCGGCACGTCGGCAGCAAAGGTGACGATGTGGCGCTTGCCAAGCGTGTGATAGATCGGCCACGCGATGTAGTCGGTCAATCCTTCGGCATGCATTTCCTGATAGAGGGGGTAGGCCGGCCGATTGGTGGCATTCAGGTCTTCTAGGTTTTGGCGAACCTCCGTGGCACCGTTGAAGATCTCATTGATCGGGCTTGCCAGAAACTGCGGCGTTGTCTCGACACCATGGCTGAAGGTGCTGATATTGGCCTCCTCAAGCCCGGTGCGCCAAAGAATTCGTGCACCGAGCCATTCCGGATGGAGGGTCCTGAAATGCAGTGTCGCCCTGCCGACGGGGACGCCGGCAGCCCGCAATCTCCCGCACAGGTCCACGAGAATATTGTCGATGAAGCGTTCTCCGCGGGTATCATGCACCAGCCAATCGAGGATCGCACTCCGCCTTGTCGGCCAGCTTCCTTGGCTCTCGACATGCGCTTTGGCCGCCGCTTCCGCTGAAAATTGCATTACCCATACCTCACGAGAACTTAGTCTTTGTTGACGCGCAACGATCCGTGCCGAACCACAAATATACGCCGATTGTCGTTTTCCGGGAACGACAATCGGCCTCGACCATCGATTTTCTAAACCGATGCGCGAAGGCATCTCGCGTTCGCACACGACCTATTCGAAACAGATAAGATCGACTTTGGCGCTTGTTAAGAGTGAGGGTGTTCGGCCTGTGCAGCCGCTTTTCGCAATCTTGGCCGGGAGATCTCAGAGGCTGCGGCGCACAGCAGAATGGACCGCCTGTTCCTCCAGACGCACTGCCGTGGCCGTTCCTTCCAAAAGCTCCGAGCTCATCAGGCTGATTTGGCCGCTGGTGATGATCTGATTCAGGGGTACCGGGCGGCCCAGCAAATATCCCTGTGCTTCATCACAGCCTTCCGCGCTCAAAAGCGTAAGTTGGCCCTGTGTCTCAATGCCCTCGGCCAGTACTGGAATATCTAGGCTCTTGCCGAGAGCCAGCACAGCGCGAATAATCGCCTTGGCCTGCGGACTGGATTCGATTTCGCTCATGAAGGAGCGATCGAGCTTGATTTTGTCGAAGGGGAAGGACCGCAGCGTATCGAGCGACGAATACCCCGTCCCGAAATCGTCAAGAGCGATGCTGACGCCGAGTGCCTTGATCTGGCGCAGCATATGTAGCGAACGCTCCCGATCGGCGAAAATGGTCGATTCCGTCAGTTCCAGTTCCAGTCGATCTGCTGGCAGTCCCGTTTCAATCAGGATTTCGAGGACGAGCTTCGGCAGATCGGTGTGTGCGAATTGAACCGGAGAAAGATTGACGGCCACCTTGTAGGGAGGTTCCCAGGACGCCGCCCTGATGCAGGCGGTTCGCAGCACCCATTCCCCCATTTGCTGGATCAGGCCATTTTCCTCCGCCAGTGGGATGAACTCGGAAGGTGGAATGAATCCATGTTGCGGATGCTCCCAGCGAAGCAGGGCCTCGTATCCGCAGACCTCGCCGGTCGAGATGGACGTCTGCACCTGGTAGTGAATATCCAACTGGTTGTTTTCGATTGCCTGCCGAAGCTCGCTTGTCAGAGTCCTGCGAGCTCTGACGGTTTCATCCATCGATTGCTCGTAGAAGCAAACCGCTCGAGTAATGTCCGTCTTCGCGCGGTACATGGCGAGATCTGCGTTATTGATCAAAGCCTCTTTGCTGTCGGCATTATCGGGGTAGAGAGCAACGCCAAGACTGGCTCCAGGGACGATTTCATAATCATCGAGGCGAATGGGCTTGAAGAGAGCGGCTTCGAGACGCGCCAGAAAATCGGCAAGGCCGGCCTGGTGTCGCATGCGATAAACGGCAGCAAACTCATCGCCGCCGAGCCTAGAAGCAAACTCGCCATCACCCAGAAGATTGCTCATGCGCCGCGCGAGGATCTTTAGTACCTCGTCGCCGGCGGCATGGCCGCGAAGATCGTTGATCTCTTTGAAGCGGTCGAGATCAATGCCAATCAGAGCAACCTTACCTCCCGTTTCCTCGGCAATGCGGAGTTCATGATCGAGATGATCGTTGAAGCTCGCCCTGTTCGGCAGGCCGGTCAGATTATCATTCATGGCCATGTGCCGAAGTCGTTCATACGATTCCGCGCGCATGCTGTTATCGATAAGGTAGCTGGCAAGCCCTGCACCGACGATAGTCAACGCAACCCCGGCGACGGCCAGTGCAAGCGCCTGCAAGGCGGCTGGATTCGAAAAAGAACCGTCGATCAGCATTGGAGAGACGCGGAACGCCGTCATTCCAGTGAAATGCAGGCTGACGATCGCCAGAACGAGAACGCCCGTCGCGACATATTTATCGCTCCGAGAGACACGGCGCATCGCGAAATGCAGGGCCAAGCCAGAAAACATGACAGAGAGGAAGATCGACGCCAACAGGTAAGGCCTGTCCCACGAGACAATACCTTGCACGCGGTAGGCCATCATGCCGGAATAGTGCATTGCGACGATCGCAAGACCGACGATACCGCCTCCGACGGCCGGTGCCATCTGCGTGAGGCCGCTCGCCGCGGCGACAAGGCCCAGTTGAACACCGACCATGGCGATCAACAGCGACATGATGGTCATGACCGGATCGAAGCTCACAGGCACATCCGGATAATAGGCCAGAATCGCGATGAAGTGCGTGCACCAGATTGCCGAGCCAGCCGCAACGGTCGTCAGAAGATGCCATCCGATCCTCTGTGCACCTGTCGTGCTGGCTGCTCGATCGAACAGGCGGATGATAACCCAGGAGCCCGCGATGCATACAACTGCTGCAACGATCACCAGCCAGATATTATGTTTGCCGGCTATACAGCCTAATACGGTCATCATTGTTTAATAGCTTTCAAGACGCAAAGTGCGCTTAGCTTTATTTCTAATTTCGGTTTCTTTAATTCTGGTGAAGACGGCCAGCAATTGAGGCGCCGCAGCTACGAGTGTTCTGCCCAGGGCAGTGGGAATCGGCGAACGGTTCACGGAGCGATCTGCGCGCGCTTCAGATCGGCTCCGTATTGGCCTGATTTGATTGCAGCCTGCTTTTTGGCGAACCGCCGGCCTCTCGGCGCAAATGAAGCTGGATACTAAGCTGCCTGCCTCCATCGAGGCTCTATTTGTGCTCGCCGGCTGTTGACTCCCGAACGGGACAGACAACGGTGTCGTCCGGCCCCAGCACGCGCCCATCCTCAGAGCGAAGCTCCAGTTTTCGTACGGGAAGGCCTTGCATCCTGTCGACGAGAAGCACGTGCGCTTCGTCGGGCTCGAAGAAAAAGTCCTCGCCCCACTGCCTGAGGGCGACGAGTACTGGAAACAGGCCGCGCCCCTTCTCTGTCAGCAGGTATTCCTGATAGGGGCTGCCGTCCGACGCAGGGACCGTGACCATGATGCCATGGGCAATGAGATTGCGCAGGCGCGCCGCAAGGATGTTCTTCGCGAGCCCAAGGCTCTTCTGGAATTCTCCGAACCGCCGCAGGCCGTCGAAAGCGTCGCGGACGATCAGCAACGTCCACCAGTCGCCAATCGCATCCAACGGTCTGGCAACGCCACAGCTCGAATTCTTGTGGCTTATTCTTTTGACCACCGCGACCTCACCCCTTGTTTCGTTTCCGGCATATCCACCCTACGACCAGACGGATATCGGCTCATTCCCTGTTCCATATAGTAGTTGCAATTTGAAACCGCAATCGATATGAGATAAGTGGTTTTAATTTGAAACTACCTCGCCTGCACGCCAGGGCAAAGGGAGAAAATATCCATGGTTCAATCAGACGCGACCTTCGACGGCACCTTTCCATTCGTGCCGCATTTCACCGACGCTCCCGGTTTCCAGATGCACTATGTCGATGAGGGGCCGCGTGAGGCAGAGGTCGTGCTATGCCTTCACGGTGAGCCCACTTGGGGCTATCTCTTTCGCCATCTGATCTCCGCGCTACGCAGCACCTGCCGCGTGGTCGTTCCCGACCATATGGGTTTCGGCAAAAGCCAGACGCCGCAGGACCGCAGTTATTGGCTGCAGGATCACATCGACAATCTGGAGCGTTTCGTCCTTTCGCTCGATCTCAACGATATCACCCTTGTCATGCACGACTTCGGCGGTCCGGTCGGCATGGGGCTCGCCGCCCGCCATCCCCATCGCATTCGTCGCGTGATCACGACCAACGGACCAACCCCGTTCGGCCAGGCCGATCTCATCGAACGAGTCATGGCGAATGCCGCCGTCTCGCCATGGTTCCAGTGGATCGCGAAAGCAGAAGTGGACGGTAGCCTCGACGCGGTCCTGGGTCAGCTCGGCTTCAACATGCTGAGCACACTCAAGCTCAACGGCTTCGAAAACAACGAGCTCATCACCGACACGTGGCTCGCCGCTTTTGCCGCGCCCTTCGCTCGCCCGGCCGACTGCCTTGGTGCGATTGGCTGGGCCAAGGGTTTTGCGACCAACGCGCACAGATTTGAGATACCCGACGCAGCCGCCAATCGCACTATCCGCGCCAGGCCCGCTCTCGCCATTTGGGGTGAGGCGGACCGCACGCTCCACGCCGGGCATTTCCTGCCGCTCTTCACCGAGCTCTTCTCCACCGCTCCGGTGCATCGCCTCGCAGGCGTCGGTCACTACTGCCTGGAGGATTCGCCGGAAGAAGTCATTGCTCTCGTCTCGGAATTTATCCGGCGAACCTAAATCAGCGGAATTAAACGCTTCGGCATAGAAGCTAGCCCATATGTTCGGCTGCTCGCAAATGTGGTTATACCAGCATTCCGCTCAAGACTATGTCAGAGATAGTTCCAGACCGCTCTGCGTTTCGCGGCCGCGGTAATCCGAATGCAAGCAACAGACCACCCCAAGGAGGCGATTCATGAACCCGTCCGAAACATCGCGGATCATCGCAAACGAGGCCAAAAACTGGCGCCGCGAGATTCACCAGTACCCGGAGCTTCTGTTTGACCTGCCGCGTACATCGGCAATGGTGGCGGAGAAGTTGAAGGCCTTCGGTTGCGACGAGGTGGTGACGGGGATCGCCAAATCGGGCGTCGTGGCGGTGATTGCGGGCAACCGGGGCAGCGGCAAGACGATCGCGCTTCGCTGCGACATGGACGCACTGCCGATGTCGGAACAGACGAACCTGCCCTATGCATCGAAAGTGGCTAACATGATGCATGCTTGTGGACATGATGGCCATACGGCCATTTTGCTCGGCGCCGCCAAGCGCTTTACCGCCGATCGGGATTTCGCCGGCAAGATCGTTCTGATCTTCCAGCCGGCGGAAGAAGGTGGCGGCGGCGGACGCGTCATGCTGGAAGAAGGACTGCTCGATCGCTTTGGCGTCGATGAAGTCTATGGAATGCACAATCAGCCGGGGCTTGCCGTGGGTTCGTTCGCCATCCGCAGCGGCCCGATGATGGCTGCAGGCGATCGCTTCGTCATCACCATCAACGGGCGGGGCGGGCATGCGGCGTCGCCGCATCTCGCCCGTGACCCAGTGCTTGTCGCTTCGCATGTCATCGTCGCGCTCCAGTCGATCGCATCGCGCTTTACCGATCCGTTCGATCCGGTCGTCGTTTCCGTCACCTTCATCAGTGGCGGAGACCGGAAAGCGCTGAATGTCATCCCTCCCGCGGTTGAAATCGGCGGCACGATCCGGACGATGCTACCGGCGACACGCAAGGCCGTCGAGCAACGGTTTCGCGATGTGGTCTTGGGGACGGCGAAGCTCTACGACGCGCAGGCCGAAATCGACTGGCGCCCTGGGTATCCGGTGACCGTCAACAATGCCGAGAAGACTTCGGTTGCGATTGCGGCGGCCAGGAGCATCGTCGGTGCCGACCGTGTCGACGGCAACTGGCCGATGACGATGGGCTCGGAGGACTTTTCTTACATGCTCGAAAGGCGGCCCGGCGCGATCATCTGGCTCGGCAATGGCGACAGCGCCGACCTGCACAATCCGGCCTATGATTTCAATGACAATGCGATCGCTTACGGCATCGATTATTGGGCCGCACTAGTGGCGCAACAACTCTCATAGCCGAGCAGGAAAGCACAATACGCGAGTGCCGTGGGTCGACGCCCCTCAGGGGCGACCGGCCGCCCCCTATTTTCGGGTGGTATCGATCCTGATCCAATCCAGCTCCAAGGTGTCAGAAGACGGTATATAGTCGCGATACTGGCCGATCTTAAACTTGGTCATCGGCGGAGATGACGGGTCAGGCTCGTACCCGATCTTGCCCGTTACCCTGGCGATGAATCTGCCGTCCTGATGAATCTCGATGAATGCGTTGCCGTCGCGCCCCGCCTGAACACGATAGCGCATCTCGACCCACTCCCCCGCTGGCGTCGACAGGACGGGATTGCGCCCGTATTTCACCTCCAAATCAGGCGCGCAAGCTTTGCCATTGCTATCTTGCGGTCGGATGGATTGGCAATAGCGCGGCGTGCCATCTTTCCAAACGAGATTGCTTCCTTTCGCGGGCGCGGACGCGATTAAGCATCTGCACATGTCGTCCTGGACCGTGACATGCAGGATGCCGTCGTCGTAGCGCTGTGCAAGAAACGGGCTTGGCGACCAGCCCTCGAACTCCCGCTCATACCTGTTATTGATCGGCTCCTGTTTCCACTGTGCCGTGATCCAGCGAATGGAATCCCTGTCGTTCAACACGTCCTTGGGCATGCGGAACCGGTAGGAATAGATGAGCGGCACGTCGGACCTTCGAAAAAAGGGCTTCTGCAGACGAAGCTCTTCGCGCTGAATGCATTCGTCCTCCTGGTGAGCTGATTTGACCCGGTTCCAGGCGGCTTCGTCGCAATATCGATCGGGCTGGCCCGCCGTCGGCGCCCATTTCGGTTTCGGCTTGGCGAAGAAATTCGTTCCAAGAAACTCTGGTCTGCTGAAGTCCGTCACTAAGTGGCGTTTTGCAGCCTGCGTCTCCTGCGGTACTTTGCAGGCAGGCTCGCACCTTTTGCCGCCGAGGGAGGACTCGTTGACGGTAATTCCGGCGATATGATCCTTCTTGTCGGCAGGGTTAGCGGAGAATGTCACAGGTGTGTTTGTGTTGTCGATCTGGCAGGAACACCATTGGTTCTGATTGATCGCCGGTGATCTGAAATCGTCACGAAAAAGCTCGGCGGCCGACGCGCTGGATGTGAATGCGGCAAAAAGCGAAAGAAACATTGCAACAAGCGTCGAGCGCCGCATCGTCATTCCCCAGGGGTATGAATTGCGCCTTTGGAGAAGGTTTAAACACAGAATCTGGCCAATTGAAATGCGGTGAAAGGACGAAGCCCCGGTGTCTTCGCATTGCATCTGCATGGAGTCCTGGGCGGCTCAATCTGTCGCCAACGCGACGGCAATTTTTAGGGCGAATAGGTTGCGTAGGGCATAAGGTGGAGAGGACCTCGCCGATAGAGCAAGGAGCTCTCCCCTGAGAGCATTCGCTCTGGAAACCGCTCAATTACCTTGAGCGGCTGCAAATTATCGGCCGGAGCTAAATCGCTGTTAAATTTAAGCTAAGCTGTCAAACGGAAGCAATCTGATCATTTACTTCCGCCACTCCCCACTCCCATTGGGCGATCCAATTCCGATCGATAGGGGGCTTCCCGACTGGGGCCGATCCGCAGGGCGTGAGCCGCCAAACTGAGACCGAATTGATAGGAGAAAGTTACTACAATAATGCCCGAACGCAAAGTGAAATAGGTGACATAATTGATCTTTTGGCGCTCGTGTCGCCTGAAACGTCGGACTAAGCGTCTGATTGACAGAAGCTGAATACCCACTATCCTTTTCCCAGTTCTTGCTTCGGCACGACTTGCGAAACGACGTACGTAGGGTCTTCTTCCTCGGCTGGAGCGAATGACAAGCGGGATCTCGATCTCCAACATATTCACCGCGGAATAGCCTCTTATGCGTGGTCATGCTCGACAATAGCGATACTCCGACCAAAGATCTGGGAGAGCTGGCAAGCTCAAGGTCGTTGAGCATGTCCAATCACTTTCGCCGGGACGTGTGGGACGACATGTT